>NZ_DASZJJ010000321.1:0-63091 GCF_035948235.1 Paraburkholderia sp. | reverse complement strand
CTGCCTTCCGAGCAGTAGACGAGCGTCTTGTTCGGGATGCTGCCCTCGGCATGCGCGAGCGGGCTGCCTGCAATCGATGCCGCTGCGAGCGTCACGAGAGACGTCATTCGTGCAGCTCGCAACAGTTTGTTTTCTTTCATGTTTCCTCCAGTTCGGTGCCGGCCGTAGCCAGCGTAGCGCGATCTTACAAGAGCGGGGGCTGGACTCACAAGGTAGCCAAAAAGGCCCGTCTCTCGTGGAAAACGCCTGCTTGACAGGCTTGCGCAAGCCCGCCTTTGGCGCATTTTTCGTCGTTATTACTTGGCGCTGTCTCCTCCTTTTTGCGGCGCTCCGGCTGCTTTGGCGCGGGTTGGGGGCCGCGGTATCGCCTGTTTTGCCGCTGCGTGGGAATTTTTGACCGCGGTTGCACGAAATTCGCGCGGTAATTCACGTGATTGTCAGCGTTCGGGTTCGCGTGGAGGCCGCCGCCCGACACGGCGCTCAGGGGCTGCGCAAGCGCTGCGCCAGCCCCCCGATCAGTCGAATAGCTGACTCGGGCGCACGGTTATTTCACGCGAGGTCAGACTCGCGGCGCTCGCACCAGTCGCGCCACATCAGACGGTATGCCGCTTCCATGTTGCGGGCGAAACGCGGTGCATCCATCAGCGGCGAAGCCTGCAGGCGTGCGCGCAATGAGGCGTGCAGCGCGGCCAGGCGCGGCAGATCGCGAGCGAGCGCGATGACGATTTCCGCGTATTGCGCGTCGTCGTGCGCGGCGAGTTCCAGCAAGCCGAGATTGGCGAGCAGCGACAGCCCCCCACGCCCCGCTGCCACGCGACCCACGCGCGTGGGCACCGGCACGCCCATCCAGAAAGCATCGAGGCTGGTCGTGTGGCCGTTAGCAGGAAAGGTGTCGAGCGCGATGTCGACCTGCGCCCAGGTGCGCAGATAGTCCTCGCGCGCCTGGAAGCCCACAAAGCGCACGCGGCCCGCATCGATGTCATGCGCAGCCAGTTTCGCCAGAATGCGCTCGCGCGCAGAGCCGGGCGGCGCCATCAGCACAAGGCGCGAGTCGGGCAGCGCCGCCAGCACCGGCGCCCATTGCGCGAAGGTGCCGTCGGTGAGCTTGCAGGGGTTGTTCAGGCAGCCAAACGTGATCTGACCTGCCGTGAGCGCCGGCAGCGCGCTCACGGGCTGCGGCGCTTCGAGCGGCGCGTAGCACCAGAACGCATCAGGCAGACGCAGCGAGCGTTCGCTGTATTGCTCGTCGATACCGGGCACGTTCAACGGATCGAGCCACGGATCGGTGATCCGCCAGCCAGTCGCCGGGCTGCCCGTCGTGCCGGGATAAGCGAGCCACGCGACCTGCACCGGCGCGGGCCGCCGCGCGAACAGCGCGCGCCGCGTGTTGGCCATATGCATGGTGAGATCGACGAGGACGTCGATGCCGTCGTCGCGGATCTGCTGCGCAAGGCGCGCGTCGTCCAGGTCGCGCACGTCGCGCCAGTGATCGCACAACGCGGCGAGCCGCTGCGTGACCGCGTCGGGCTGTGCGCTCGAATAAGCGAAGATCTCGAAGGCCGCGTGGTCATGCTGCGCAAACACCGGCAGCGTGAAGAGTGCCTGGCAGTGGGTGCGGAAATCCGGCGAGACATAACCGATGCGCAGCCGCCGCGACGGGTCCGGCACATTCGCGTGACGCGCCGGCACGGCCAGATAGGGTGCGTCGTGGCATGCAGCATAACGCTCGGCTTCGACGCGCAGCGCCATGCCGTCTTCGGTGGCGAACAACCCGGCAAAGACGAGGTTGGAGTGCGCGTTTGAGTTGTCCGGCTGATAGTCGACTGCGCGCCGGTAGGCGTCGAGCGCCGCGTCGATATCGCCCGCCGCCTTGAGCGCGTTGCCGTAGTTGGCCCATACGTCGGCCAGCGTCGGGCGCAATGCGATGGCGCGCGCGAATGCGTCCAGCGCACCGTCAGCGTCGTTCTGGTCGACGAGAACGTTGCCGTAGTTGTTCCACGCGCCCGCTTGCCCAGGCGACAAGGCCAGCGCACGCTCCAGCGCGCTCCTGGCTTCCTCCACGCGGCCGACATGACGCAGCAGGCTGCCTAGATTCGTCAGTAGATCGACGGAATCCGGCGCGAACGTGCATGCGTGTTCCAGCAGCGCCAGCGCCTGGGATCTGTGATTAGCCTTGATGAAAACGTTGGCCAGATTGTTCCAGGCGCCGATGTGGCGCGGGTCGAGTTCGATCGCGCGACGCAATTCGGCTTCAGCGCGCGGGAGATCGCCCAGCGCGAGCAGCAGGCTGCCGTAGTTGTAGTGCGCCACGCTATAAGCCGGATCAAGCGCCACGACACGCTCCAGCATGGCAACGGCGCGCTCGCGTTCCCCGCGCGCATCGTAGAGATTGGCCAGATTGTTGAGCGCCTGCGTGAAATCGGGCTGCAACGCCAGCGCGCGGTTCAGCGCGGCGATAGCCCGGTCGGTTTGCACGTCGCCGCCGAAAGTGAGCGCAAAGTTCACGAGAAAATGCGGATCTTCGCGCAGCGCGAGGGCGCGCTCGATCAGCGTGCGGGCAGCCAGGTTGTCGCGTCCGAGTTCAAGCACGCCGGCCATATGCAGGGCATCGGCGTCGTGCGGATTGGCTTCGAGCAGTTGTGCACAACAGCGGCGCGCCTCGTCATGTTCGCCGCTGTGCCACGCGGCAAGCGCGTCAGCAAGGGTAAGTGCGGGAGTCTGGACGGAAGCAGCAGCAGGATCGTGAGCGCGAGAGGACGTCATGTGAGCGGCCCGCATCGGCTGGAAAAACGGTAGCGCGACCAGGCTATCGGGAATAGATAACCTTCGATTATCGGCACCGTCTCGTAAGTTCCATCTTGATACCTGTCAAACCTCCGTCAGACAAGCATCAGACAACCATCAGGCAACTTTGCGTCAGCCATAAAAAAACCGCGCGGCCCGAAACTCCGGGAACCGCGCGGTTCGTCTGCATCAGGGAAGCGACGCAATCAGAGCGCCAGCCGCTCGCAGATCGATTTGGTCGCACCCGCCGCGTTGAGCGTGTAGAAGTGCAGACCGGGCGCGCCCGCATCGACAAGACGGCGGCACAGGTCCGTCACCACGTCGAGGCCGAACGCGCGGATCGATTCGCGATCGTCGCCATAGCTTTCCAGGCGCTTCGCGACCCAGCGCGGCACTTCCGCGCCGCACATTTCCGAGAAGCGCATGAGCTGCGTGTAGTTCGTGATCGGCATGATGCCGGGCACGATCGGGATATCGACGCCGAGCTTTTTCGCGTCTTCGACGAAGCGGAAATACGCATCCGCGTTGAAGAAGTACTGCGTGATCGCCGAGTCCGCGCCCGCCTTTACCTTCTGCGCGAACGCTTCCAGATCGTGACGCGGCGAGCGCGCCTGCGGGTGATATTCCGGATAAGCGGCCACCTCGATATGGAACGCGTCGCCGGTTTCCTCGCGGATAAAGGCGACCAGATCCGACGCGTAGCGCAGCTCGCCCATCTCGCCCATGCCCGAAGGCAGGTCGCCGCGCAGCGCCACGATGTGACGGATGCCATGCGAGCGGTACTGGCTCAGGATGTCGCGCAGGCTGTCGCGCGTAGCGCCGATGCACGACAGGTGCGGCGCCGCATCGACGCCTTCCTTGGCGATTTCGGCCACGGTGTCGAGCGTGCCCTGCTGCGTCGAGCCGCCCGCGCCGAAAGTCACCGACACGAAGCGCGGTTTGTGCATGAGCAGTTGCGCACGCGTGGCGCGCAGCTTCTCGACGCCTTCCGCGGTCTTCGGCGGGAAGAATTCGAATGAGAGTTCGATCGGTTTCATGATCGCTTTTCTTGATAAGCAGGCCGAAGCGCGAGGCCTCGGCCATGCGTGCGTCAGCCGAGGCTGCGGTTGCCGAAGATCAGCGCCGACAGCAGCCACGAGACGATGCTGTAGAGGATCGAGCCAAAGAACGCCGACCAGAATCCCGACACCTCGAAGCCCTTGAGCAGCGACGCGGCCAGCCAGAAGCACAGCGCGTTCACCACGAGGATGAACAGGCCGAGCGTGAGGATGGTCACGGGCAGCGTCAGCACGATGAGCACCGGGCGCAGCACGGCGTTGATGAGGCCGAGCACGAGCGCGACGATGAGCGCGGTGCCAAAGCTGCGCACGTGGATCGACGGTACGAGCCACGTGATGATCAGCAGCGCGAGCGCATTGACAAGCCAGGTGAGCAGTACGGTCATGGATAGGTCCTCTTTCCTCTTGCGTCGTGGTTATGCGGTGCGCCCGCGCACGTTAAAAATAGCGCGCGGGCGTGTGCACAGCATCGGGCCGGTCGCTTAAAGGTGGCTTAAAAAATCGGGCCACCTCGTAGCGCTTTTGTATCGAGCCGTAACGACGCGCTTAGTAGCGGTAGTGATTCGGCTTGAACGGACCGTTCTTTTCCACGCCGATGTACGAAGCCTGTTCGTCGGACAGCACGGACAGATTCGCGCCGATGCGCGCCAGGTGCAGACGCGCGACCTTTTCGTCGAGGTGCTTGGGCAGCACGTAGACCTTGTTCTCGTACTTCTGGCCTTCGCAGAACAGTTCGATCTGCGCGAGCGTCTGGTTCGTGAACGAGTTCGACATCACGAACGACGGGTGGCCCGTGGCGCAGCCCAGGTTCACGAGGCGGCCTTCGGCCAGCAGGATCACGCGCTTGCCGTCCGGGAAGATGATGTGGTCGACTTGCGGCTTGATGTTGTCCCACTGGTACTGGCGCGTCGACGCAACGTCGATTTCCGAGTCGAAGTGGCCGATGTTGCAGACGATCGCGTTGTGGCGCATCGCCTTCATGTGGTCATGGCCGATCACGTGGAAGTTGCCGGTGGCCGTCACGAAGATGTCGGCCTTGTCGGCGGCGTATTCCATCGTCACGACGCGGTAGCCTTCCATCGCAGCTTGCAGCGCGCAGATCGGATCGATTTCCGTGACCCACACGGTTGCGCCCAGACCGCGCAGCGATTGCGCGCAGCCCTTGCCCACGTCGCCGTAACCTGCGACCACGGCGATCTTGCCCGCGATCATCACGTCGGTCGCGCGCTTGATGCCGTCCACGAGCGATTCGCGGCAGCCGTACAGGTTGTCGAACTTCGACTTGGTGACCGAGTCGTTGACGTTGATGGCCGGGAACGGCAGGCGGCCTTCCTTTTCCATCTGGTACAGGCGATGCACGCCCGTGGTGGTTTCTTCGGTCACGCCCTTGATGTGCGACAGGCGCGTCGAGTACCACGTCGGGTCGATGTCGAGGTGCTTTTCGATCGACTTGTACAGCGCGACTTCTTCTTCGTTCGTGGGCTTGGCGATGACCGAGCGGTCCTTTTCAGCCTTGGCGCCCAGGATCAGCAGGAGCGTGGCGTCGCCGCCGTCGTCCAGGATCATGTTGGCGAATTCGCCGTTCGGCCATTCGAAGATGCGGTGCGAGAACTCCCAGTATTCGTCGAGCGATTCGCCCTTGAATGCGAACACCGGCGTGCCGCCCTGCGCGATCGCAGCAGCAGCGTGATCCTGGGTCGAGAAGATGTTGCACGAAGCCCAGCGCACGTCGGCGCCCAGAGCCGTCAGCGTTTCGATCAGCACGCCCGTCTGGATCGTCATGTGCAGCGAACCTGCGATGCGCGCGCCCTTGAGCGGCTGCTGCGCCTTGTATTCTTCGCGGGTCTGGACGAGGCCGGGCATTTCGGTTTCGGCGATATCGAGTTCCTTGCGGCCCCAGGCGGCAAGCGACATATCGGCGACGACGAAATCGTTGGCTTGATCTTGCGGAATTGCGGCGTTCATCACGCCCTCCTTTCTAAAAGTGACTAGAAATTAAAGACGTGAGCGCCGTTTTTTCAGTGCGGTCGACTCACGAATGATGCGTGAAAGCCAACCGTATTGAGCACCTTCGAGCCTGGCGGATTGGAGAAACCCGTCGCAACGCTCCTCGAAGACGAGGCGTGATTGTAGCAAAACACGCTGACAGCCGCGCGACGGACTGGTCATGCCGCCGCATGACTGCGCCGCGGGTCAGCCAGCCGGCCCGAACGCCCGCAGTTGACGCAGATTCGCGCGGGCGGCGTCGAGGAACGCCCGCGACGCGCGCAACGTTTCATCGGCCACCTGCTGGTCCGCCTGCGCGAAACCCATCTGGATGTTCAGGAAGTCTTCCGCGTGAATCCGGTCGTGATAGTGCACGCGCACGCGTTTCGCGTCCGAGAGACGGCGCTGATCGAAGATATCGCTGAGCACCCAGGACAGCGCGCCATCGTCGCCGCCGTGACGGCGAAACACTTCATCCATCGGGAAGCCGCCCAGCGACAAAAACGCGTTACGGCGGATCACAAGGCTGCTCGACACGGTGTTGCTGAGCACCGCAGCATGACGCTCGAAGGCGGGATGCTGGACGATGCGCGACGGAAAGCCGGCGAATTCGGCATCGAGGCGCACGGCGGCGGCGTGCGGATGCTGCTCCAGATGGGCGAGCGCGGCGCTCAGTGCGCCGCTCAGGTACTCATCGTCGGCGTCCAGAAAGGCGACGAAAGGCGTATTGGCATGCAGTGCCGCCCAGTTTCGCGCGCGCGCCGCGCCGCCGTGACGCACCGTCTGCAAGAGCCGGATACGGTCGTCGTGCATGGCGTAGGTGCGCACGGTCGACGCCGTAGCATCAGTCGAACCGTCATCGACAACGAAGATTTGCGCGACTTCGGCTTGCGCCTTGCAGCTTTGCAGCGCGCGCGCAAGCGTGGCGGCGCGGTTGTAACACGGGATGATGATCGAAATGGAAGGCATGAAACGCAACGCGAGTGGACCGAAGCCGCCGGGCGTGCCTCGATGCTCAAGGCTCGAAGCCGCCGCCGGAGCGTGGATCATAGTGGCGTCGCGAAATGCCGGGAGGCTTTGAAGCGCGTGGCGATGCGCCCGGTTGCGCAAATCGAATTCGTTCTATGGCGCGCGAAAGTGGATCAGGGCGATCCGGCCGATCAAACCGGCAGAAAGCCCAGCGCAGGCGCAAGTAACACCATCACCACGCCCGCGATCATCATCGTGAGGCTGGCGACGACGCCCTCTTCGCGCCCCAGTTCGCGCGCCTTCGCGGTGCCCACGCCGTGCGCCGCCGCGCCGAACAGCGCACCGCGCGCGAGGCGCGTGCGCAACGGCACAAGCCCCAACACCAGTTCGCCGAACAGCATGCCGCATACGCCCGTGGCGATCACGAACAGCGCGGTGAGGTCGCGCGGCGCGTGAATCTTGTCGGAGACGGCGAGTGCAAACGGCGTCGAGATCGATCGCGTCATCAGGCTGCGTTGCAGTTCCGGCGACAGATGCAGCAGTTTGGCCAGCGTGAGCGAGCCGCCCACCGCCACGATGATGCCCACCGTCACGCCCACGGTCAGCGAGATCCAGTGCTTCTTGAGCAGATCGCGGTATTCGTAGATCGGCACGGCGAAGGCGACGGTGGCGGGGCCGAGCAGCCACATCAGCCAGCGTGTGTCCTGAAAGTAGACCGGATACGGAATGTGCAGCAGCAGCACCAGCGCCGCGAGCACGGCGGGCACAGCCACGAGCGGCGTGAGCCAGGGCGAGCGAAAGCGCGCATAGAGCGACTTCGAAGCGAAATAGAGCGCGACCGTCAGGATGAAGCAGCCGGCGGCGATCAGCCGCGAAGCATCGTCGGCGAACAGGGATGCATAAAACGTGTTCATGACGGGATCATCCTTTTGGAGTGCGTACGATATGCGCCAAATAAAGGGCGCGTTGAATCAGGTCAGTCAGGCGCGCGCCAGATGGCGGGCGTGGCGCACGTTCTGCACGCGGCGCAGCGCGAGACGGCGCTCCAGCCCTGCAGCCTGCTCGACCGCAAAAGCCACCGCGAACATCACCATCAGCGTGCCGCCGACCACCACCAGCGCGAGGCGCCAACCGTCGGCGCGAAACAGGCCACCGTACTGCACCGCCGCTACGGCGGCCGGGATGAAGAACAGCAACATGTCGGAGAGCAGCCAGTCCGCGCCCGCCTTGACCCAGCGCGGCGTGACGCCGCCGCAAAACAGCAGCGCGAGCAGCAGAACGAGGCCCACCACGCCGCCCGGCACCGGCAGATGCGCGGTGCGCGTCAGCGCATCGGCGACGTACCAGACACCGGCGAGCAACGCCGACTGCGCCGCGATCCGGCCTGCGCGCGCCATCAAACCCTTTTTCGGGGCGGATGCGGAGGTGTTCGGAGCAGTCATGGCAAACCCTAAGTGACAGTGGAATGGAACTGAGTATAGGGTGCAGCGCAGCATAAATATAATGACTTGTAATCATCGACTTCATTCCATAATGGAATGCACGGACACCGCGAACCGTCGCGGCCCGTGAGCGACAACCAGGAGACAGAACCGTGGAATTGCGCGCGCTACGCTATTTCATCGAGGTGGTGCGGCAGCAGAGCTTTACCGCCGCCGCTGAGGCGCTGCACGTCACCCAGCCCACCATCAGCAAGATGGTGAAGTCGCTGGAAGACGAAACCGGCACGCCGCTGTTGCTGCGCGATGCGCGCCAGATGGTGCTCACCGACGCCGGTCGTATCGTCTATCAGCGTGGCCAGGACGTGCTGGCCGCGCACGCGCAGTTGCAGGCAGAACTCGCCGATCTTGGCACGCTCGGGCGCGGCGAAGTCACCATCGGCATTCCGCCGATGGGCGGCTCGCTATTCACGCCCGCCATCGCCGCCTTCCGCCAGCGCTATCCCAGGATCGAACTCAAGCTCTTCGAGCAAGGCTCGCGCGCGATCGAGGCCGCGCTGATCTCGGGCGAACTGGAACTGGGCGGCGTGCTATTGCCGA
The DNA here is from genome assembly GCF_035948235.1 of Paraburkholderia sp. Classification (GTDB taxonomy): domain Bacteria; phylum Pseudomonadota; class Gammaproteobacteria; order Burkholderiales; family Burkholderiaceae; genus Paraburkholderia. The sequence goes on along the minus strand of NZ_DASZJJ010000321.1, from coordinate 54,255 downwards.
TCGACCCGGAGCAGATCGACGTGCTGCCGATCTCGCACGAATTGCTGTGGCTGGTCGCGCCGCGCGGCTCGCGCTGGGACGGTGCGCAAAACGTGCCGCTCGCGGATCTGGCGGCCGAGCCATTCGTGTTCTACGGCGAGAGCCTGGCGCTCAACGATGTCGTGCTCAACGCCTGCCGCGCCGCCGGTTTCACGCCGCAGATCGTCGGTCGCAGCGGCCATTGGGACTTGATGGCGGCGCTGGTGCTCGCGGGCGTGGGCATCGCCTTGCTGCCTGCGCCTTACGTGCGTCGGCTCGATGCGGCGCGCTTTACCTGCCTGCCCGTCGCCGATCCGCAGATCACCTGGGATATGGCGATCGGCTGGAAACGCAACGGCTATCTCTCGCATGCGGCGCGCGCGTGGCTCGCGGTGGCGCGCGAGGAATACGGCAAGCCATCGTCCTTTCTCGACGATTTCGTGCGGCCGCCCGGCCTCGAAAAACCCGCCGACGCAGCGGGATAAAACGCACAATAAAAAAAGCCGCCCGGCTCGCGCCGGACGGCTTTGTCGTTTTGACCGCAGTGATGCTTACTGCTTTGCCGTGAAGGCGATGCGGCGGTTGTGGAAGCGCCCGCCTTCGGTGTCGTTGCTATCGATCGGATTGGCGTCGCCGTAACCGGCGGCGGTGAGCGTCGAGGCGCTCACGCCTTGCGTGACCAGGTAGGTCAACACGGCCTGGGCGCGGCGCTTCGACAGCGTGAGGTTGGCCGTCTTGTCGCCCACGTTGTCCGAATAGCCCGCCACTTCCAGACGCACCGGCTTGCCCTGCTTCGCGCAGGCCTTCAGCACTTTGGCCGACTGGCGCAGATCGTCGCCCGCCGAAGCCGGAATCGTCATGCTGCCGGTATTGAAGTTCACCACCTGCAGGTTGAGCACCTTCGCGACATCGTCGCCCGCGCACGAAGCGTCGGCGCCGAACAGGCCCTTCACGGCGTCCTGGAACGACTGCGTAGCGTCGGCCACGGCCTTCTGCACATTGAACACGCCGATATCGACGCCCGAGCCGAACAGTGCCTTGAGCTTGTCGAGCCAGCCGAGTTTCGCGTCGGCCGCCGTGCCGCTCAGTTCGACGTGCGAGCCGTCGATCTTCACTTCCGCGCCGGGCAGCGCCATCAGCGGCAGCAGGCCGTCGAGGTGCGCGAGCCAGTCGGCAGGCTTCGTCTTCGGATCGACCGTGACGTTGGCGGTGAACTTGCCGTCGCCGAACTTCTTCGTGAGGGCGTCCATCAGTTGCGCCTTTTCGGCGTCCGAACCAACGGTTGCGTCGATGACCGGCACACCGGCCTTATCGACCTTGAACGAGAGATGCGAATCCTGCGTCGGCGCGGGTGCGGCCGTGGCGTCGCTCGCGGACGAAGCCGCGCTCGCTGCAGAAGCATCCGAAGTCGCCGCCGCTGCCGCAACGCTCCCACTCGCCTCCGACGCCGCGACGACCGCAGGCGCGCTCGCCACTGCAGCCGCCGAAGCCTCCGGAGCCGCTGCGGTGTTCTGCGCGGCGTCATCCTTCTGGCATGAGCGCAGCGCGAAGAACGCGAGAATCAGCGCGATGGCGGCCAGCAGCCACCAGAGCCAGGAATGCTTGCGCTTTTCCGGTTCGATCGGCGGCGTCGAGGAGCTGACGGTCTGCGGCGGCACGGCAGCGGGAACCGGGCGCTCAACCGGTTGCGGATGCTCCAGATGCGCCGAAACATCCTTCAGGCGCGCGAGGATCGAGCCTGCGAACGCAGCCGCACTGCCCAGGCCCACGGCATGGGCGAGACGATCCGTGAGGCTGGCGTTGACCGACGAAAGCTGATGGCCAAGCAGCGTAGGCAGATGGCCTACGGAGCCTTGGGAGGACGTGAAGTGCTGCTTCAGGATGCCCATCAGCACCGCGCCAACCACGCCGGTCAGCGAGAAGGCCGTCGATTGCGCCGCGCCGGTTTGTGCCGCGACCGCGTCAGACAGCGCGCCCACATTGACGCCCGCTGCGCGCTGGACCAACTCGCTCCCCGACGTTTCGAGCTGGTTCAGGCCCGTCGTGCTGGAGAGCAGTTCGGGCAGTTGCTTGCCGATCAGTGCGTTCACGTCCGGCGACATGAGCGTGGAAAACAAACCGCGCGCGCCTTCTGCCGTGCTGCCACGGTGCATGACAGCGGCAACGATCGCGGGTGCGGCAACGCCCGTGACTTTACGGGTGAGATCCGGCGTGAGGCCGAAACGCCCGGCCAGCTTGCGGACCACGTCATCGTTCATGACGACGTCCAGCAGTTGAAAGACATTGATGCTCATCGAGCGGTTCCTCCAGTTCGCGGACGCGCCAACTGACACGCCCAAGGTGCCGCGCGATTATATGGAGTTCTAAATCTCGAAAATGCGGGAGGTCTTGATGCCGCACACTCTTTGACGAAAAACCCCATTAAACAGGTGGTTTTCGTCAAAAAAACGTCAAGAGCGACGCAAAAGCGAGGCATAGTGCGCCTCGCTTTTGCGTCGCATGTGCGTATCAACGGAGCAAGAGAAAGCCTGGTTGGGAAAAGTAGAAAACGCCTGTCAGGCGATCACGTTTGCGGCCTGCGCGGGGGTGCCCAAACGCCGGGTCTCGGCGATGAAATCCGCGGCGCGCTCGCCGATCATCACCGTCGGCGCGTTCGTGTTGCCGCCAATCAACGTCGGCATCACGGAGGCATCCACGATGCGCAGATGCGTGACGCCACGCACACGCAGTTGCGCATCGACGACCGAGCGCGCGTCGCCGCCCATGCGGCAGGTGGCAACAGGGTGATAGATCGTGTCGGCGTGCGCGGCGATGGTCGCGCGCAGTTCGGCATCGCTCTGGCCTGCGTGCGTGTAGATTTCGCGACCGCCCATCTGCGCGAGCGGCGCGGCATCCAGGATGCGCCGCGCCAGGCGCGTGCCTTCCACCAGCAGATCGAGATCGCGCGAATCCGAGAAAAAGCGCGGGTCGATCACGGGCGCGACGCGCGCATCGGCGCTTGCGAGCGTGACGGTGCCGCGGCTCGCGGGACGCAGCACGCACACATGCAGCGAATAACCGTGGCCCCAGTGCAGGCGGCGGCTATGGTCATCGACGAGCGCGGTGCAGAAGTGCAGTTGCAGATCGGGCCGCTCCAGCTCCGGGCGGCTCTTGAGAAAACCGCCCGCCTCAGCGACGTTGGTGGTGAACATGCCGCGCCGCTTCGCCAGATAACGCACGAGTCCCGGCACCATCTTCGCCGCGCCGCGTAGCGAATAGCCCACCGTCTCGCTCGAATGCACGCGCTTGTTATAGGTGAAGTCGATATGGTCGATCAGATTGCGGCCGACTTCGGGCGCATCGTGCAGCACGTCGATGCCGTGCGCGCGCAGTTGATCGGCGGGACCGATGCCGGAGCACATCAGCAGTTGCGGCGAATTGAACGCGCCTGCCGCGAGAATCACTTCGGCGCGTGCACGCAAGGTTTCCGTGCGGCCGCCTCGGACGATTTCGACGCCGCTTGCGCGCATGCCGTCGAAGCTCACGCGCAGCACGGTGGCATCGGCGAGCAGATGCAGATTCGCGCGCGGCGTGCCGTAGAGATAGGCGCGCGCAACCGTGCAGCGTTCGCCGCCGCGCTGCGTGACCTGGTAGAAGCCGACACCTTCCTGTTCGGCGCCGTTGAAATCGTCGTTGGCCGGAAAACCCGCCTCGCGCGCGGCGGCTACAAAGCGCTGCGCCACTGGATTGCGTTCGCACAGATCGGCTACGCCCAGCGGTCCGCCCGCGCCGTGCCACGCATTCGCGCCGCGCGAGTTGTCTTCGGCACGGCGGAAATACGGCAGCACGTCGTCCCACGTCCAGCCCTGGCAACCCAGTTGCGCCCACTCGTCGTAATCGAGCCGATGGCCGCGCGTGTAGATCATCGCGTTGATGGCGCTCGACCCGCCGAAGCCGCGTCCACGAGGCTGGTAACCGCGCCGTCCGGCGAGACCTGGCTGCGGTTCGGTCTGGTAGGCGTAGTTGTTCTTGCCGCGAAACGGTACGAGCGCGGCCACGCCCATCGGCATGTTGACGAAGAGATTGCGTTCGGTGTGCGGGCCAGCCTCGATCAGCGCGATGCTGGCGTCAGGACAGCGTTCGGCCAGACGCCCGGCGAGCGACGCGCCGCCCGAGCCGCCGCCTACGATGATGTAGTCGTATTCCATGCTATCTGCCTCCCATCCTGTGCAGCGCTGTCGGCCGGAGTTGCCGCCCTGTCGCAAAGCGAGGCTAACTCGGGTCCCAGCGGCGCACGCGTCTCTCTCTATTGCGTTGCGCCTGGCGTCGGGATGAGGCACGCTAGATGCACGCTCGTTCGATTTCTTTGTATCGCGCATTGTAGGAAGCGTCCGAAGTCTCGGTCAGCATTTATGTCAGAGCGCATCCTCTAATTCTGACGGGCGTGTGGCGGGCATTCGGCGGCTACCATGAAGGACGGTTCAGCCGACAGAGCTGAAAGGTTCCGGCAAGCATCACAGGGAGCGCCGGGGCATTCTCGTACCGCAATTGCCGCGGTACGTCTTAACTCGGGCGCTTGATCGCGCGCCCGCAGCCGCCTCCCGCAATAACGCATCGAGAACATCAAGACAAACACGACAGGCCGCGCTCACGAGCCAACCCGCGCGCCGCCGATGGAGACAGGTCACGATGGAACCGCTCGAATTGACTCAGCATGATCCCGGCACGACGCACGAGGTCACGAATCAGGCGCCGCCGCTCGCCGATTACAATCTTTTTGCATGCGATGCCGCGCTGGGCGAAGCGCTGACGCGCGCGGGCGCCGACTGGCACCGCGCGGCGCTCACGCAACACGGCGCGAAACTGGGCCTTGCAGCCACGCTGGAACTGGCCGATCTCGCCAACCGCCACGCGCCCGAATTGCACACGCACACGCCGCGCGGCGAGCGTATCGACGCCCTCGAATTCCATCCGGCGTGGCACGACCTGCTCGCCTTGCTGCGCGCCGAAGGCCTGCACGCGTTGCCGTTCTCGGAACCGCGCGCAGGCGCGATGGCCGCGCGCTGCGCGGGCTACTTCCTGCATGCGCAGCTCGAATCGGGCTCGCTCTGCCCGCTCACCATGACCTTCGCGAGCATTCCCGTGCTGCAAAACGAGCCCGCGCTGTTCGACACGCTGCGCGACAAGCTCTACACACGCGAACACGACGCGCGCGACGTGCCGCTTGCGCACAAGCGCTCGATGATGATCGGCATGGGTATGACCGAGAAACAGGGCGGCTCGGACGTGCGCAGCAACCGCACCGAAGCGCGAGCGGCAGGCGTCGCGAGCGGCCGTGGCGCGCCCTATCTGCTCACCGGTCACAAATGGTTCTTTTCCGCGCCGCAGTGCGACGCGCACCTGGTGCTCGCGCGCACGCCGGAACACGCGGGCCTCTCCTGCTTCTACGTGCCGCGTTTCCGACCCGACGGCACGAAAAACACCGTCAATGTGCAGCGCCTGAAAGACAAGCTCGGCAACCGCTCGAACGCCAGCAGCGAGGTGGAATTCTTCGACGCCTACGGCGTGATGATCGGCGATGAAGGGCGCGGCGTGCCCACCATCATCGAGATGGCCAACTACACGCGGCTCGACTGCGTGATCGGCAGCGCGGCGCTCATGCGCGCGGCGCTGGTGCAGGCGATCCACCACGCGCGCCACCGCAGCGCGTTCGGCAGACCGCTCGCCGAACAGCCGCTCATGCAGAACGTGCTCGCCGATCTCGCGCTGGAATCCGAAGCCGCGACGGTGCTGTTCATGCGTCTCGCGCAGGCCTTCGAGCAAAGCGCCGATCAATCCCCTCAAGCCGAAGAAAGCGATCTCGCCCGTGTGGCCCGCGCCTGGCGGCGCATCGTCACGCCCGCCGCGAAGTTCTGGGTCTGCAAGCGCGCGCTCGCTTTCACTGGCGAGGCGATGGAAGTCTGGGGCGGCAACGGCTATGTCGAAGAAGGCCCGATGGCGCGCTTCTACCGCGAAGCGCCCGTCAATTCGATCTGGGAAGGCTCGGGCAACGTGATGTGTCTGGATGTGCTGCGCGCGCTCGAGCGCGAGGCCGACGCCGCCCAGGCGCTCTTTCTGGCCTGGCGGCGCGAGGCGGCGGGGCACGCGGTGCTCAGCGCGGCGCTCGACCGCCTATCGGCACTCCTTAATGGCGCGCCCGGCACGCGCGAAGCCAGCGCCCGGCGCATCTGCCAGCAGATCGTGCTGATTGCGCAGGCCATGCTGCTGCGCGCGGGACCGCCCGAAGTCGCCGACGCCTTTATCGCCACGCGACTGGACGAGCACGACGCCGATTGCGGCCGCGTGTTCGGCACCCTGCCCGCGCGCTTTGACCACGCGGCGCTGATCGAGCGCGCGTTTTGCGCTGCCGCGCCCGCCAGCGGCCACTGAATGCGAGACAAACACAAGGACCGACCATGAAGCAGGATCTGCCCGAAGCCGTCGCCAACGCCCACACCGATGCGAACGCGTCGAAACTGGGCGCCCTGCTCGCGGCGCAGCGCGAAGCGTATCTACGCGCGCCGTTCCCGGCGTGGAGCGAGCGAGCGCGCCACCTGCGCGCGCTGCGCGACGTGCTGTTCGCCAACCAGGACGCGCTGGCCGACGCGATGAACGCCGACTTCGGCCAGCGCTCCAAGGCCGAAGTCGCGCTCGCGGAATTCCTGGTGCTCAAGCAGGAAATCGATTCGGCGCTCAAGCATGGCGAACGCTGGATGCGCGTGCAGCGCCGTGCCGTCGGCAAATGGCTGATGCCGGGCCGCGCGCGCGTGGTGCCGCAGCCGATCGGCGTGGCGGGCATCGTCGTGCCGTGGAACTATCCGCTGCAGCTCGCCGCCGGGCCGCTCGTCTGCGCGCTCGCGGCGGGCTGCCGCGCGATGGTCAAGATGTCGGAGCTGACGCCGCGCACTTCGGCGCTGTTTGCGGATCTGATCGCGCAGACCTTCGCGCCCGATCACGTCACCGTCGTCAACGGCGACGCATCGGTGGGCGCGGCGTTCACGGCGCTGCCCTTCGATCATCTGCTGTTCACCGGCTCGACGCGCATCGGCCATGAGGTCATGCGCGCGGCTAGCGCCAATCTCACGCCGGTCACGCTGGAGCTGGGCGGTAAATCGCCCGCGCTGATCGGTGCGCATGCGCGCTTCGACTACGCGGTGGACAGCCTGCTGCTGGGCAAGACGCTTAACGCGGGGCAGACCTGCATCGCGCCCGATTACGTGCTGCTGCCGCGCGGCAAGGAGGAGGCCTTCATCGCCCGCGCGCGCGTGCGCTTTAACGAGCTGTATCCGGATTTCGCCAACAACCGCGACTACACCTCGATCATCTCGGCGCGGCATTACGAACGGCTGGAACGGCTCGCCGACGAAGCGCAGGCCGAAGGGGCGCAACTCCACGCACTGGGCCCGCGCGACGCTGCCACGCGCCAGTTCGCACCGGTGCTGGTGACGGGCGCGGGCGCGCATACGCAGTTGATGCAGGAGGAGATTTTCGGGCCGCTGCTGCCGATCGTGCCGTACGACTCGCTCGACGAGGCGCTGCGCTACATCAACGCGCGTGCGCGGCCGCTGGCACTCTACCTTTACGCCGACGACGCGCGCACCGTCGATCGCGTGACGCACGAAACCATCGCGGGCGGCATGTCGGTGAACGAGACGCTCATGCATATCGCCGCCGAGGGGCTGCCGTTCGGCGGCGTCGGCGCAAGCGGCATGGGTTCGTACCACGGCTACGAGGGCTTCTGCACGTTTTCGAAGATGAAGCCCGTGTTCACGCAGGCGCGCCTGAACGGGCGGCATCTGATCGCGCCGCCCTACGGCAAGCTGTTCAATACGCTGATTCGCGTGATGCTGAAGTTCTAGCGCGCCGGCAGTGCCGGAAAGCGGAACGGATTGATCGCGAGCGCCTTCGCGTCGGGCGTGCCTGGCTGCGCGGCAGGACTGGCCTGCGCCTGTTTTTCGGCGGCCTTCGCATTGCTGTCCACGGCTTCCAGGCCGTGCAGCCACGCGAGCAGTTCCGCCACGGCCTGATAGAGCTGCGGCGGAATCTGCGAATCCAGATCCACTTGCATCAGCAGCGACACCATCTGGGGCGCTTCGTGAACGTGCAGGCCCGCTTCTCTCGCGCGCTGCACGATCATCTCGGCGACGATCCCGTAGCCCTTCGCCACCACGCGCGGCGCGCCATCGCGCGAAGCCGGATCGTCATAGGCGAGCGCCGCGGCGCTCTTGCGGTTGGTGCGGCTCATCCGCGCTCCCAATTGTTCGGATCGGCCGCAGCAGCGGCTTCGGCACCCTGCGCTTCCTGCGCCGGAGCCTGAGGAGCGGGCTGTGAAGCGGGCTGTGAAGCGGCGTTGCGCGCGTAAGCGTCGGCTGCGCGCGCGGAATCCGCCGGACTCGCGTGCGGCGTCACGCCGCCAATCTCGCGGATCGACAGCCCGGCAAGCGACAGCCCGAGCGCCTCAAGCCGTCCACGCAGCGCCTCGCTATTGTCGGTGAGGCGTTGCGCGCCGCCGGGACTCGCCTGCACGCGCACCGCGAGCGTCGCCCCGGTGAGCGTCAATTCCGCATCGACGGTGCCCAGCGACGGCAGCGAAAGCGTGAGGCGCGTGTGCCAGGGCGTCGCGTCCTCGTCGGCGCCGCGCCCGCCGTGCGGGTCGCGCGCGTCGTAGTCGTCCGGCTGGATGGTCCAGTCGAGGCGCACGCCCGGCCACGCCTCGCCGGTCCAGCGGAATTCGCCGGTCGCGAGCAGATCGAGCTGCTGGCGTACCAGCGGCAGCAGCGCTTCATGCACGCCGGCACCGGCGCCCGCGCCGCCTGGCACATGAATGGGCGGCAGCAGCGTATCTCCAGACGCCGAAGCCGCGTTGCCGCGCGCATTTTCCTGCGCAAACGCGGCGGCGCCGGCTTGCGCGGCGCGCGCGAACGCTGCCGATGACGGCGGCTGCCCGCCCGGAGTCCCCGCATTGGCCGCCGCGCGTGCGTTCTGCTGGCCTGGGTTCGGCAATTCGGTCCAGAAAACGTCGTCGATATCGTCGGCGGACTCGCTCCAGTCGAGCGACAACTGCGCGCCGCCGGTCAGGCGATTCTGCGGTTCGTCGGCAAGCTCGCCCAGCGTGCGCTGGCCGCGCAGCCATTGGGCCAGATGCGATTCGTAGAAGAGACCGCTGGTCGCGACGGTCTGCGCAAGCGACGCGGCCAGCGCCGCAACCGGCCCCGCTTGAGCCGCGAGTGCGACGCCGGTGGCGTTCTGCGCGCTTTGGGCGCTTTGGGTGCTTTGGGCGGCCGCGCTGTTCGTTGTGTTCGAAGGGTTCGCCGCAGTATTGGCGCCGTCGGCGCCTTCGCCATCCTGCGCGGCGCCCGCGAACGCGGCCTGCGCTTCGAGTTCCGCGAGCAAGGCGGCTTCCAGCGCCTGTGCGGCGGCGCTCGCCGGATTGGCCGGATTGGACAGCCCCGGCAGTGTCAGCGATTGCGGGTCGCCGCTGCCGGCGTCCGCGGCGTTGGGATCGGCCCACACCGGCGCGCGACCGACCACGGCGGGCGTGGCCTCGCCGCCCGAGCGGATGATCGCGTCGAGCGCCAGCGCGACCGCCGACAGCACGGTCTGCGCCGAGGCCTGCGGCGAGTCGGCGCTTTGCGTGTCGGGCGCGGCGATGGCGCCGCCCGCGAGCGCGGAAATGCCCGTCTGCGCGGTGCCGGCGCTGCCTTGCGCGGCGGGCCCCAGCGCGCCTATGCGGCTCGCGAGCAGCGACGCGGCGCTGGTGTCGATTCCGTTCATGCGGAGCGTGGGCCTGGTGTGGCGCCGCGCGCCCCCGTCAATGCGGATGGCGGTGCGGCTTTATTGTGTTTGCCCGGTAATGAGCCGGACGGTGATCGGACCTTCCTGACCTGACGCCCCGAAGGCGCGGTGTCAGCGCTGGATCAGCGCGCTCCGTACATCTCCTGCAGCACCCGCGCGGGATGCGCCGTGCCGTGAAAGAGCGCCGACAGGCGCGCCATGCACGGGCTGGCGAGGTCGCGGATCGCGGCATCGTCGGCGAGAATCTGCCGGATCAACTCGAATTTGCGCGTTCGCTCGGCGATGGTCAGCCGTACGCCGAAATCGGCGTCCTTGAGCGCGTCTACGAGGTGCCGGTATTCCTCCTGGAGCCCAATCAACTCGTTCCAGTGTGCGTCGCGTGCGGCGCAGAGCATCTGCCCCGAGACCGTCGCGATCGCTTCATAGTGGGCGAAGTAGTCTGCTTTCGAACTCATCTCGTCAATGAACCGGACGATGGTCCGGAGGCCTGTGCGGCCATCCTTGCCACTTCCGGCGCAATCCCCAACCAGGCTTCCTCGAGCGTTGCCAGCAGGCCATCGACTTCGACCAGCATGGGCTCGCTCTGATGAATATTTGCTTCCAGCAAGCGTCGCGTCATGTAACTGTAAAGTGAGTTCAGGCGCTGGGCGATTTCGCCACCCGCCTCGACGTTCAACGCCAGCTGGAGCCCGCTTTCGACGATCCGGATCGCCTTTCCGATCGCCTCGCCACGCGGCCCCACGTTGCCCATCTGCATATGCATGCGGGCCTGTGCAATCGCTTTGCGCGCACCTTCGTAAAGGAGCGCGATCAGCTTGTGCGGACTCGCGCCCATCACCCCCGTTTCGACACCCACGCGTGCATAGGCGTTGGCTCCAGACTGGGCAGGGGAAAACATCGGCGCTTCTCCTTCAAACGTACGGCTGTGGATACGGTGCATCCGGCCCTTTGCCATGAAGGCGCGTGCCGGTTCTAGCCGGGTTATCGGAAGGAGAAGCGAGAAGCTTTAATGAACATGGCAGGCGAGCGCGTGGGGTGCGCCTTATTGCACCTTTCTTACACCTGGATCTGCATGATGTCGGTGTAGGCGGCGACGAGCTTGTTGCGGACCTGCAGCCCGAACTGGAAGCCGATATTGGCCTTTTGCATGTCGACCATCACGTCGTTGAGCGAAACGTTGCTGGCCCCAAGCTCGAACGCCTGCGACTCGCCCACGGCCTTTTGCTGGTCGCCGCTGATCTTGTCGATCGACGCCTTGAGCGCCGAGGCGAATTCGCCCGCGGTCGCCGCCCCCGAGGCGCCATCGGCCGCAGCCGTCGCGCCTGCCGCCTGCGTGGCCATCGCCTGCATCTGCGCGAGGGCCGACGTGAGTGGGTTGACTGGCACAGTCATGTTTGCTCCACGATAAAGAGAGTGTGCAGGGCGGGCGGCGCTCGACGGGATTTCCACTAGTGCGCGCGGCCCCGGTCCGGCCCGCGCGGTGAGCTGATCTCGCCCCCCAGGACCCGGTCCGCATACACATTCCGGAGTCTGGTCGAGAGCATAGCAGCGGGCTATTTCCGAAAGCCCCGAAACTAGGGGGAAAACCCGGCTCTATTCGCGCAATCGGGTTGTCACGGGCTCCGGATAATCCCAGTCGTGAAAGTCTCCGTCGTTGGCTGCGTTTTCTGGCCCGCGGCGGGACATGCAAGTCTCCCGGAGATACCCGTCGCATGGATTCGTCTGCCAACTCTTTGATCAACCCCGACGCCCGCATGGGCCTCGCCACCAGCGGCGCCGCCACCGGCGCAAGCGCGGGCGGCGCCATGCCTGGCGGCGCGGAGGACCTCGGCGGTGGCTTCGCGCAGCGCCTGGGCTCGCTGTCGTCGCTGCGCAGCGTGCGCGGCAATCCGCGCGCGCCACTCATCATCGCCGTGGCCGTGCTCGTCGCCGTGGTCGCCGGTCTGATCCTGTGGTCGCGCGCGCCCGACTACAAGGTGCTCTACAGCAACCTGTCGGATCGCGACGGCGGCTCGATCATCACCGCGCTGCAGGCCGCCAACGTGCCCTACAAGCTGTCGGATAGCGGCAGCGCCATTCTGGTGCCGTCAGACCAGGTCGGCGAAATGCGCCTGCGTCTGGCCCAGCAGGGTCTGCCCAAGAGCGGCTCGGTCGGCTTCGAGCTGATGGACAACCAGAAGTTCGGCATCAGCCAGTTCGCCGAGCAGGTGAACTACCAGCGCGCCCTCGAAGGCGAGCTGGAGCAAACGATTCAGTCGATCCAGAGCGTGAAGTCCTCGCGCGTGCATCTGGCCATTCCGAAGCCTTCGGTGTTCGTGCGCGAACGCGAAGCGCCGTCGGCATCGGTGCTCGTCAATATGTATCCGGGCCGCGTGCTCGACGACGGCCAGGTGGCCGCGATCACGCACATGGTGGCCTCCGCCGTGCCCGATCTGCCGGTGCGCAACGTCACGGTGGTCGACCAGGACGGCAATCTGCTCACGCAAAGCGCTACCAGCGCGGGTCTGGACGCCTCGCAGCTCAAGTACGTGCGCCAGGTCGAGCACGACACGCAATCGCGCATCGACCAGATCCTCGCGCCCCTGTTCGGCTCGGGTAACGCGCGCTCGCAGGTGAGCGCCGACCTCGACTTCTCGCATCTGGAGCAGACCTCCGAAAACTACGGTCCGAACGGCAACCCGCAGCAGGCTTCGGTGCGCAGCCAGCAGCAGAGCATCGCCACGGATTCGGCGCAGACCAGCGCGGGCGGCGTGCCGGGCGCGCTGTCGAACCAGCCGCCGCAACCGGCTTCCGCGCCGATCGTTGCGCCCGCGGGCGCCAGCGGCGCAGCCGCCAGCACGCCGATCTCGGATCACCGCGACACCACCACCAACTACGAGCTGGACAAGACGGTGCGCCACTACCAGCAGGCGGCGGGCGACATCAAGCGCCTGTCGGTGGCCGTGATCGTGAACTATCAGCCGAAGGTCGACGCCAAGGGCCACGCCACGATGCAGCCGCTCGACGCGCAGAAGCTCGCCCAGGTCGAACAGCTGGTGAAGGACGCGATGGGCTATGACGCGAAGCGCGGCGACTCGGTCAACGTGGTCAACGCCGCCTTCCAGCAGGACGTCGATCCGAACGCCAACCTGCCGTGGTGGCGCCAGCCGGACATTCTCGCGCTGGCCAAACAGCTCGCGACGTGGCTTGGCATCGGCGTGGTGGCCCTGTTCCTTTACTTCGTGATGGTGAAGCCGGCGCTGCGCCGCGCCTTCCCGCCGCCGCAGCCGGCAGTGGCCGCCGCGGCGCTGGGCAGCGACAGCGAACCGCTGATGCTCGACGGCCTGCCGCAAGTCGAGAAGATCGAAGGCACCGGCGGCGAGGTCGAAGGCGACCCGACGCTGCTGGCCCTCGAAAACGAGAAACACAAGTTTGAACGCAACCTGGAATTCGCCCGCAGCATCGCGCGCCAGGATCCGAAAATTGTCGCAACCGTTGTCAAGAGCTGGGTGAACGATGAGCGCTGAAGGAGCCGTCAAGAGCGCACTGCTGCTCATGTCGATCGGCGAGGAAGAGGCCTCTCAGGTCTTCAAGTTCCTCGGGCCGCGCGAAGTGCAGAAGATCGGCGCCGCCATGGCCGCGCTGAAGAACGTCAAGCGCGAGGAAATCGACGTCGTGCTGCAGGAGTTCGTCAAGGAAGCGGAGCAGCACACGGCGCTCTCGCTCGACTCGAACGACTACATCCGCAACGTGCTGACCAAGGCGCTGGGCGAGGACAAGGCCGGCGCCGTGATCGACCGCATCCTGCAGGGCGGCGACACGAGCGGTATCGAAGGCCTGAAGTGGATGGACTCGGGCTCGGTCGCGGAACTCATCAAGAACGAGCACCCGCAGATCATCGCGACGATCCTGGTTCACCTGGACCGCGACCAGGCGTCGGAAATCGCCTCGTGCTTCACCGAGCGGCTGCGTAACGACGTGCTGCTGCGTATCGCCACGCTCGACGGCATCCAGCCGCAGGCGCTGCGCGAGCTGGACGATGTGCTGACGGGCCTGCTCTCGGGCAGCGACAACCTCAAGCGCAGCCCGATGGGCGGCATCCGCACGGCCGCCGAAATCCTCAACTTCATGACGAGCCAGCACGAAGAAGGCGTGATCGAGAACGTCAAGCAGTACGACGCCGAGCTTGCCCAGAAGATCATCGACCAGATGTTCGTGTTCGAAAACCTGCTCGACCTCGAGGATCGCGCGATCCAGCTCCTGCTCAAGGAAGTGGAGTCGGAATCGCTCATCATTTCGCTCAAGGGCGCCCCGCCGGCGCTGCGCCAGAAGTTCCTCGCGAACATGTCGCAGCGCGCCGCGGAACTGCTCGCCGAAGACCTGGACGCGCGCGGCCCCGTGCGCGTTTCGGAAGTCGAGGCGCAGCAGCGGCGTATCCTGCAGATCGTGCGCAACCTCGCCGAGAGCGGTCAGATCGTTCTAGGCGGCAAGGCAGAAGACGCTTATGTCTGACGAAGCAACGCGAGAGTCGGCGCAGGCTGCGCAGCGGCGCGCGCGCTCGGCGTATCAACGCTGGGAGATGGCGTCGTTCGACCCGCCTCCCCCGCCCCCGCCGCCGCCCACGCCCGACGAGGAAGCCGCCTTCGCCGCGCAGTTGCAGCAACTGCGCGACAACGCCCATCAGCAGGGTCTGGCGTCCGGCCACGTGGCGGGCCAGGCGCTCGGCTACCAGGCGGGTTACGACCAGGGCCAGAAGCAGGGTTTCGAGCAAGGTCTCGAACTCGCGCGCGGCCAGGCGAACCAGCTGGCGCAGCTTGCCCAGCGGTTTTCCGACGCGCTGCAGACGGTCGAGGCCGGCGTGGCCGACACGCTCGTCGAACTGGCGCTCGATATCGCCCAGCAGGTGGTGCGCCAGCATGTGCAGCACGACCCGACGGCGCTGCTGGCCGCGGCACGCGAGGTGCTCGCGCATGAGCCGCAGTTGGTCGGCTCGCCGCAACTCGTGGTGAGCCCCGCCGATCTGCCGGTGGTGGAGGCGTATCTGATGGAAGATCTGCAGGCGCGCGGCTGGACCGTGCGCACCGACGCCACGCTCGAGCGCGGCGGCTGCCGCGCCCAGGCGGCGACCGGCGAAACCGATGCGAGCATCGCCACGCGCTGGGAGCGCGTCACAGCGGCGCTGGGCAAGGCGCGGCCATGGTAAATACGACGCTCCACCAGACCGTGCAGCAGGCCATCCACACGGGCGGCCTCACGCCGCTCGAGCAGGAACTGGCGCTGGCCTCGTTCGGCCCCGGCGCGCACGATCCGGCGCAAACGGCTGCCGTACTGGTGGACGACGACGCACCCGCGCAAACCGATGAGGCCGCAACGGCCGCGGGGCAGGACGAAGGCCTGGAAATCCCGCCCTACGTGCCGCCCGCCAATTACGATCCGAAGAACCCCCATCTGGCCGTCTGGAACGCGCATCTGACGAGCGTGCGCGAGCGCAACGCTCTCGCGCTGCCCCTGCGCGGCTGCGGGCGCCTCACGCGCGCAGCCGGCCTGGTGCTGGAAGCCGTGGGCTTGCGCCTGGCCGTGGGTTCGGAAGTGATGATCGAATTGCCGCCCGGCAGTTCGCTGCCGATGGCCGAAGCCGAAGTGGTCGGCTTCGCCGCCGACAAGCTGTTCCTGATGCCCACCACCGAAGTCGCGGGCCTGTTGCCCGGCGCGCGCGTGTGGCCAATGGAAAGCGCGCCGATCGCCGATCCGATGGCGGGCGCCAAGCGTCTGCCGGTTGGCTGGGGCATGCTCGGGCGCGTGGTGGACGCCTCGGGCAAGCCGCTCGACGGCCTCGGGCCGCTCAACACGGAAGCCGACGCGCCGCTCACCGCGCCCGTCATCAATCCGCTGAACCGCGAGCCGATCCACAAGGTGCTCGACGTAGGCGTGCGCGCGATCAACGCGCTGCTCACGGTCGGGCGCGGCCAGCGCATGGGCCTGTTCGCGGGCTCGGGCGTGGGTAAATCGGTGCTGCTGGGCACCATGGCGCGCGCCACCAGCGCCGAAGTCATCGTGATCGGCCTGATCGGCGAGCGGGGCCGCGAAGTGAAGGAATTCATCGAGCAGATCCTGGGCGAAGAAGGCCTCGCACGCTCGGTGGTGGTGGCCGCGCCCGCTGACGTGTCGCCGCTGCTGAGCATGCAGGCGGCTTCGTACACCACGTCGCTGGCCGAGTATTTTCGCGATCAGGGCAAGCATGTGCTGCTGCTGATGGATTCGCTCACGCGTTACGCGATGGCGCAGCGCGAAATTGCGCTGGCGATCGGCGAGCCGCCCGCGACCAAGGGCTATCCGCCTTCGGTGTTCGCGAAGCTGCCCGCGCTCGTCGAGCGCACCGGCAACGGCCCGGAAGGCGGCGGCTCGATCACGGCGTTCTACACCGTGCTCACCGAAGGCGACGACCAGCAGGATCCGATCGCCGACTCGGCGCGCGCGATTCTGGACGGCCATATCGTGCTCTCGCGCGCGCTCGCGGAAGCGGGGCACTATCCGGCCATCGATATCGAAGCCTCGATCAGCCGGGCCATGACCGCGCTGATCGACGACCAGCATCTGAACCAGACGCGTGCGTTCAAGCAGATGCTTTCGCGCTACCAGCGCAACCGCGACCTCATCAACGTGGGCGCTTATGTGAGCGGCCGCGACGCGGTGCTCGACCGCGCGATCCAGTTGTATCCGCGCATCGAGGCGTTTTTGCAGCAAGGTTTCCGCGAGACGGCGGATTATGACCAGAGCGTCGGCATGCTCGGCGCACTGCTTGGCAATGCTGGAGCGGGCCGCGCCTGACGCGTCCGCCCACTGAGCGAGGAATTTCGACATGACGAAACAGACCGCGTTGCAAACCCTCATTGGTCTCGCGCAGGACGACGTGGATGCCGCGACGCAGCGCCTCGGGCGCGTGCAGCGCGAGCGCGGCGAAGTCGAAAAGCAGCTCAAGGCGCTGATCGACTACCGCGAGGAGTATCACGTGCGCTTTACCGAATCCGCGCGGGCCGGCATGGCCGCGGGCAATGTACGCAATTTCCAGGCGTTTATCGACACGCTCGACTCCGCCATCGAGCAGCAGCGCCGCATGCTCGACCAGGCGACCCAGCGCGTCGAGGCGGCCAAGCCGGAATGGGCGCGCACCAAGCAGAAACTCGGCTCGTACGAAGTGCTGCAGACGCGTCAGGACGCCGTGCAGGCGCGCAAGGAAGCGAAGCGCGATCAGCGCGACTCCGACGAGTTCGCCGCCCGCGCGCTGCGCATGCGCACGTCGCCGCTGTAGAACGTGGTTTTTTGCAGGCGCATTTGCACTATCTACAAGCCGAAACCAAAAATTGACGCCGACGCCCGCATCGCTTAGCGTGACGGGCGCCGCGATTTACACCGATCAAGTTATCCGGGGCAGACCTCATGTCGCTTCTTTCCGCAGTCAGTTCGCTTTTCGGGGCCGTGGACACCGCCTCCAGCGGTAACTCCGGCGCCAGCCAGGCGAACCAGGCGAGCCAGGGCTTTGCGCAGACGCTGCAGCAGAGCATGGCCGCACAGGCCAGCCAGGCGCAAAACACCAGCCAGCAGGCCATCCAGCAGCAGAGCGCGCAGGCCGCGCAAAGCTGGAGCGCCGCGCAGCAAAACGCCCAGGCGTCGCAAAACGCGCAATCCTCGCAGTCGAGCCAGTCCAGTCAATCGAGCCAGTCGAGTCAGTCGTCGGGTAGCAGTTCGTCGACGCAAGGCACGAAGCACGCGTCGAAGTCCAGCCACAGCACCAATAGCGCCAATAGCGCCGACAACGCCAGCTCGCAGCAACAGACCGACGCGGCGGGCCAGGCCGCCGCCGCGCAAGCCCAGCAGGCGCAACAGGCCCAGCAGGCTGCGCAGGACCCAAGCCAGGATCAGAGCGGCGACGGTAGCGACGCCAGCCAGGCCGCCACCGACGCCACGCTTGCAAGCGTCGCCGCCGCAGCCACGTCGGCAGCCGCGAGCGCCACCGGCACGGCTGCGGACGGCAGCACGGCCACGTCCAAATCGGCCAGCGACGCCCTCACCGCCGCGCTCAGCGCGCTGCGCGGCGGCGCGGCCACCCTGAACACACGCGGCACCGCTGCGACGGCGACGGACGCCAGCGCCGCCTCGGGCAGCACGAACATCGCCAGCAGCTTCGCGACCCATCTGGGCGAGCAGGCGAAGTCGAAGACGCTCGGCACCGTTATCGACGACAAGAGCGCCAGCGCCGGGGCAGCCAAAACCGTCGCGGGCGCGGCGACCGACACGGCCACGCAGGGCGCCACGGCGGCGCTCGCAGCAGCAGCGCAAGCCACCACGCAAACCGACACGTCGAGCGCCACCAACGTAGTCACCGACGCCCTCGCCGCCAGCCAGGCCGCCGCTGCCGCCGCGCAGGCGCAAGCGACCCAGGCGGCAAGCAGCGCCACCAACCCGACGGCCGCCGCCGCCGCGGCATCGACCACGCTGTCGCCGCAAGTGGGCACGTCGGACTGGGAAGACGCGCTCGGCCAGAAGGTCGTGTTCCTTTCGAACGCGCACCAGACATCGGCGGAACTCACGCTCAATCCGAAGGATCTGGGCCCGCTCCAGGTCGTGCTGCAGGTCGCCGACAACCACGCGCATGCCCTCTTCGTCTCGCAGCACCAGCAGGTGCGCGAAGCCGTCGAAGCGGCCCTGCCGAAGCTGCGCGAGCAGATGCAGGAAAACGGCATCGGTCTGGGCAGCGCCAGCGTCACCGATGGCTTTGCGCGCCAGATGAACCAGCAGGCGCAGCAGCAGCAACAGGACGGCAGCGGCTCGGGCGGCAGCTCCCGTTCGTCGCGCTCCGGGTCCTCGGGCCTGGCCTCTACGGGCGGCGTGGATGACGTGGCCAGCAGCGCCGCCACCACCGCCACCACGCGCACTGTCGGCCTGATCGACACCTTCGCTTAAAGCCGGATCGCGCGGCCCGACGCATCAGGCGTCGCGCGCCGCGCACCCGCTGACGCGGGACCTCGCGGGACCTTTCAAGGACTCGCCCGCGCCCGGCCTTCCTGCTACGCTCCTCCCCCCATTCCTGCTGCACTGCTGCTGCACCGCTTCGACGTTTGCCGCGCCCCGCCACAAAGCCACGAGATAGCCGGAAATCCCCCGTCTATTCTTCCCATCGCTGTAAGGCAAAAGCCGGAACAATGCAGGCTGCCGGAATGAATGCGAGCACCACGCCGACCAGGCGTCGCCCGCGATCCGAACCCCAGAAGTATCGAACGCACCAGATCCGCACACCGACATGGCGACCACGACCGCAAACCAGCAAGCCGCCCCGCAAGGCGCAAAACCCGGACCGCTGAAGCGCATCCTCCTCATCGCGCTTATCGCGATCGTCGCCGCCGGCGCCGCCGGCGCGGGCGTGTGGTTCTTCATGTCGCGTCATGCCCCAAGCGCCCCGACCGCCAGCGCCCCGCCGCCGGCCGCCGTGCCCGTCTACTACGCGCTCGAGCCGATGACGGTGAACCTGCAGTCCGACGACGGCGAAACCCATTACCTGCGCATTGGCCTGACGCTCAAGCTCGACAGCCAGGCGACCCAGGACGCGCTGGTCGCGCGCATGCCGGAGATCCGCAGCCGCGTGCTGCTGGCCCTGTCGAACAAGAACCCGACCGATCTCGCGCCGCTCGACGGCAAGCGCAATCTGGCCGCCGAGCTGGCGAAGCTGATCGCCCAGCCGTCCGATCCGCGCGCCGAGCCGGCCAAGGTCGAGGACGTCCTCTTCACCGAATTCGTCGTTCAGTAAGAGCCATGCACAGCGCGCAGACATTCGAGGGCTTCGCATCATGAGCATGGGTCACGACGAATTCATGTCGCAGGAGGAGGTCGATGCCCTCCTCAAGGGCGTCACCGGCGAAGTCGATACGGAATCGAGCCAGGCCGAAAAGCAGGGCGTGCGTCCGTACAACATCGCGACGCAGGAACGCATCGTGCGCGGCCGGATGCCCGGTCTCGAGATCATCAACGAGCGTTTCGCGCGCCTGTTGCGCGTGGGCATCTTCAATTTCATGCGCCGTACCGCCGAAATTTCGGTCGGGCCGGTGCGCGTGCAGAAGTACAGCGAGTTCACGCGCAACCTGCCAATTCCGACGAACCTGAACCTGGTGCACGTCAAGCCGCTGCGCGGCACGTCGCTGTTCGTGTTCGATCCGAATCTGGTGTTCTTCGTGGTGGACAACCTGTTCGGCGGCGACGGGCGCTTTCACACGCGCGTCGAAGGCCGCGACTTCACGCAGACCGAGCAGCGCATCATCAGCAAGCTGCTCAATCTGGTGTTCGAGCACTACACGACCGCCTGGAAGAGCGTGCGCCCGCTGAATTTCGAGTACGTGCGCTCGGAAATGCATACGCAGTTCGCCAACGTGGCGACGCCCAACGAAATCGTGATCGTCACGCAGTTTTCGATCGAGTTCGGCCCGACCGGCGGCACGCTGCACATCTGCATGCCGTATTCGATGATCGAGCCGATCCGCGACGTGCTGGCTTCGCCGCTGCAGGGCGAAGTGCTCGACGTGGACCGCCGCTGGGTGCGCGTGCTGTCGCAGCAGGTGCAGGCCGCCGAGGTGGAACTCACCGCCGATCTGGCGCAGGTGCCCATCACCTTCGAGCAGATCCTCAATATGAAGAAGGGCGATGTCCTGCCGATCAACGTTCCCGAGCACATCGTCGCCAAGGTGGACGGCGTGCCGGTGATGGAATGCGGCTACGGAATTTTCAATGGTCAATACGCGTTGCGGGTCCAGAAGATGATCAGCGCAGCCGACACGATGAAGGAAGGTGGATATGAGTGACATCAACGGCACGAGCGCTGACGAACCGGTGCTCGATCCCAACGACCCGGCGGCAGCGGCGCAGGCAGAAGCAAATACGATAACGAGTGCAACGAGCACGGAAGACGAAATGGCGATGGACGATTGGGCTGCCGCACTGGCCGAGCAGAACAGCAACGACGCACCGGCAGCCGCGCCCGCGGCAGTGTTCCAGCCGCTTTCGAAGGTCGATCAGAACTCGACGCGCAACGACATCGACATGATTCTGGACATTCCCGTCCAGATGACCGTCGAACTCGGTCGCACCAAGATCGCCATCCGCAACCTGCTGCAACTGGCGCAGGGCTCGGTGGTGGAGCTGGACGGCCTGGCGGGCGAGCCGATGGACGTGCTCGTGAACGGCTGCCTGATCGCCCAGGGCGAAGTGGTGGTGGTGAACGACAAGTTCGGTATTCGCCTGACCGACATCATCACGCCGTCCGAACGGATCCGGAAGCTGAACCGATGAGATTTCAGGCCGTGCGCGGTACGTTTGCTTGTGCAGTGTTCACCGCAGTGCTCGCGCTGTGCAGTGGCGCGGCTCACGCCGCCGACCTGCAGGCGGTCAACCAGGCAGCGCGCTCGGCCTCGGGCGCTTCGGCCGTCATCACGGGCAGCGCAGTGCCGTCGCTTGGCTTCGGTGCGGTACTGCAAACCGTGCTCGGCCTCGTGCTGGTGATCGCCGTGGTATTTGCCTGCGGCTGGCTGGCGCGGCGTCTGGGGCTGCAGCACGGCCCGAAGAACGCCCTCGTTAAAACGGTGGGCGGCGCCTCGCTCGGCGGCAAGGAGCGCGTGGCCGTGGTCGAGATCGGCGACACCTGGCTCGTGCTGGGTGCGGCGCCCGGCAGCGTGCGCCTGCTGCACACCATGCCCGCGGGCGAATTGCCGAATGCGGCGAATGTCGCTGGCGACCCTGCCCTCCAGGGCACCTTCGGACAGCGCTTTCGTGACGCGCTGAAGCACGAGGCAGGCAAACGTTTCAAGCGTCACGACGGCGGAGCGCAGTAAATGCAAGGCAGTTCCTTTTCCGACCCGGTGGCGGCGGTGGTTCCACCCCCATCCGCCCACGCGCACTCTTCTTCGATCGTGACGCCACATCCCGGCCATAACGGCTTCTTCTCCCGCTTCAAGGCGCGCCTCGCGCATTCGGCCCTGCCGCTCGCGCTGCTGTTCGCGCTGGCCGCCGTCGTGCTGATGCTGCCGCATCTCGCGCATGCGCAGGCCGCGCAGCCGCAAGGCCTGCCCGCCTTCAACACGAGCCCCGGCCCCGGCGGCGGTACGACCTATTCGCTGAGCGTGCAGACGATGCTGCTGCTCACGATGCTGTCGTTCCTGCCCGCGATGGTGCTGATGATGACGAGCTTCACGCGCATCATCATCGTGCTGTCGCTGCTGCGCCAGGCGCTGGGCACGACGACCACGCCGCCCAATCAGGTGATCGTCGGCCTCGCGCTGTTTCTGACGCTGTTCATCATGTCGCCAGTGCTCGACAAGGCCTATAACGACGGCTACAAGCCGTTCGCGGCCGGCACCCTGCCGATGGACGAAGCCGTGACGCGCGGCGTCGCGCCCTTCAAGACCTTCATGCTGCGCCAGACCCGCGAATCCGATCTGGCGCTGTTCGCGCGCATTTCGCACGCGCCGCCCATGCAGGGCCCCGAGGACGTGCCGCTCACGCTGCTGGTGCCCTCGTTCGTGACGAGCGAGCTGAAAACGGGCTTCCAGATCGGCTTCACGATCTTCATTCCGTTTCTCATCATCGACATGGTGGTGGCGAGCGTGCTGATGTCGATGGGTATGATGATGGTGTCGCCCGCGACGATTTCGTTGCCGTTCAAGCTGATGCTGTTCGTGCTGGTGGACGGCTGGCAATTGCTGATCGGCTCGCTCGCGCAGAGCTTCAGTTAAGGAGAGATGCGATGACGCCCGAAATGGTCATGACCCTCTCGCACGAAGCGATGTATGTCGCGCTGCTGCTGGCTGCGCCGCTGCTGCTCGTGTCGCTGATCGTCGGTCTGGTGGTGAGCCTTTTCCAGGCGGCCACGCAGATCAATGAGAGCACGCTCTCGTTCATCCCCAAGCTCGTTGCGATCGCGGTTACGCTGGTGATCGCCGGACCGTGGATGCTCACCACGATCCTCGACTACATGCATCGCATGTTCACAAGCATTCCCGCCCTCGCGGCCTGAGCGCGCGCAGGCGCGCTCTTCCTCTCGATGTTCACCGTCACTTACGCGCAGCTCAATCTCTGGCTCACCGCGTTCCTGTGGCCGTTCACGCGCATCCTCGCGCTGATCGCGACCGCGCCGGTGGTCGGCAACCGCTCGATCTCCACGCGCGTGAAGATCGGCCTTGCGGCGTTCATCACGCTGATCGTCGCGCCCACGCTCGGCGCCATGCCGCAGGTCACGGTGTTTTCGGCCGAAGGCGTGTGGATACTGGTGAACCAGTTTCTGATTGGCGTGGCGCTGGGCTTTGTGATGCAACTGGTGTTCGCCGTGGTGACGGCCGCCGCCGATCTGATGGGCGCCGGCATGGGCCTGAGCTTCGCGTCGTTCTTCGATCCGCAGGCCAACACGACTACGCCCGCGCTGTCGTCGTGGTTCAACATGATGGCGATGCTGACCTTTCTCGCCCTCGACGGGCATCTGCAGATGATCGCGGCCATCGTGGAGACTTTCACGAGCGTGCCGGTCTCGGCCAACGTGCTCAGCGGCAACGGCTATCGTCTGCTGGTGGGCTGGGGCGCGATGGTGTTCAATTCGGGGCTGCTGCTGTCGCTGCCGGTGGTGGTGGCGCTGCTCATCACCAATATTTCGCTGGGCATTCTCAACCGCGCCGCGCCGCAGATCGGCGTGTTCCAGATCGGCTTCGCGGTGACGATGCTCGTCGGCCTGCTGTTGGTCCAGCTGATGATGCCCAGCCTGATTCCGTACTTCTCCCGGCTGTTCGATAGCGGGATCGATCAGATGGGACGGGTGGCGGCGGCGCTGAAGCCGCCGGGGTGAGGGGCGGGGAAGTAAAGTCCCGTTTATCCAAACCCCACAAACAAAAACGGCGGCAAGCTCCAAAGCTTGCCGCCGTTTTTTTAGCCTCCAACCCGCTACATCAAGGATTGATGTACTGGAACAGCGAAAGCTGCTGCGTGGCCGCGAAGCTCTTCTGCGACGCCGACAGCGCGTTCGAAATCTGCTCGTACTGCGTGATCGCCGCCACCGTATCCGTGCTCACCAGATCGTCGAGATTCGAGGTGATCTGCAGCGAGTTCGTCGACGTAACGGTCTGCAGCGCCTTCACTTCCTGCTCGCGTCCGCCCACCGATGCCTGCAGCGTAATCACATTCGACGTCGAGTTGCCGATCTGCGTGAGGCCCGTCTGCAACGCGTTCTGCAGCGTCGCCGTGGCGGTCGGGTTGCCCGTCGCGGAGGTTTGCAGCGCCGAGATCACGGCGTCGATGCTCGAAAACACGCTGCTGTTCTGCGCCGCCGTGGCCGGCGTCACCGAAAAACTATCGCCCGACTCGGGCGTGCCCGAGATCGTCACATTCATGCCCGACCCCAGGTCGATCGCCGAACCGTCCGTGTACGGCTGGTTCGATGCAAGCGTCGTGGCGGGGTTGGTGGTGTTGTCGGTCACCGTGTAGGTGAGCGCACCGGTCGTGCCGCCGATCTGGATCGACAGGTTATGGCCGTTGGTTGCCTGGGTCGGGTCCGTGACGGTCACGCCGCTGATCGTGCCCGTGCCCTTGTTGTCCAGGCTGCCCGAAGCCACCGCCGAGGTGCCCACCGACGACACGGTCTGGAACACCGCAGCGCCCGTGTCGCTGATGGCGATCGAGCGCGAGCCCGCCACCTGCACGGTGCGCTGGCCCAGGTCGCCGTTGTAGGTGACGCCGCCGCCGGACTGGTTGGTGAAAACCTGCGACGTGCTCTGGAAACCCGAGAACAGGTAGTTGCCCGCGCCGTCCGTGGTATTGGCGAGCGTGAGCAACTGGCTGCGTTCGCCCTGCAACTGCTTGGCGAGCGCCTGGCGGTCGGAGTCGTTGAGCGAGCCGTTGATGGCCGACTGGATCTGCTGGCTCATCGCCTGCAGCGTGCTCGTCACGCTGGAGAGCGTCGAGTCCTCCAGTTGCAGCGACGAAAGCGCCGTGTTCTGGTTGCTCGCGTACTGCGTGAGCGTGGCGCTCGTGGCCGAAAGCGTCACGGCCTGGGCGGCGCCCAGCGGGTTGTCCGCCGGGTTCGAGATGGCGATGCCCGTCGAGATCTGCTGCTGCACGCCGAGGAGCTGGGACTGCTGGTTTTCCATCGTCGAAAGGCTCGACGAGTAAATCTGGGAAGTCGCGATACGCATGGTTGGTCAGCGCCTCACTGGAAAATGCCGAGCAGGGTCTGGAACAGCGACGCCGCCGTCTGGATCACCTTGCTGTTGGCCTGATAGAGCTGCTGATACTGCAGCAGGTTTGCCGCTTCTTCGTCGAGGTTCACACCCTGCACCGACTGCTGCTGCGAGGTCAGTTGCGTGACGAGCGAGGTCTGCGAGGTGCTCGACGCCTTCAACTGGCTCGCCGTGTTGCCGATCGCGTTCACGTAGTTCGAATACGCGTTGGTGAGCGTCTGCGAGTCGGTGAAGGCGGTGCCCGAAGTCAGGTTCGCGAGCGCCAGCGCGTTACGGCCGTCCTGCGTGCCGCTGGTGTTCTTCGTGATGGTGAAGGTGTCGCCCGTCGAGGGCGTGCCCGTCATCGTGAAGCTCACGTTATTGGTGTCGCCGGCCGTGCTCGACGTGATCGCGATGGTCGCGCCCGTGCTCGGGTCGTAGCTCACCGGCGTGTCGCCGGCCGCGTCGATCGTATAGGTGGTCGGCGTGCTGGAGCCCGGCACCGTCACCGATACGGTCGAATTCGGCGGGAAGCCGGAAAGCGTGCCGCCCGTGCCGGAAGTGGCCGCCGTGTAGGTCAGCGTGGTGGGCGTCGAGGACACCGTGTAGTTCGAGCTGACCGCGCCTTGCGTGACGTTCGCCGTGCCCGCGTTGCCGGTGGTCGCCGACACCAGCACCGGCGCGGATGCCGCGATCGCCGAAGGATCGCTCGTGGCCACCGCGAAGCTGTCGAGCGCGCCTGCGGTCGGCTGGATCACGTAGGAATCGCCGTCGGCCATCGTGCCCGACGAGGTGATCGAAAGACCGCCTGCCGTGAACGGATTGGTCGCGCTCGGCTGCGTGGTGGTCGACTTAACCACCGTATTGGTGGTCGAATCGGTCAGCGTCCACGTGCCGCCCGCCGTGCTCGAATACGACAGCGTGTAATTGTCGGTCGGCGGGCTGACGGCGTCCGTCAGCGTCGCCGCGACAGTCGCCGTGCCAGTGTTGTTGCGGTTGCCCGTGACCTGCGGCGCGCCCACCGTGAACAGGTTGCCGCCCTGCCCACCGCTGAGCGTGAGGCCCAGCGAATTCTGCGAATTCACCTGCGCGGCAAAACTGGTGGCGATCGCACCAAGCTGCGATTCGGCCGGATCGAGCGTGTTCTGCACGAACGACACGAGGCCGCCCACCGTGCCGCCCGTGAGCGCTGCGCTGGAAAGCGGCTGCGCCGTGGTGGTCGAACCGGGCAGGCCTTGCCACGCCACCGTCAGCTCGGACGGGTTGGTGCTGGACGCCTGGGTCGTGAGGTTGTAGTTCTGGCCGCTCACCACCAGCGGCTGGCCGTTGCCGAGGAACACGCTATAGCCGCTGCTGTTCTGCACGACCTGCACGCCCACCAGTTGCGAGAGGTTCGAGACGGCCTGATCGCGCTGGTCGAGCAGCTGGTTCGGCTGCTGCCCCCCCGCGCTCGCGGTGGCGATCTGCGTGTTGAGCTGCGCGATCTGCTGCGTGTACGTGTTGATCTGCGAAACGGCGTTGGTCAGCTGCGTGTTCACGCTCTGGCGCAGCGAGTCGTATTGCGCGCCGGCCGAGTTGATCTGGTCCGCGAGCGTCTGCGCATCGGAGAGCGCGGTCTGGCGCACCGAGCTGCTATCCGGCGAATTCGACACGTCCTGCAGACCCGAAAAGAACGACGTGATCGACGATGCGATGCCCGACGTCGGGCTGCCGACGAGGTTCGAGAGCTGCGTGGCCAGCGTGTACGAAGCGGTCAGCGAGCTGTTGGTCGATTGCGCGTTGTTGAGCGCGGTCGTGATGTACTGGCTATAGGCGCGCTGCACGGTCGCCGTGTTGACGCCGCCGCCGATATAACCCGAGCTGGTCGCCTGGCCATTCGCTTCGCTGTACACCGCGCTTTCCACGTTGTAGCCCGCGGTCGACGAATTGCTGATGTTCTCGCCGGCAGTAGCGATGCCGATCTGGGCCGCCTGCAACCCGGAGAGACCGATCGAGAAAATGTTGGACATGCGTAATCCTCGTGGACGGCCGGCCCGACCTGCCGGTCGGAGGGGCCGCGTGGGTGAACTTATGTGATAACGGCAGCGCAGCGCCGAAATTAAGCTGCGGTAAGGGAGAATTTCGAGGGGGAAACGTTTGGCGCGAGGAGCGTGTTTCGCCCTGCCGGGCGCGCATGCGCGGCGCATCGGCAAGGCATGCGGCGCACGCGAACGGCGCGCCGCGAAATGTGCGGCAAGCGTGGCGGCGGCCGCGATGGCCACCGCCGCTGTTTGCGCTGCAGTGCGCTCTTAAGCGCGCTGAAACGCCCGACGCTTCATTTCGAGCTGCGTGATATAGCGCTGCAGGCTGTTTTCCGCGGCGCCCGGCAGCGTTTCGAAACGCAGACCGAGGTGATAGCGGCGATCGCCATTGGGCAGGTCGATGAAGCGCAGCACCACCAGCGCGAGATCGACGCGCAAGGTGCCGTGACCGCGCAGCTCCAGCTCCACGTCCACCAGCTTCAGGCCCATGTCGAGCGCCGCCGCGCGTTCGTCCGTGGTGCGCAGACCCAGGCCGCCCAGCGAGATATCGTGCACCTCGAACTGGAAGCGCTGGCCGTCCATCGGCAGCGCGCCGCGCACGATGCACGGCTCCATCACCGGCGTATCGACGCGGAAATACTCGCGGCGCTGCACGTAATAGAGCACTTCGGGGAACGTGGCCTCGAACGCGGGTCGCCCTTCGAAGGTCGTTTCGCGCGGCATGCCGGTGGTGAATTCCACGCGCACGCCGTCCGGCGAGGCATGGAACTGGCATTCCTGCTGGGCGAGCACTTCGCGGTTCTGCTCGGACACCGCGCCCCAGTCGAACGTGAAGGTGCGCTCGCGCGCATCGACGTCGAGGATGCGCGTGACCAGCTGGCCTCCGCGGTATTGCAAGGTCAGGAAATCGCCGCGATTGGCGAGATTGCGCAACTGCACCCCGACTTCGAGCGGGTTGCGACGGCCATAGTCGGGGCTTTCGCCATCGACTTCTTCCTGTTGATTCGACTGAACGGTATTCATCGGCCTGCCGGAATTTCGTGGACATGCCGGCGCGCCCCAGAAGGTGTCGTTGCGCGCCGTCCGGGCGGTCTTCGCCGCCCCTGATTCTTTTGGATCTCGCCTGCATTAGCGGCAGGATGACGCGGAAATTTAGGGCTTCGGCGTAAAAAATCTGCAATCCGCGAATCGTGCCGGCAGGCGCCGCACCCATTTCTTTCGCGATTTCACCGCGATCGTTCGTCAAGTCACACGCAACGTCGTCAAGGCAACGTTTGCTGTCGGCTGACCAGGCGCGCGACATGTTATGCGCGACGCATAAGAAAATCAGAGGTGAGTCAGACGCAGGTCAGGCCATGCGCTGCATGATCGACATGAGCTTCTTCGCGTAATGCGGGTCGGTCGCGTAACCGGCGCGCTGCATGCCCTGAGCGAAACTTTCGGCGCTGCGCGAGCCGCCGTTGATGACCGAGGCGTAGCGCGGGTTGCTCTTGAGCACGTTGGCGTAGTCGCTCATCGCGTCTTCGTACGAGTCGTAGGCGCGGAACTTCTCCACCACGCGATGCGGCGCACCGTTCACGTACTCGGTGGTCATGGTGGAGACGGTCTTGCCGGTCCAGTCTTTGGTCGCCTTGATGCCGAACACGTTGTAGCTGGTCGAGCCGTCCGCCTTCATGATCTCGCGCTTGCCCCAGCCCGATTCGAGCGCGGCCTGACCGACGATGAAGCGCGCCGGAATGCCGGTGGAGTTGCTGGCTTGCTGCGCGGCGTTGGCGAGCTTGTTGACGAAGGCGTCGACCTTGTCGTCGCCGCTGGCGCGCACGGGCGGCGTGAGCGCGCTATTGGCGTCCCAGCCCTGGCCCTTGCCGAGCGCGCCATTGGCCGAGGCGTTGCCGTAGGCGCGGCCAAGCGCGCTCAACATCGCCATATTGCCTTCCTTGCCGCTGCTGCCCGAGCCCGACAGGCCCTGCATCGCGCTGGCGATGCCGCCCGCGCCATCCGCACCACCGGCGCCACCCAGGCTGTTGGCGTCGCCGCCCATGCTACGCATGAGCTGCTTGATCATGGCATTGGCCACGCCAATGCCCTTGTTCGACATCTGCTGGGAGAGCTGCTGGTCCAGCATCGACTGGAACTGCGCGCCGTCGTTGGAATCGAGCGGGCCGTCCGAGGGCGTCGCATCGCGCATGCTCTTGAGCATCATCTGCGTGAACACGGCGTCGAACTGCTTGGCGGCTGCCTTCACGCCCTGCTGCGGCGAGGCGTTGGCCGCCGCGCGCATGGCGTCGAAGCCCTGCACGTCCAGCGCGAAGCGGTTCGTGAGGTCGAGATTGCCGTTGCCGATATTCGAGTTATCCATTTTTCACGTCCTTAGATAATTTCGAGGTCAGCGCGCAGTGCGCCCGCCGCCTTCATCGCCTGCAGGATCGACATCAGATCCGCGGGGGTTGCGCCGAGCGCGTTGAGCGCCTTCACCACTTCCGCGAGATTGGCGCCCGCCGTCACCAGCTTGAGCGCGCCGTTATCCTGCTTGAGCTGGATCTGCGACTGGCGCGCCGCGACCGTTTGCCCGTTCGAGAACGCGCCCGGCTGGCTTACCGCCGTCTGCGTGTTCACGACCACCGAAAGATTGCCGTGCGCCACCGCGCAGGATTCCAGCGTGACCATCTGATTCATGACGATCGAGCCGGTACGCGCGTTCAGGATCACCTTCGCCGCCGGCTGGGCCGGGCGCACGTCCAGATTCTGGATCTGCGCGATGAAACCCACCTGCGAGGCCGGGTCAGCCGGGCCGCGCACCTGGATCGTGCGGCCGTCGACCGCTGCCGCCGTGCCCGCGCCGAATTCGTTATTGACCGCCGACACGATGCGCTGCGTCGTGTCGTAGTCCATGTCGTTGACTTCCATCTGCAACAGGCCGCCAGCCTGCGAAACGGGCGAAGGCACCGCGCGCTCGACCGTCGCCCCCGACGAGATACGCCCCGCCGCGAGCTGGTTCACCTGCACCTTGCTGCCGTTGGCCGACGCGCCCGCGCCGCCCACCGCCACGTTGCCCTGGGCCAGCGCGTAGACCTGGCCGTCGGCGCCCTTGAGCGGCGTGAGCAGCAGCGTGCCGCCGCGAATGCTCTTGGCGTTCGCCAGCGACGACACCGTCACGTCGATCTGTTCGCCCGGACGCGCGAACGGCGGCAGCGTCGCCGTCACGATCACGGCCGCGACGTTCTTCAGCTGCATGTTGTTGAGCGTCTGCGAGGAACCCGACGAACTCGACGTGTTGTTGATCGAGATGCCGAGGTTCGCAAGCATGTTCGCGAGCGTCTGCGTGGTGAACGGCGCCTGGGTCGTCTGGTCGCCGGTGCCGTCCAGACCCACCACGAGACCATAACCGATCAGCGGGTTGTCGCGCACGCCCGCGAATGTGACGAGATCTTTCACGCGCTCGGCGCGTGCGGGCGTGGCGTAAGTGAGCAGCGCCGAGCAGGCGACCACGAAGCCCACCACCACGCCAAAGGCGGCTAGCAGGTCTTTCGCGCGCGAGCGGCGCGTGCGCTGGAATCGGATCTTTACCATGGCGCGACATTCAGGAAAAAGCGTTGCAGCCAGCCCATGGTCTCGGCCTCGTCGATTACGCCCTTCGCGGAGTATTCGATCTTCGCGTCGGCGACGTCGGTCGAGAGCACGGAGTTGTCTCCGGCAACAGTGTTCGGATTCACGACGCCGGAAAAGCGCACGTATTCATTGCCCTGGTTGATGAGCATCTGCTTTTCGCCCGACACCACCAGGTTGCCGTTGGGCAGCACGTTCGTGACCGTCACGGTGATGACGCCCGTGAAGGTGTTGGAAGCGTTCGCGCCGCCCGTGGCGTCGAACTGGTTGGCGCCGGTGGCCGACAGGTTCGCGCGCGAGAAGAAGCCCGGCGCGAAGCCCGCGGTCGGCACGTTGAAGCTGGTGCTGCCGCCACGCTTGGTGTTGGCGCCCGAGGACTTCGTCGCGTTGATGTTTTCGGAGATGACGATGGTGAGGATGTCGCCGGTATTGCGCGGACGCTGGTCTTCGAACAGCGGACGCCCCGCGTAGCCCGGGTTATAGATCGAACCCGGCGAGACGTTGACGGGCGGCGGCGGCGGCACGGCCGTCATCGGCTGCTGCACGATCGGCTGCCTGTTCGGCACATAGGCGCAGCCCGCCAGCGCGGCAAGCGCGAGCGACACCGACGCCATCGCGGCGCGCGGCATCGCCCGGCGCACCGACTGCTGGCGCGAGCGAGAGTTGAATTGAACGGACTGGCCCATATTTCTCACCACTTCTATTCCGTACTGCTATTGCTGTTGCTTCAGGTTCCCGGCGACGCCGGAAGTGTCCCTGAGACCTGCGCCTAGACCCGCGCTGCCTTCTGCGCTTAAACCTGCATCTGGCTCAAGGTCTGGAGCATCTGGTCGGACGTCGTCAGCGCCTTGCTGTTGATTTCGTAGGCGCGCTGCGTCTCGATCATGTTCACGAGTTCCTGCACCACGTTCACGTTCGACGATTCGACATAGCCCTGGTTGAGCGTGCCCGAGCCGTTCAGGCCCGGCGTCGTGACCGTGGGCGCACCCGACGATGCCGTTTCCGACACGAGGTTCTCGCCGTTGCTTTGCAGGCCGGCCGGATTGATGAACATGGCGACCTGCAGCGAGCCGATCGTCGTGTTGCCGGTCGAGCCGGGCGTCGTCACCGTCACCACGCCGTCGCTGCCGATGGTGAGCGACGTGGCGTTGGCGGGCACCGTGATGGCGGGCATCACCGGATAGCCGCTCGACGTCACGAGCTGACCCTGCGAGTTGGTCTGGAACGAGCCGTCGCGCGTGTACTGCGTGGTGCCGTCGGGCATCTGCACCTGGAAGAAGCCCGCGCCGTTGATCGCCACGTCCTTCGAGTTGCCGGTCTGCTGCAGGTTGCCCTGCGTGTAGAGGCGCTCGGTTGCGACCTGCTGCACGCCGGTGCCGACCTGGCTGCCCGAGGCCATCTCGGTGGTCTGCGTGGAGTTTGCGCCCGGCTGACGCAGCGTCTGGTACATGAGGTCCTCGAACACCGCGCGCGAGCCCTTGAAGCCATTGGTGCTCACGTTCGCGAGGTTATTCGAGATCACGTCCATCTGCGCCTGCTGGGCGTTCATGCCGGTGGCGGCGATGTAGAGCGATCGGTTCACGGTGTCTTTCTCCCGGCGCGTAGTCTGCAAATCGTGTCTGCGAGACCGGCGGCCATAAAAATGCTTAGCTGAAGTTGAGCAGCTGGTTAGCGCTCTGTTCGTTCTGGTCGGCGGTCTGCAAAAGCTTGGTCTGCATCTGGAACTGGCGCGCGTTGGTGATCATCGAGACCATCGCGGCAACCGGGTTCACGTTGCTGCCTTCGAGCGATTCCGTGGCGATCTGGACCGTCTGGTCCGCGTCGGCCGGATTGCCGTCGGCGGTGCGAAACAGGCCGTCGTCGCCACGCTGGAGCGATCCCGCAGGCGGGTTCACGAATTTGATCTGGTCGATCATGGCGATGGCGCTGGCAGGGCTGCCCGGCGCAATCGCCGAAACCGTGCCGTCCGAGCCGATCGTCACCGCCGAACCCGGCGGCACGGCGATCGGGCCGCCGCCGCCGATCACCTGCTGGTTGCTGGCCGTCACGAGCTGGCCGTTCTCGTCCACGTGCAGGTTGCCCGCGCGCGTGTACGCCTCGTTGCCGTCGGCGGTCTGCACGGCCATGAAGCCGTTGCCCTGGATCGCGATGTCGAGCGGATTGCCGGTCCTGGAAATCGCACCGGGCGTCATGTCGGAGCCTGGCGTCGCCGACAGCACGAACGTGCGCGTGGTCGAATCGTTGACGGTCGAGCCGTCGCCGAACGACATCGGCACGGAACGGAAATTCGCCAACTGCGCGCGAAAACCCGTGGTCGAGACGTTGGCCAGGTTGTTCGCGACGACGGCCTGCTGCTCGAGCGCCTGGCTCGTGCCCGTCATCGCGGTATAGATCAGTCGGTCCATGATGTGCCCGGTGCGTTAGTTCACAAACTCGCTTACATCTGCAGCAGCGTCTGGTCGACGGTCTGCTGCGTCTTGATGGTCTGCGCGTTGGCCTGGTAGTTACGCTGCGCCGTGATCAGGTCGACGAGCTGGTTGGTCAGGTCGACGTTCGACGATTCCACCGCGCCGCCCGTGAGCGTGCCGTGGTTCGTGCTGCCCGGCGTCGAGACCTGCGCCACGCCCGAAGCCGCGGTTTCCTGGAACTGGTTGCCGCCCAGGTTCTGCAGGCCGTTCGGGTTGTTGAAGTTGGCGAGCACGACCTGGCCAAGCGTCTTGGTCTGGCCGTTCGAGTAGTTGCCCGTGATGGTGCCGTCCGAGCCCACCGTGAAGTTCGACAGCGTGCCGCTGGCGTAGCCGTCCTGCGCGAGGTTGTTCACGCCCGAGGTGCCGCCGTACTGCGTCGTGCCGGTGAGATCCAGCGTGATCGTCTGCGCCTTCGCGCCGTCGGTCGGCGTGAGGTTCAGCGTGAACTGGTCGTTGGTCTGCGCGGTGCCGCCCGAGGGCGTAACCGAGGTCAGCGCGCCCGACGAGTTGAAGTTCATCGTGCCCATGTCGGTCATCGTGCCGCCCGCGACGCCGGCATAGACTTCCGCCGAACCCGTGGCGTTCTGCACGAAGTACATGTTGACCTGCTGCGTGCCGCCCAGCGAGTCGTACGCCGTGATCGACGTCGAGTAGTTGTACGAGTTCGAATTGGTCGCGTCGAACGGCGTGGCGGTCGGCGCCGTGGCTTGCGCGTTCAGGTTCACCTGCGCCGTGATCTTGCTGGTCGAGACCGGCGCGATGTTGGTGGTCGGCACCTGCAGCGGCACGGTTTGCGCCGAATTGACGACACCGTCGGTGCCTGCCGCGTAGCCCATCAGATCGTTGCCGGCGGCATCGGTGATGTAGCCGTTCTTGTCGAGCTGGAACACGCCGTTACGCGAATACGTGAGCGTGCCGTTGTTCGACATCTGGAAAAAGCCGCTGCCGTTGATGGCGACGTCCAGTGCCTGGCCGGTCGTGGTGATCGTGCCTTGCGAGAAGTTCTGCTGCACTTCCGAAAGCGAGGTGCCCAGACCGATCTGCGTGTTCACCGAGCTGGCGATGGTGTTCGCGTAGACGTCGGCGAACTGCGCCGCGCTCTGCTTGAAGCCGACCGTGTTGGCATTGGCGATGTTGTTGCCAATCACGTCGAGGTCGTTCGACGAAGCGGCGAGGCCGCTCAATCCTTGCTGGTAGCCCATGAGTGTTTACTCCGCGCTGTCGTTTATCAGGTTCAGAGAATGCCGGCCACGCTCGAAAGCGGGACCGTCTTGCCGTTGGCGAGCGAAAGGCCCGCCGTGCCATCGGATTGCTGGATCACGGCGTCGACCTTGCTCGCGACGAGCGCCGTCGCGGAGGTGGCCTGACCGTTGACCGTCGCGCTCGCGCTGATCGTGTAGTTGCCGTCGGCGACGGTCGCGCCCGTCGAATCGGTACCGTTCCAGGTGACCGGAATCGTGCCCGCCGACTGCGCGCCCAGATCGAGCGTGTTGACGACCTTGCCCGCCGAGTTGGTGATCGTGATCTTGACGTCCGAAGCCGCCGACGAGAGCTGCACGCCAAGCTGCGGCGCCGAGCCGCTCGACACCGCGGCCGTGCTGCCCGCTGCCAGCACCGTCGAGCCGATCAGCAGCGCCGACTGGGCGTTCTGGCCCGCGGAGAGCTGCGTCGAAAGCGACGACAGCGACGTGTTGAGGTTCGCGATGCCCGACACCGTGTTGATCTGGGCGAGCTGCGAGGTCATCTGCGAGCTGTCCATCGGATCGGTCGGGTCCTGGTTCTGCAGCTGCGCGACGAGCAGTTGCAGGAAGGTCTGTTGCAGATCGCTGCCGCTCGTGCCGCTGGTCGAGGTCGACGACGTCGACGAAGACGCCGAGCTCGTACCGTTCATGGTGTCGAGCAGAGTCTGCGAAACGGTGGCGGAACTGCCGCCGATAGTAGTGCTGGAGGTCAACGCGTTCTCCTCGGATACGCTGGTCTGTTGCTGGGTAGCGTGGGGTGTGGTTCCCGTTCCTGCGCCGGCTTTGGCTTTCTCAGGTGCCGATCGTCAGGGTCTTGAGCATCAAGGTCTTGGCGGTGTTCAGCGTTTCGATGTTGGCCTGATACGAGCGCGACGCCGAAATCATGTTCACCATTTCCTGGACCGGATCGACGTTCGGCATGCTCACGTAGCCGTCCGCGTTGGCGGCGGGATTGTCCGGGTCGTAGGTCTGTTTCATCGGCGTCGGGTCGTCGATCACGCCGGTCACCTTCACGCCGCCCACCTGCTGGCCCGACGCGCTGCGCGCGCCGCCGAGCGGGTTGACCGCGAACACGACCTGCTTGGCCTTGTAGGGCTGGCCGTCCGGGCCGGTCGTACTGTCGGCGTTGGCGAGATTGGACGCCGTCACGTTCAAACGCTGCGATTCCGCCGACATGGCGGAACCGGCAACGCTGAAGATATTCATGAGGGATGGCATGGTTTCGTTGACCTCTGGTCGGTGCGTCTTGCTGCTGGCCTTAAACGTTTGCTGTGCGGCGAGTGCCTGGCGCCGCTCATTGCCGATGCTTAGCTCGAACCCGACTGGATCGCCGAAAGCATCGTCTTGATCTGGCTCGACACCACGGTCATGCCCGATTCGAAGTGCAGCGCGTTGTCCGCGAACTGCACGCGCTCGGTGTCGAGATCGACCGTATTGCCGTCGAGCGCGGGCTGCGTCGGGATGCGGTACATCACCGGGCTCGAATACGTGTCTGCCGGGCCGCCGGTCGGGATCAGCTTCGCGTTGCCCGCCATATGCCCCGCTTCGGTCGCCGCCATCGACATGCCGCTCGTCACGCCCGCCGGCTGCGCGAGCGCGAGCGGCTGGAAGTTGCCGCCGGTCGGCTGCGCCATGCCGCCAGGCGTGCTCGCGCCCGCCTGCCTGAGCGCGCCCGCGAGCGACGACGAAAAGTCGACGTCGCGCGCCTGGTAACCCGGCGTGTCGGCGTTCGCGATGTTCGAGGACAGCAGCGCCTGGCGCGTCGCGCGCACATCCAGCGCTTCGCGGCCAAAGGCGAATTCGGCGTCGAGTTTGTCCAGCATCGGGCGTTCTCCGTTACACGAAATGAAAGGCTGCGTCGGCGCATTCATCGCGCATCCGTTCTTTACGTCGAACGCGCAGGCCTTTTCGCATGGAGAGGAATGTTAGGCGGGGGAAGCAAGAACCAATCGGACGAATAGCCGGTAACTCGCCCCTCTATTCGACGCCAGGAAGCGGGACGCGCCACCTAGAATGCGAGGCGTGTCAATGCAATAGAGGGAGAACGACCATGCCGACCACCGCCCACCTGCGCGCACGCCGCGCGGCAGCGCTCCGGCTCGCGCCCGGCCGTTCGGTCCGCGCTTCGGTGCGCATTCAGGCGTTGCGTGCTGCGCTGGCCGCGTTGATTGGCGCGACGCTCGGGCTTGCCAGCGGCGCCGCCAGCGCGCAAAGCGATGCATCGGCCCAGCAGATTTATATCGCCGGCCCCGGCGACCGCGCGGGTGAAGACGCGCAACGCATGAGCGCGATGCTCGCCGATTCGTCGAAGAACAAGGCCGCTGCCAACGCGAACGCCTACGCGGAAATCGCGAAGTCGCTGGCGTACCGCGCGCAAGTTCAGGCGCAGCAGCCGGGCCAGGCGCCCGAAGCGCAGAGCGGCATGATTTCGATTCCCGGTCCCGGCGAGCGCGGCACGGCCGCTGCCCGTAATGCCGCCGCCAACGACACGCCCCAGATCGTCACGATTGCCGCGCCGGGTTCGCCTGCTTCACCCGTTACGCCCACGGTTCAACGCCCCGCGCAGCCGATGCGCCTGCCTAATGTCACAGCTGCCAATGCGAACGCAGGCGGCTTCCAGCGCGTGAGCGTGGCCGCGCCGTCGCGCGCGGTAACGCCCGTGGTCGTGCAAAGCGCGGCGGCCTATGGCAAAGCCGCGCAAGCCGTTCAGGCGGCGCAGGCCGTGCAGCCCGCGCCGGTGCCGCCAGGCCAGGAAGACGGCGAGCGTATCCGCGCCGCCGCCCTCGCCTTCCTGCAGCAACAGTCGGCCGGTCTGCCGGGCAAGGTGGAAGTCAGCGTCTCGCCGGTGTTTCCGCGCGGTCTCGCGGCCTGCGCCTCGCTCGAACCGTTCATGCCGCCGGGCGCGCGCAGCTTCGGCCACACGATGGTCGGCGTGCGCTGCGTGGGCGCGAAGCCGTGGACGCTCTACGTGCAGGGCCGCGTGGCCGTGCAGATCACCTACTACGTGGCGTCGCGCCAGATCAATCCGGGCGAGGCGCTATCCGCCGTCGACTACGTGCCGCGCGACGGCGACCTCTCGACCCTGCCGCAGACGGTCATCACCGATCCGAGCCAGGCCAATGGCGCCATCGCGCTCATGCGCATCACCTCGGGCCTGCCGCTGCGCTCCGACATGCTGCGCAGCGCCGCTTCCGTGGTGATCGGCCAGACGGTCAAGGTGATCGCGGTGGGCGACAATTTCACGATTTCCTCCGAAGGCAGCGTGCTCAACAATGCGGCCCCCGGCCAGCTGGTGCGGGTGCGCACGCCCAACGGACAGATTATTAGCGGCGTGGTGAAAGACGCCGCGACGGTGCAGGTGCAGATTTAGGACGATTCGGGAGCAGATCCATGCCCGATGCATCACGATCGGGCCCGAAAATGCCCAGGATGGCTATGTGCGGAAGGACACGTAACATCGTGTAACGGCTGGTGTTTAGCGCTAAAGTTCGCGCGGCCCCTTGCCGTTATCAAGGCCATACGGATCAGGAAGCCCCATCGTGAAAATCGACACCTCCACCCGCAATGACGCGCTGCCGCTGCAGGATGGCCTCGCGCGCGTACAGCAAGGCGAAACCGCAAGCACCGCGACGGCCGGTGGCACGGCGTCCAGCGCCCCTGCCGCCAGTGCTCAGGGCGCCACGAGCACCAGCGGAGACGCCAACGTGAGCCTTTCCAACCTTTCTTCCTCGCTGCGTTCGCTCGCGGCGAGCGGCTCCGCCGACATCGACATGGACCACGTCCAGTCGATCAAGGACGCCATCAAGAACGGCACGCTGCAGATCGACACCGGCAAGATCGCCGATGGCATTCTGGACACCGCGCGCGGCCTGGTCAAACCGGCCTCGGGCAGCTAGACGGCCAGCGGCGGGCCGCCCGCATAACCCGCTTTAACGGTGGTACCCGATGAAAGACGCTCTTCTCGCCACATTGATCGACGAACACGCTGCAGTGGAGGCGTTCGCCTCGCTGCTCGCCTTCGAGGAGAAGGCGCTGACAACGGCTGACGGCATGGATTCGCTGCCGCAGATCGTCGAGCAGAAGACGACGCTCACGCAGCGCATGGCCGGGCTGGAAAAGGTGCGCGATGCGCAACTCAAAGGGCTGGGGCTGCCGACCGGGCGCAAGGGCATCGAAATGGCCTGCGACGGCGACGCGCGCCTGCAGGGTCAATGGGCGCTGCTCAAGGGTTCGACCGAGCGCGCGCGCCGGCAGAATCTGACCATCGGCATGATGGTTCGCACCCGCATGGAGCACAACCGCCGCGCACTGGCGATCCTGCGCGGGGAAACGAATACCGGCGCGTCGATGCTGTACGGGCCGGACGGGCGCTTGCCGCAATTCGGGCTTTAAGGTGCACGCCGCGGTTTGGTGAAGCCGCGTGACAGATGATGGGGAAAGCCGAAGCCGGGGGTGCTTCGGCTTTTTGCTTTTTGGGGCTCCGGCATGCGCATGGCAGCCGATGGCTCGCGCCGACTTTCTGCAATCTCGCCTCGCCGCTTTCCGTGAGCGCTCGCCCATAAAAAAAGCCGAAGCGCTCACACGCTCCGGCTTCCCCCTCCCTGCCGGCGCCGCCTTGGCGACGCCATCGTTGTTCAGTTCTCCGTTCCCGCCCACGCCATTTCGCGCAGACGCGTACGCAGACGCGCCACCGCCTGGCTGTGCAGCTGGCACACGCGCGATTCGCTGACTTCCATCACCGCGCCGATTTCGCGCAGGTTCATGCCGCGCTCGTAGTAGAGCGACATGAGCAGCTTTTCGCGCTCGGGCAGGCGCTCGATCGCCTCGACCAGCGCACCGCGCAGGCTGTCGTCCAGCAGCGCCGAGAGCGGGTCCGAGTGATCGACGCAGTAGCGGTCGAGGAACGGCTCGTCATCCGCCGAGCGGTCGAAGTCTTCGTAGTAGATCAGCTGGCTGCCATGCAGGTCCTGCAGCATCGACTGGTATTCGTCGAGCGGCATTTCCAGATGGTCGGCGATCTCGGTTTCGCTCGCCGCGCGCCCCAGACGCTGTTCGACCTTGTGCACCGCGCTCTCCACCTCGCGCGAGGTGCGGCGCAGGCTGCGCGGCAGCCAGTCGTTGCTGCGCAGCTCGTCGAGCATCGCGCCGCGAATGCGCTGGCTCGCGTAGGTTTCGAACTGCGCGCCCTGGTCTTCCTTGTAGCGGTTGGCCGCGTCCATCAGGCCGATCATGCCGGCCTGGATCAAGTCATCCAGATCCACGCTCGCGGGCATCTTCGCCACGAGTTGCAGACCCAGGCGCCGCACCAGCGGCGCATATTTCGCGAGCACATCGGCCTGCGAAATCTTTCCTTGAGCGTTATACATCGTGCTCTCCTCTCGACCGCAGACCGGCTTTTACGCCCGCTGCGATCCCATGCAAATTAGTCGCTTGTTTCCCTTGCTGCGCTTCTCGAAACCCCACGTCAGGCGTGTTGGGGCGTCGGGCGCGGCACGGGCGGGTCCGCCCGCCATCCTGCATGGGCCGACGCAGGCGCGGATGGAACGCCAGTGACGGTCGAAACAAATGATTCGGCGGCCTGGCCGCTGGCGAGCGCTGATACTGCGGCAGCCGCCACGCCCGCAGGCGCGGTTTGCACCGTCGGCGCCGCCTTGCAGCTGTCGGCGGCTACGGCTTCGGCGAAACTCGTCGAACGCTCCGCTCCCGTCGAACGGGCCGACAGCGCCGGGCGCATCGGCCAGTGCGGCAGTTCGGCGGCCACATGGCGGAAGTCGCGCGCGGCGGCCGTCGACGGGAACGCATCGACGATGCAGCGCGACAGTTGCACCGCGCGCGGCATGTGCGGATCGGCCGCCACGCAGCCCGCGTTTTCGAGCGACACCGCGAGGTAGCGGCTCGCTACACCGGCGAGGTTCTCGAACGCGGCCTGCGCTTCCGGTCCATGTTCGATGTGGTTCGCCAGCACGCGGAACTGGCCAATCGCATGCGCGAAGTGCAGCCGCTTCATGCAGGCGTACGCATCGGTGATCGCCTGCGCGGAAACACGCATCACGATCATCAGGTCATGCGCGTGCATCGCGAGCGGCGACAACGCGCCTTCGGCGTCGAGCTGCGCGTCGATCAGCACGAAATCGGCGGGACCGGTCAGCACCTTGTTCAATTGCGCGCTGGTGTACTGCGCACGCTGCTCGCGCGAGGCGGCCAGCACACCGAAGCCGAGGGCGTGACGCCCCACCGCTTCGTCGAGCGCCATCTCGCCGCGCATCACCGCCGCGAAGTTGCCCGCGCCGCGCACGCCGCCGAGCAGAACGCTCACCGAGCGCGGCCCGAGGCATTCGTCGATGACGAGCACGTCCTTGCCCTGGGCGGTCAGCGCGGCCGCGAGATTGATCACGGCGGTCGTGCGTCCCGGCGCGCCGGGGCCACCCGTCACCGCGATCACACGCGAGCCTTCACGCGCCAGCAAACGCCGCAGGCCTTCTGCCTGATCGATCACGAACTTATCCAAACCGGACCTCGGGGGCTTGCGAATTCGAGCGGTTCGACAGCGCCGAGAGCAGCGCCGGAATGTCGTCCTCGTGCGGCACGAACGGCGAGCGGTCGCGCGGCACGCAGAAGGCGCTGCGAATCAGGAAGCGGCGCGTGGCCACGTACAGGTTCTCGGGCACCTTCTGGCCGGTCGAGACGTAATACACCGGCAGCTTGTAGCGCAGCACCGTGTCGAGCGTGCTGCCCAGATTGGTCGCTTCGTCGAGCTTGGTGAGAATGCAGCCGGTCAGCGGCGATTCGTCCGGGCCGCTCTGGTAGGCCTGCACAACTTCGTTGAGCGTGTCGCCGTGATTGGTCGCCGAGAGCAGCAGCAGGCGCTGCACCGGGCGGCCCGTGCCGCACAGCATGGCGATCTGGTCGGCCACGGCGCGGTCGCGCTGGCTCATGCCGATCGTGTCGATCAGCACGATGTGCTTGTTCTTGAGTTCGGTGAGCGCGAGTTGCAGATCCGCGCCGTCGCGTACCGCATGCACCGACACGCCGAGGATCTTGCCGAAAATGCGCAGTTGCTCGTGGCCGCCGATACGGTAGCTGTCGG
Organism: Paraburkholderia sp.; assembly: GCF_035948235.1. Taxonomy (GTDB): domain Bacteria; phylum Pseudomonadota; class Gammaproteobacteria; order Burkholderiales; family Burkholderiaceae; genus Paraburkholderia. The sequence goes on along the minus strand of NZ_DASZJJ010000321.1, from coordinate 12,783 downwards.
TGGTGAGGAGCGCGACCTTGCTGGCGCCAAAGCGCATCACGCAGCGCGCCGCCAGCTTCGCCGTGGTGGTGGTCTTGCCCACGCCCGTCGGGCCCATCAGCGCGAACACACCGCCGCGCTCCATCAGCGCTTCTTCGTCGTCGAGCACCGGCAGATTCGATTCGAGCACCGACTGCATCCACTCCATGCCGGCTTCTTCGGTTTCCACGTCGGGCAGACGCTCGATCATCATCTTGACGAGCTGCGCCGAGAACCCCGCCGCGAAGAGCTGCTTGGTGAGCGCGCCCTGCACCGGCGTGCGGCGCTGGCGCTCGCCCCACAGGAGGCCCGCGAACTGCTCTTCCATCATGCCGCGCATGGAAGCCAGCTCGTTCATCACGGTCTCGTTGACGACCTGCTCGATGCGCGAGCGGATCGCTTCGCTCACCGTTTGTGCGGTATTCGTTGCGGCAGCCGCCGCGGCTGCGGAGGCCTCCGCACCGGGGCCCGGGCCGGCGGCGTCGGCGCTCTGGCCGATGCTGCGCGCGGCGCGTTTGGCGGCGGCATGGGCGGCTTCGAGCGCCCATTGCGGCTGGCTCGCCTCGACATCGGCGGAATGCACCGGGTCGGCGGTCATGCCAAGGCCCCTCGCCATCGCGGCGGACGGCGACATGCCGGGCGCCTTGGCATTTTCCTGCTGGCTGGCGATACGGCGGGCGTGATCGATCAGCCAGGGATTCGTTTCGGCCATCGTGCGCGGCGCGCTCGCGGAGTCGCCGAACGGCTTCGCAACGGCCTGCTCCAGCAGGGCGGCGGCTTCGCGCGCGGCGGATTGATTCGAGCCCGAGCGGTTCGCCACGTTTGCGCCGTTCGCCGGGAACGTGCCGAACGGCTGCGCGGCCATCGTCTGGGAGGTAGGCGGCATGGTCGATTGCTGCGCGCCCTGGCCGGCGGCGGCGCGCGAGGCCGCGAGCGGCTGTGCGGCCGGGCTGCCAATTGCGGCTTCCAGCGCGCTGGCCGCGGCCTTCGACGGCTTCGGCTGGCTCGTTTGGGCCAGCGAGACCGAGATGTCGTCGGCATCGGCGTGATCGTCATCGGCGTCGGCGTCATGCTGGCCGTCGGCGCCTGCGGCGCCCGGCTCCACGCCCACTTCCGGGCTTGCGCCGAACACCGACGAGAACACATCCGGCATGCCGCCGCTCGCGTAGGGGTTGCCGAAGCTTGCGGCGGCAGCAGCGGCTGCAGCCGCCGGCGCGCTCATCGAGGTGCTGGCGCCAGGCAGGGCCGCACGCTGAACGCGCGACGCGAGCGCGGGCGACTGTGACTGCGCTTGCAACGATTGCGGCTGGGCGGCACCGAGGCGCGCGGCATCCGCCGGCGCGATCGCCGCGAGGTCGCTGTCCGCGAGCGCGACGATCTCGACACTGCCGTCGTCGAGCGTGCGATTCGACAGGACGACGGCGTCCGCACCCAGCGCTTCGCGCACGAGGCGCAGAGCGTCGCGGCTGTTGCCACCGATGAATTTGCGAATGTTCAAGCTATGCCCCTGATGAGGTAAGCGGCCTGCGCCGCCTGTCGTATGCCGATGAATTGCGTCTGGATCACTGCGGGACCACGCACCGCGCGAACCCTTTTCCGATGTTGGAATTATTTCGAAGGTGAGCAGGTCACGATCGGTGGATCAGGACGGGGAAATGTGGGTAATTCGGCCAATGACATGACGCGCTAACGAAAAAGCCCGCGACTGGGCGCGGGCTTTTTGCTGATGGACGCGAAGAGGCGCCGAACGCGCCGGCCAACCTCAACCCACCCCCACCACATTCACCACCTTCACATTGCGCGTATCCGGCACCTCGGCGTACGACAGCACCTTGAGCTGCGGCAGGCTGCGGCGCAGGAAGCGCGAGAGCATCGGCCGCAGCGCATGCTGCACCAGCAGCACGGGCGCCAGACCCAGCACCTGCTGACGGCCCATTGCCATTTCCGTCTGCGTGAGCAGCGTGTGCGCGAGGCCCGGCTCCAGCCCCGGATTCGGCCCGGACGTGAGCGTCTGCGACAGCACCCGCTCCAGATTGGCGTCGAGCCCCATCACCTGCATGTCGCCGCTGCCCGGGAACCACTGCTGCGTGATCGCGCGGCCCAGCGAGATGCGCACCGCCGCCGTGAGATCGTGCGCGTCGGGCATGCGCGGCGCGTGTTCGGCGAGCGATTCCATGATCGTGCGCATATCGCGGATCGGCACGCCCTCTTCCAGCAGGTTCTGCAGGACCTTTTGCAGCGTCGTGACCTGCATGATCTTCGGCACGAGATCGTCGACCAGCGACGGCGTGTCCTTCTGCACGCGCTCCAGCAGCGCCTGCACTTCGCGGCGGCCCAGCAGTTCGGCGGCGTGCGTCACCACGAGGTGATTCAGGTGGGTCGCCACCACCGTGCTCGAATCGACCACCGTGTAGCCGAACACCTGCGCCTGTTCGCGCATATTCGAATCGATCCAGATCGCCGGCAGGCCGAAGGCGGGATCGGTGGTCGGCGTGCCCGGCAGCACCGCGCTTACCTGGCCGGGGTTGATCGCCAGCCACTGGCCCGGATACGCCTCACCCGAGCCCACTTCCACGCCCTTGAGCGTGATGCGGTAGGCGTTCGGACGCAGTTCCAGGTTGTCGCGGATATGAATGACCGGCGGCAGGAAGCCGATTTCCTGCGCGAACTTCTTGCGGATGCTCTTGATGCGCTTGAGCAGTTCGCCGTCGGTGTTCTTGTCGACGAGCGGAATGATGCGGTAGCCCACTTCCAGGCCCAGCGTATCGATCAGCGCCACGTCGTCCCAGCTCGCTTCGGTGTTCTCCACCGGAGCGGCTGCGGCCGGCAGCACGTCCGCCAGCACGGCGCTCGCCTTCTTCGCCTCGGCGCTCTTCTTCATCACGCGGCCAAGCTGGATCGCGCCGCCGCCCAGCAGCAGAAACGCAAAGTGCGGCATGCCCGGGATCAGGCCCATCATCAGGATGATCGAGCCGGTGATCACCAGCACGCGCGGGTTGGTGAAGAGCTGACCGGTGAGCTGCGTGCCGATATCTTCGTTGGTCGCCACGCGCGAGACGATCACACCCGCCGCCGTCGAAATGACCAGCGACGGAATCTGCGCGACCAGACCGTCACCGATGGTCAGCAGCGTGTAGGTTTCGCCCGCCGAGGCGAACGGCATGCCGTGCTGCACCACGCCCACAATCAGGCCGCCGATGATGTTGATCGCCATGATCAGGAGACCTGCGATCGCATCGCCGCGCACGAACTTGCTCGCGCCGTCCATCGAGCCGTAAAACTCGGCTTCCTGAGCGATTTCCGTGCGGCGCTTGCGCGCGGCTTCTTCGTTGATGAGACCGGCGTTGAGGTCGGCGTCGATCGCCATCTGCTTGCCGGGCATCGCGTCGAGCGTGAAGCGCGCGGACACTTCCGCGATACGCCCCGCGCCCTTGGTGATCACCATGAAGTTGATGACCATCAGGATCACGAACACCACGATACCCACGGCGAAGTTGCCGCCCACGAGGAAGTGACCGAACGATTCGATCACCTTGCCCGCGGCGTCGGGGCCGGTGTGGCCTTCGAGCAGCACGATACGCGTCGACGCCACGTTCAGCGACAGGCGCAGCAGCGTGGAGAACAGCAGCACGCTCGGAAACGCCGCGAAGTCGAGCGGCTTCATGGTGTACATGCTGACGAGCAGCACCATCACCGACAGCGCGATATTGAAGGTGAACAGCAGATCTAGCAGGAACGGCGGCAACGGCAGGATCATCATGCCGAGGATCATGCAGATCAGGATCGGCCCGGCGAGTGCGCGCAGATTCGTGCTTTGCAGCATCTCTGGGCGCCGCGCGAGGAAACCAGTGCGGGCGTTCATTACGTTGCTCCTTCATTGCCGTCGCGCGCGGTGTCGGCGCGACCTGCGGTGCTTGCTTGATCCGGCGCTGCACTGGCAGCGTTTTTCGTTGCGGCGCTATTTGTGGCGCTATTTGCCGTGCCTTCGTCGGGCGACAGCGCTTCGTCGGCTTCTTCGGCGGCGTCCTCGTCGCTCACGCCGCCCTGGTCGAGTTCCGGCGGCACGTCGAGATCGGTCGGCTCCATCGGCACGTCGCCGCCATGCTCGCGAAAGCGCTTGAGCTGGTAGACCCACGCCAGCACCTGGGCGACCGCGCCGTAGAGCGAGCCGGGAATTTCTTTGTTCAGATCGACGTTGTGATAGAGCGCGCGGGCGAGCGGCGGCGCTTCGAGCAGCGGGATGTTGTTTTCGGTGGCGATGTCGCGAATGCGCGCCGCCACCAGGTTCACGCCCTTGGCGACCACGCGCGGCGCGCGCATGTCGCCGTCGGTGTATTGCAGCGCAACGGCGAAGTGCGTCGGGTTGGTCACCACCACGTCGGCCTTGGGCACCTGCGCCATCATGCGGCGGCGCGCCATGGCGCGCTGCTGCTGGCGAATGCGGCCCTTCACATGCGGGTCGCCTTCGTTTTCGCGGTGCTCGCGCTTCACCTCTTCCTTGGTCATGCGCAGCTTGCGGTGATACGACCAGAGCTGATACGGCACGTCGATGGCGGCCAGCAGGAACATGCCGGCCACCGTCATGCCGCAGCACACCACGATCAGGTGAAAGGCGTCGGCGAAAGCGCGCGGCGCGGGTTGCATGCCCAGCCCCAGAATCTCCTCGCGGTGATTCCACAGTGCCGAGCCGCCAATCGCGCCCACCAGCAGCGTCTTGACCAGCGACATGCCCAGTTGCACCGGCCCGTTCAGGGAAAAGATGCGCCCGAGGCCCGTCATCGGATTGAGGCGATCGAACTTCACGCCAATCGACTTGGTCGAGAACAGCCAGCCGCCCAGCGCCAGCGGCGCGAGCAAGGCGGCTGCGCCCGTCAACGCGAGCACGGGCAGCACCGCGAAGATGCCTTCGCGCGCGGCCACGCCCGCGCCCGTCAACATGCGTTTGGTCTCGAAAGCGCCTGCGTGATCGAACGTCAGCGCGCCGCACAGCATGGCCTGCAGATGTCCGCCGATGGTGTCCGAGAGCAGCCACGCGCCAAAGCAGCCCGCCGATAGCAGCGCGAACGTGGAAAGCTCCCGCGAACGCGCAATCTGCCCCTCCTCACGCGCCTTTTCGAGGCGCTTGGGAGTGGCTGATTCGGTTTTTTCGAGGTCGCTGTCCTCTGCCACAGATGCTCCGGTCGGCGGCGCACCCAGCCCGCCACCCTTGTGGTGACGGCGCACGCCCTTTTTCAGTGAGAGCGATTATTGCCTTGCGGCACAAGCGACGATCGAAGGATCAGGACAGGGAAACCCGGGTATTTCGCCGGATGGGTGCGCGCGGGAGCGCTTTTTGAGAGGCAATGAGGGCGGGAACGGTGCGGGTAGAAGCAGGGCTTGAAGCGCAGCGCCGGGTCTGCCGGAAACTGCGCTTCAAGCCTGCACGGGCGGACTCAGAACGCGACGTACGGCGCTTGCGTGCCGCCCGTGACGGACTGGTCGATCCCGTAATAGACGTAGCGGCCGTAGAAGAACGGCAGCCCAAGGTCGAGGCTCGAATTCGAACCGAACTGCCCCGCCAGGTCGTTGAAGGCGAAGAAGCTGGCATTGCCCAGCAGCGCGGACGCGTTCACCACGTTGAAGCTGATACTGCCCGAGGCGTTGTTCTGATCGACGAGCGTGGTGGTAAAGGTCAGCGCCGTGGCCGGGCAATAGAACGAGCCGAGACTGCCGCCGCACTGGGCGATGGCGCTATCGGCGAAGAAAATGCCGTTCGAGCCCGAATCTAGGAAGGCGCTCAGCGAGCGACCGTTGAACGTGGTCGAGAGGTCGCCCCACGCGGTGGTCGTAAAACGCTGGGAGGCCGCCAAGGCGTTATTCGACTGCGTGCCGATGCCGAATACCAGCGTGCCCGTGGCCGAGGCCTGGCCGCTGTTGGAGACGGGCGGCATCTGCAGGATCACGCCGTTGTTGTCCGTGGCGAAGTGCGCGACCGGGTTGGCCACCTGCTGCTTGAGCGCCACGGCCGTCTGGGTGCAGCTCGTGCCGTTCGGACACGCGAAGTAGTTGCTGTTCGCGGCCGTCACACAGGTCGCGCCGCAGTCCCAGGGCGCGACGCCGATACCCAGAATGCCGTTGGCCCCAAGCGCCGAAGTCGAATTCTGCGCCGCGCCGATGTTCGCGCAGGCCTGCGGCACCGACGAGCTGGCCAGGTCGCCGATCACCTGGATCGGGATGGCGCTGGCCGTTTCGCCGCCGATCTTGACGTCGGCGGTGCGCACCGTGCCCCAGGTGTAGCCGTCGGCGAATGCGGTGCATTCGGCCAGCGTGCTGCTGCCCGAACTCACCTTCGTCAACGCGCCCTGCATCGTACTGTTGAGCGCCGTGTTGAGCACGCGCAGGCCGTAGGAAGCGGTGTCCACCTGGACGTTGTTGATGGTCTGGCAAGTGCTGCTGCTCGCCACGCAGACCGTCACGCTGACGGTGGGAATGTTCGGCGTCGAGTTGGTGACGCCGCTGTTGACCGTCACGGTGACGGTATTGGCGGCGGTCGCGGCAATCGGTTGCTGGGTCGGGCCGGCAGGCAACGCCGAGGTGTTGCTGCCGCTGCCGCCGTTGGTGAAGGTGGTCGAGCTGCCCGAGTCGGAGCCGCCACCACCGCCGCAGGCGGCCAGCCCCGCTGTGAGCGCGAACGTCATGGCGAGCAACCAGCCACGCGGCGCGCGCAAGGAGCGAGCGAGGGCGTTGAGGATTCGGTAATTGAACACGCGTCGCCTCCCGTTCGTCATTGAATGTCGGACGTGCTGAAGCCCGCCGGCAACGCCTGCGGCAGCCACGCCTGCCCCGAGAACGCGCCCATGTGGCCGCCCGAATGCACGACGAGCGCGCTGTTCTCGACCGCGCCCGGCCCGCGCACGCCATTGGCGCGACTTGCCTGCACGCCCGCTACGTACTGCGGGAAGTAAGTGCCGAGCAGCGCGGAAAGATCCGGCATCTGCGGCCCGCTCCACGCGACCGCGAACACCGTGCCCGCGCTGGTGAGGTATTCGCGCACGGCGGTGCCGTTGGCGAGCGTGGTCTCGCGCACCGTATAGGCGGTGGACGTGCTGGAAGAACTGCTGGATGCGTTGGTTTGAACCGCCTGACGCGCCACCGCGGAAGCGACGCTGGGCCCGGATGTCGTATTGACGCTGGCGCCCGACGGCGTAGTCATGGGCGCGCCGCCGAGCGCAGCGCTGGCTGGCTGCGCACCGGCCAGCATCCCGCCGAGCATACCCATTGCGCATAGAAGCGCGACGCCGAGGCGCGACGCCGCGCCGGGCAAACGCCGTGCGGCGCAATCAGAAAGCGAACGGGATAACGCAGACGTGCCGACGGTCGATCCCGACGCGTCGGACATTTTGGTAAATGGTTGCGGATTCAAGGCGGCCCTCCCTCTCTCGGTGGCGCGTTCCTCCGCGCGGCGCGTGGCGCCAGCCGGCCCGGATCACGACAGCGGGCGAAGGCAGAAGGCGGACGGCGGCTAGACGGGGAACGGCTGGCTTCGCTTCGTTGCGCCGCTGCGGCACCCGTGGATGTCTGCTTACGATGGCAACGCGCGAACGTCCTCTAGTATGCCTGTCCCACATGACATGCGACAGATCGCCGGAGGGCCAGAATGCGCCCTGTCAGCAGGTTGTTAAGCGCCACGCATCATTCACGCAATCACCACCGATCACGCGGCGCCCAACCCCTCTCCCTGCGTCAGAAACCGAGGCTCGCCAGCAGGTCGTCCACCTGCGCCTGATCCTGCATCACGTCGGCCTTGCCTTCCGGATTGATCTGCGGACCGTTGAGCAAGCCTTCGGGGCTGCCCGTGCTCGCCTGCACCTCGGCCAGCGCCGCCGCCGTGGCCGCGAACTGCTCGCGCCGCTCCGGTGCGATGTTCTCGACCAGCACCGTCAGCAATTGCTGCTCGATCAGATAGACCACGTCCATGATCTTCTTGATCACCTGCCCGGTCAGATCCTGGAAATCCTGCGCCAGCATGATTTCGAGCAACTGCTGGTTGGTCGCCGTGGTCGTCTGCGGCACCACGTCCAGGAACTGGCGCGTGTCGTCCATCAGCGCGCGCACTTCCTCGCGGCCGATCGGTGCGCCGTACCAGGTCGCCCAGCGCGCCGACAGCACCTTCGCGTCGGCTTCGAGCTTTTCCTGCATCGGCTTGGCGACTTCGATTGCGGACAGCACGCGCTCGGCGGCCTGCTCCGTCATGTTGGCGACGTAACGCAGCCGGTCGCGCGCGTCGGGCACCGCCTCGGCGGCGCGCTCCACGTGCTTGTCGAGGCCAAGCTCGCGCATCGAATCGCGCAGCGTGCGCGTCAACTGGCCGATGCGCGCGAGGATGCGGTCCGTCGCGAACTCGCCCGAATCGGCGCCGGCGTCGTCATGCTGCCCGGCGGGCAGCGCCGCGGACGCATCAATGGGCTCGTTCACGCTCAGCTCCCGGTCTTCGCCATCTTTTCGAGAATCTTGTTGAGCTTCTCGTCGAGCGTGGCCGCCGTGAACGGCTTCACGACGTAGCCGCTGGCGCCCGCCTGGGCGGCGGCAATGATGTTTTCCTTCTTCGACTCGGCCGTCACCATCAGCACCGGCAGATGCGTGAGCGTAGCGTCGGCGCGGATTTCCTTGAGCATGGCCAGACCGTCGAGGTTCGGCATGTTCCAGTCCGAAATCACGAAGTCGTAGTTGCCGCCGCGCAGGCGCGCGAGGCCCGCTGCGCCGTCTTCGGCTTCATCCACGTTCGCGTAGCCCAGTTCCTTGAGCAGGTTGCGGACAATCCGGCGCATCGTCGGAAAATCGTCCACCACCAGAATCTTCATTCCCTTATCCATCTCGGTTCCATTCTCCAGGCTAAAACCCGGGCAATTATCCAGACAAGCGCGGCGCCTATCCAGATAAATTAATCGTGATCGATCGTACAGTCCTTACAGAACCATACGATCTCTCGAAATAGTGGCGCGCAAAGATTGCGCCGCATGCGTCAGACGCGCTGGACGCGCTCTCCCATCGAGGCGAGGCGCGTCATCACACGACGGCTCATATCCGCCAGCGAGGCGATCTCGTCGGCGGCGCCGAGTGCAATCGCTTCGCGCGGCATACCAAACACGATGCAGCTCGCCTCGTCCTGCGCGAGCGTGAAGGCGCCCGCCTTGCGCATTTCCAGCAGGCCCGCCGCGCCGTCGCGGCCCATGCCCGTCAGAATCACGCCGATGGCGTTCTTGCCCGCGTGCTGCGCCGCCGAGCGGAACAGCACGTCCACCGACGGACGATGCCGGTTCACCGGCGGGTCGTCGGACAAATGAGCGATGTAGTTCGCGCCGCTGCGCGCGAGCAACAGGTGAGCGTGACCCGGCGCGATGTAGGCGTGGCCGGGCAGCACGCGTTCGCCGTGCTCCGCCTCCTTCACGGTGATGCGGCACAGGCCGTTCAGGCGCTGCGCGAACGACTTCGTGAAACCGGGCGGCATATGCTGCGCGATCAGCACGGCGGGCGCGTCGGGCGGCAGCGGCTGCAGCACTTCGCGGATCGCCTCGGTGCCGCCCGTCGACGCGCCGACGATGATCAGCTTTTCGGTCGACACGAGCGGGTTGTTGATCATCGGCGCGGCGGCGGCCGGTGCATGCGCGTGGGCGGCGTGCGTCGCGTGCGTGCCCGCGTGCGGTGCGGCGCTCGCGCCAGTCGCCGGGGCGCTCGCACGCACGGGCGCGGCCGGACGCACGCGCGCGCGGGAAGCGGCGCGCACCTTGTCGGCGAGCTTTTCGGCGTAATCGAGCATGCCGTCGCGAATGCCGACCTTGGGCTTGGTCACGAAATCGACGGCGCCCAGTTCCAGCGCGCGCAGCGTGATTTCATTGCCGCGCTCGGTCAGCGACGACACCATCACGACCGGCATCGGACGCAGGCGCATGAGTTTCTCGAGGAAATCGAGACCGTCCATGCGCGGCATTTCCACGTCGAGCGTGAGCACGTCGGGGTTGTGCTGCTTGATCAGCTCGCGCGCCACAAGCGGGTCGGGCGCGGTGGCGACGACGGTCATGTCCGGCTGGCTATTGATGATCTCCGTCATCAGGCTGCGGATCAGCGCCGAATCATCGACGCAGAGAACCTTGATTTTTTGCACAGCGTTCACGCCTCCTCTACTGTCCTGGCGTTGTCATGGCCGAAACCCGGACCATGACTGGATGGCCGCGTGGCCGACGCGGCGCCCGCACCGAACAGCTCGATGCGCGGGCGCGCCGGCTGCGGCGCGGATGTTGGAAAGGGGTTGCTGCCTGCAGCGCCTGCACTGCCGTTCGCACCGGCGCGGGTTGTGCCGTTCAGGCCGAACAGCTCGACACGGGCGCGGGCCCGCGCGAGACGCTCGGCGCGCGCTTCTGCGCTTTGCTGGGCGAGCTGCTGCTCGCGCTCGGCGACGCTGGTCTCCTGCGACAGGCGCAGCTTCTTGACCATCACCTGGCCCGTGCGCGGCAAAAACGCGACCTTGCGCGGATGCGAGCCTTGCAGATCCTCGGCGGTGATGCGGATGCTTTCGGTCGCCAGATAGCGGCGCACGAAGGCGGAATTGCGATCGCCGATGTTCATCGTCGTCATGCCCGCCAGCACGGCCGCGCCGCCGAACACCTTGGCCTCGAAGCGCTCGCGGCGCCCGCCCGCCTTGATCAGCTCGTTGATGAGCACTTCCATCGCGTACGCGCCGTAGCGCATGGCGTCGGAGGCGGCGTGCGGGGCGTGGGCGGCATCGGCGCCGTCGTCGGGCAGCATGAAGTGATTCATGCCGCCGATCCCGGCGGTGCGGTCCTGAATGCAGGCGGCCACGCACGAACCAAGCACGGTGACGAGCACCATGTCCTCGTTCGTGGTGAAGAATTCGTTCGGCAGCAGCTTCACGCCGGGGCGATGAAAGTGCGTGTCGAAATAGCGGTTGGTCGCGATCGGCAGACGGGTGCTCATGCGCTCGCTCCGATCGGTTCGGCCTTGACGCCGGGTTTGGCGGCGGCTGTGGCGCTCGCGCCCGCGCTGCGGCCGCGCGTCAGTTCGTAGACGGTCTGGCCGCGCAGACGGAACGCCTGCGTCACATACGTGAAGTTCTCCGAATGCCCCGCGAACAGCAGACCGTCCGGCTTCATCAGCGGCTCGAAGCGCGTGAGCACCTGCGCCTGGGTCGGCTTGTCGAAGTAGATCATCACGTTGCGGCAGAAGATCGCGTCGAAGGTCGTGCGCAGGCCGTAATCGGCGTCGGTCAGATTGAGCTGCTCGAACTTGATCATCTGGCGCAGTTCCGGGCGCACCTTCACTAGCCCAGCATGCGAGCCGGTGCCTTTGAGGAAGAAGCGCTTGAGGCGTTCGGGCGTGAGGTGCTTGACCTGATCGTAGGCGTAGACGCCCGCGTCGGCCTTGGCGAGCACCTGGGTGTCCAGATCCGTGGCGAGCACGCGCGCTTCACGCGCGGCGCGTTCGCCCAGCGCTTCGATCAGCGTCATGGCGATCGAGTACGGCTCTTCGCCCGTCGATGCCGCCGAGCACCACACGGAAACCGGCTGCGCGCGACGTTTCACGAAATCGGCGAGGATCGGAAAGTGATGCGCCTCGCGGAAGAACGCCGTGAGGTTGGTGGTGAGCGCGTTGGTGAACGCTTCCCACTCGCTCGCGTCGTTGCGCTTTTCGAGTTCGTCGAGATAGTCGCGGAAGCTCTCGAGGCCAAGCGCGCGCAGACGCCGCGCGAGGCGGCTGTAGGCCATGTCGCGCTTGTGGTCCGACAGCGAAATGCCGGCGCGGCGGTGGATCAGCGAGCGGATGCGCTCGAAGTCCGCCGAGGTGAATTCGAAGTCGCGCGCGGCGCCCTCGCCACTGATGCCGGGCGCGCCCGCGCGCGGGGTGTCGGCGTGACGCTCGCGATCATTCCGATCGGGACGTGGAAAACGCAGCGCGTTCATGATGCCGCTCCAGCGCGCCATGCGCGCATGCCTGCTGCGTTCATCGAATCTTCCATGGCCGTTGCCGCCTGGCCGCCCGCCTGCAATGCGTGCGGCGCATGCGCGGCACGCGCCGCTTCCGCCGCCTTGCGGGCAGCGGCGCGGTACATTTCCGGCCGTCCTTGTGCGCTCATGTGCATTGCTGTGCTCGTCGCGATATCAGTGGTTCAAGGGTTCCGCTCGGCGCGGAGGTTCAGAAGGTTTCCCAGTCGGAATCGTCCGAAGCGGACGGCGCCGTGCTGGCGATCTGCGGTTCGCTGCGCGTCGCGGCGGCGGGCTTGAGCAGCGGTTTTGCCGCGCTCGCCTCAGCCGCCGGTTTGGCCAGCGGGACACGCTTCGCAGTGACGGGCTTCGGTGCAGCAGGTTTCACAGCAGCCGCAGCCACGGCTGACGAAGCCGCTGCCGGACGCGTTGCGCGCGATTCGCTGCTGTGGCTTGCGCCGTGACCCGCGTTGTGCCCCGCGTTATGCCCATTCGTGCGCCACGTCGCCAGCACGCTCTGCAGGTTGCGCGTCTGCTCTTCGAGCGACGCCGCCGCTGCCGCCGCCTCTTCCACCAGCGCCGCGTTCTGCTGCGTGACGGTGTCCATCTGCGTGACCGCGCGGTTGACCTGCTCGATGCCGCCCGACTGCTCTTCCGATGCCGCGCTGATCTCACCCATGATGTCGGTCACGCGGCGCACGGCCTGGACGATCTCTTCCATCGTCGTGCCTGCCCGGCCCACCAGCACCGAGCCGCTTTGCACCTTGTCCACCGAGTCGCCGATCAGCTC
>NZ_DASZJJ010000320.1:0-2221 GCF_035948235.1 Paraburkholderia sp. | reverse complement strand
TTGTTGCGCGCGGCATCGTCGCGGCGAAAACCGAGCGACACCGACAGCAGCGGCAGATAGGCCGGATAGGAGTCCATCAGATCGACCATCATGTCGAACAGCCTGCCGGCGAGTTCGGCGGGCGGCAGCGCGGGCGAGTCGGCCTGCGCCTCGATAAAGGCGCTCCAGCGCGCATCCATGTCGTTGCCGTACTGCTGGCGCAGTGCCAGCGCAAGCTCGTCCTTGTTGCGGAAATACTGATACGCCGCGCCGATCGACACGCCCGCCTGCTGGGCGATCTGCGTCATCGTCGCGCCTTCGAAACCGCGCTCGGCAAAGTCTTGCGCAGCCGCCTCCAGCAGCGCTTCGACGGTGCGCGCGGCGCGCTCCTGGCGCGGCACGCGACGCCCCGCGTCCTTCGGCCCGGCGCCTGGCCGCAGCGGTGTGGCCGCCATATCTGAGTCCTCCCTCACATTCGTGTATTATATGTGAGGCTATCCTCACATAATGGTGCACCATGACGCAAGCTCTCTCTTCCCTCTCGCTCGATCCGCGCAAGACCGCGCTCGTGATGATCGATCTGCAACACGGTATCGTGAGCCGTCCCATCGCGCCCCATAGCGGCGCGCAAGTGGTCGAAAAGGGCAAAGCGCTCGCCGACGCGCTGCGCGCCAAAGGCGGCACGGTCGTCTGGGTGCACGTGCTGCTCAACGAAATCCTCGCGCTGCCCGCCGACGCACCGACGCGCACGCCCGACGCTCCGCTCGCGCCCGCCATCGCCTCCGAACTCGTGCCCGAAATCGGCGCGCAGGACGGCGACGTGATCGTCGCCAAGCGCCAATGGGGCGCGTTCTACGGCACCAACCTCGAACAGCAGCTGCGCCGCCGCGGCATCGACACGATCGTGCTGGGCGGCATCGCCACCAACTTCGGCGTCGAATCCACCGCGCGCGCGGCCTTCGACTTCGGCTTCAAGCTCGTGTTCGTCGAAGACGCGACTTCGGCGCTCAATGAAGAGATGCATCACTTCACGTTCGACAAGCTGTTCCGCCACATGGGTCACGTTCGCTCGACCGAACAGACCATCGCCGCGCTGGCGTAATCGGCGTTAAAACGCCCGTCGCAAACAAAAAAGCCCTCGATGCGAATCGAGGGCTTTTTGCATGGCGCCGCGTAAAAAACACGGCGCGCGAACCGGCTGCGCTTAAGCGAAGTTCTTCGCTGCGAAGTCCCAGTTCACGATGTTCCAGAACGCTTCGACGAACTTCGGACGAGCGTTGCGGTAGTCGATGTAGTAAGCGTGTTCCCACACATCGATCGTGATCAGCGCGGTAGCGTCGGTCGTGAGCGGCGTAGCGGCGTTGCTGGTCGACACGATGTCGAGCGAGCCGTCAGCCTTCTTCACGAGCCACGTCCAGCCCGAACCGAAGTTGCCAACTGCAGCCTTCGTGAAGGCTTCCTTGAAGGCGTCGTAGGAACCCCACTTCGCGTTGATCGCGTCGCCCAGCGCGCCCGTCGGTGCGCCGCCGCCTTGCGGGGAGAGGCTGTTCCAGAAGAACGTGTGATTCCAGATCTGGGCTGCGTTGTTGAACACGCCACCCGACGACTTCTTGACGATCTCTTCGAGCGAGAGCTTTTCGAACTCGGTGCCCGGGATCAGGTTGTTCAGGTTCGTGACGTAAGCCTGGTGGTGCTTGCCGTAGTGGAACTCGAGCGTCTCTTCCGACATGTTCGGAGCGAGGGCGTTCTTCGCGAACGGCAGCGGCGGGAGCGTAAATGACATGATGCGGTTCCTTCGTCGTGTTATGGGGAGTTCTGCGTGAAGTTCTACGCGAAATTCTACGTATTGACCGGCATGAAGCACTCGATTGTAGGCGAGTTGGAATAACCCCGCAAACGCGCGGACATTATGCCGAACATCGGCTGGACAAGGCTTTTAAGCCGGTTTTCAACGCTATACGAATGCGTCGGGCGGGCCTCGACGCGCAGGCGACACTGGCGCTGTCCGATGCGAGCAAGGCGACGTCCGGACAGTGCAAATGCTGTCTGTGCGTCAGCCTATGCGCACGCAGCGCGCCTGCCCGGATGCGCTTTGCAGATCGCGCGCGACGTGTCGCGCAAGACAGAATTTCGGAACGGTTTCAGAAACCTTCGGCAAGACGCGGCTGCACATCGGCGAGCGCGACGTCTGCGCTGCCTTGTGCGAGATGAACGGTGAGGCGCTTGCCCGGCTTGAGCGCAC
>NZ_DASZJJ010000319.1:0-26823 GCF_035948235.1 Paraburkholderia sp. | reverse complement strand
GAGCGCGCGGCCAACGAGGCGTTCGGCATCGGCCTGTTGCAGATCGCCGATCTGGTTCCAGATGCCGGCGCCGCCGCCGAAAGTCATGGTGCCGAGACACAGCTCGGAAACGAACAGGCCGGTGCGGCCGAGCGGGTTGTATCGCATGAAGTTACTCCGTCGAGGACCGAGGGAACAGCGAAGAGATATCCAGCGGGGCGAGGATACTGCGTTCGGGCGCGGCTTGCCTGAGGCTGGCGCAATGCCACCGCATGGTGAAACGCGGCGTGGCGATGCCCGGTTCGGGCAGCGAGGCCGGAAATTTGCGAGACTGCGTCAATGCGCTTTCGGATTGCGGTCTCCAACCGCCTTGAAACTCCCGGTGCGCGTCCCCAAACCTTGTGCCTATGGCTTCGCTCCCTTCCTCGCCCGCGCCGCAGCCCGACGATCCGCTCGACCTTTTCCATCCGGCCGTGGCCGGCTGGTTCCGTCGCAGCTTCGACGCGCCCACGCCCGCGCAGCATGCCGCCTGGCCGCTGATCGAAAGCCGCCGCGCTACCCTGGTCGCCGCGCCGACCGGCTCCGGCAAGACGCTCACCGCCTTTCTTACCGCCATCGACGCGCTGGTGCGTGAAGGCCTCGCTAACGGCGGCGCACTGCCCGATGCGACGCTCGTCGTCTATGTCTCGCCGCTCAAGGCGCTTTCGAACGATATCCGCCTGAATCTCGAACGCCCGCTCGCGGGCATCGGGGAGGAACTCGCGCGCCTGGGGCTGCCGCCGGTCGAGATCCGCGCCGCCGTGCGCACCGGCGACACGCCGCAGCCCGAACGTGCCGCGCTGCGCCGCCGCGCGCCGCATATTCTCGTGACCACGCCCGAATCGCTTTACGTGCTGCTCGGTTCGGAGTCGGGCCGGCACATGCTGTCGAGCGCGCGCACTGTGATCGTCGATGAAATCCACGCCGTGGCCGGCAACAAGCGCGGCGTGCATCTGGCGCTGAGCCTCGAACGGCTCGATGCGCTCTGTGCCCGAAAGCCGCTGCGCATCGGCCTCTCCGCGACGCAAAAACCGATTGAAACCGTTGCGCGTTTTCTGGTCGGCATGGGCGACGACGCCAGCGCGCCGCCCTCCTGCGAGATCGTCGATGCAGGCCACGCGCGCCCGCGCGATCTCGCGCTCGAGGTGCCACCCGTGCCGCTCGAAGCGATCATGGCGAACGATGTCTGGGAGCGCGTCTACGACCGCATCGCCGAACTGGTGGCGATGCATCGCACCACGCTCGTGTTCGTCAACACGCGGCGCATGGCCGAGCGCGTCGCGCGCCATCTCACCGATCGCCTCGGCAATGAAGCCGTGGCCGCGCATCACG
Source organism: Paraburkholderia sp. (assembly GCF_035948235.1). Taxonomy (GTDB): domain Bacteria; phylum Pseudomonadota; class Gammaproteobacteria; order Burkholderiales; family Burkholderiaceae; genus Paraburkholderia. The sequence continues at coordinate 25,473 of NZ_DASZJJ010000319.1, read as the reverse complement.
GCAGCCTCGCGCGCGAGCATCGTTTCGAGGCCGAACAGCGGCTCAAACGCGGCGACCTGCGCGTGCTGGTGGCGACGGCGTCGCTGGAACTGGGTATCGATATCGGCGATGTGGATCTGGTCGTGCAGATCGGCTCGCCGCGCTCGATTGCGGCGTTTTTGCAGCGTGTGGGGCGCTCCGGACACCAGGTGGGCGGCACGCCGAAGGGGCGGCTGTTCCCCACTTCGCGCGACGACCTGATCGAGTGCACCGCCCTGCTCGACTGCGTGCGGCGCGGCGAACTCGACCGCATCACGCTGCCGCACGCGCCCATCGACGTACTCGCGCAGCAGATCGTCGCGGAAGTCGCCTGCCAGGAGTGGAGCGAGGATGCGCTCTACGCGCTTGTGCGGCGCAGCGCACCTTATGCGCAGCTCGAACGCGCGCGCTTCGACGCGGTACTGCGCATGCTCGCCGAGGGTTATACGAGCCGTCACGGGCCGCGCGCCGCGTATCTGCATCGCGATGTGGTGAGCCAGACGCTGCGCGCACGGCGTGGTGCGCGGCTGGTCGCGCTGACATCGGGCGGCACGATCCCCGACAACGCCGATTACGCCGTGCTGCTCGAACCGCAGAGCGTGCAGATCGGCACCGTGAACGAGGATTTCGCCGTCGAGAGTCTGGCCGGCGACGTGTTTCAGCTCGGCAACGCGTCATACCGCATTCTGCGCATCGAAGCGGGCCGCGTGCGCGTGGAGGACGCGCAGGGCCAGCCGCCCAACATCCCGTTCTGGCTTGGCGAGGCGCCGGGCCGCAGCGATGAATTGTCGTTCGCGATTTCGCGTCTGCGCGCGCAGATCGAAGAGAAACTCAGCACTTCACACAATAATCCGGATACCGAATTATCTGAGGCCATCGAGCGCGCCACGGCCTGGCTTTGCGATGCGCTGGGTCTGGACGACGCCGCCGCGCGGCAGATCGTCGACTATCTGGCGCGCGCGCGTCAGGCGCTCACCGTTTTGCCCACGCACGACACGCTCGTGATGGAGCGATTCTTCGACGAATCGGGCGGCACGCAACTGGTCATTCACTCGCCTTACGGCAGCCGCATGAACCGCGCGTGGGGCCTCGCGCTGCGCAAACGCTTTTGCCGCCAGTTCAATTTCGAGCTGCAGGCCGCCGCCACCGAAGACGCCATCATCCTTTCGCTGACGGGTGCGCACAGCTTCGCGCTCGACGAAGTGTGGCGCTATTTGCATTCGAATTCCGCTGAACATCTGCTGGTGCAGGCGCTGCTGGATGCGCCGCTGTTCGGCGTGCGCTGGCGCTGGAACGCGACCGCGGCGCTCGCGCTGCCGCGCCAGAGCGGCGGGCGCAAGACGCCGCCGCAGATCCAGCGTATGCGCAGCGAAGACCTGCTCGCCGCCGTGTTTCCCGATCAGGTCGCCTGCGTCGAAAACCTCGCGGGCGAGCGCGAAATTCCGCCGCATCCGCTTGTCGATCAGACGCTCGACGATTGCCTGCACGATGCTATGGATACCGAAACATGGCTCGCGCTGCTGCGCCGCATGGAGTCCGGCGAGGTGCGGTTGGTGACGCGCGAATTGCCTGCGCCCTCGCCGCTTGCGGCCGAAATCCTCACGGCGCGCCCTTACGCGTTTCTCGACGATGCGCCCATCGAGGAGCGACGCACCCAGGCCGTGCTGTCGCGGCGCTGGAGCGATCCTGAATCCGCCGACGATCTGGGCGCGCTGGACGCCGAGGCCATCGCCAGCGTGCGCGAAGAGGCCTGGCCGCAAGTGCGCAACGCCGACGAAATGCACGACGCGCTCAACACGCTCGGCGCGCTGGCGCACGGCGAAGTGCAAGCAGGCGGCTGGCAAGGCTGGCTCGACGAACTGGTTGCGGCGGGCCGCGCCACGCGCCTGCCCATCGCCGACCACGAAGCGTTGTGGGTCAGCATTGAACGGCTGGCCTGCGTGCAGGCGATCTATCCGCAGTCGCGCTGCGAACCGCCGCTACAGGCGCCGGACACGCTCCGCACTGATCCGAACGGCGAGCCGTGGAGCGAGGACGCCGCGCTGGTCGAATTGATACGGGCGCGGCTGTCGGGCTTTGGGCCGCTCACTGTCGCCCAGGTGGCGCGACCGCTTGCTCTGGAGGCGAGCGTGGCCGCCCTCGCCCTCACTCGGCTCGAAGCCGAAGGCACGGTCATGCGCGGGCGCTTCACGCCGGGCGCGCCCGACGAGGAATGGTGCGAGCGCCACCTGCTCGCACGCATCCACCGCTACACCGTGCGCAAGCTGCGCCGCGAAATCGAGCCGGTTGAGCGCCACGATTTCATGCGCTTCCTGTTCGAATGGCAGCACGTTGCGGCTGGCACGCGCGGCTCGGGCCGCGACGCGCTCGCGGCGATGCTCGATCAGCTCGAAGGCTGGGAAGCGTCGGCGCTCGCGTGGGAGGACGAAATCCTGCCCGCGCGCATCGACGATTACTCGCCGCTGCTGCTCGACGAACTGTGCCGCTCGGGACGGCTCGCGTGGGCGCGGCTGCCTGCGCGCGCGGCTTCGGCCGCGACGGCCACCGTGCGCAGCACGCCCGTCGTGCTGTTGCCGCGCCGCGAACTGGCGCGCTGGACGGCGCTGCTCGACGCGCCCGAAGCCGAGCCGGCGGCGCGCGCACGGCGCGTCTATGACGCGCTGCTGCGCCACGGCGCGATGTTCTTCGACGAACTGGCCGCCGACGCGCATCTGCTTGGCGTGGAACTGGAAAGCGCACTCGGCGAACTGGTGGCGGCGGGTCTCGTGAACGCCGACAGTTTTGCGGGACTGCGCGCGCTGGTTCGCCCAGCCGCGAAGCGTGCGGCGTATCACGGCAAGCGGCGGCCGCGCGGCTTCGGGCCGCTGGTCGGGTCGATGGCCGACGCGGGACGCTGGGCAGTGCTGCGACGTGTGGCGTTACCGCCTGAAAACACGGATGCCGAAGCAGGCACGAAGCCCATCGCACAAACCCGCCGCATACCCGCCGATGCCGACCTGCTCGAACACGTCGCGAATGGACTTCTGCGCCGCTATGGCGTGATCTGCTGGCAACTGCTGGCGCGCGAAGCGCCCTGGCTGCCGCCGTGGCGCGATCTGCTGCGCGTGCTACATCGCATGGAAGCGCGCGGCCATGTGCGTGGCGGGCGTTTCGTCACGGGGCTTTCCGGCGAGCAGTTCGCGCTGCCCGAAGCCATCCCGCTGCTTCGCGAAATCCGCCGGCGCGGCGCGCAGGATCACGCAGACGCTGCAGAGCCGCTCTGCATCGCCGCGACCGATCCCCTCAACCTGCTCGGCTCCGTGCTACCCGGCGAGAAAGTGCCCGCCGTCGCGGGCAACCGTATTGCGTTTCAGGACGGCTTGCCCGTCGCCACGCTGATCGCAGGGCGTGTGGAGTTTCGCGGCGATTTCGATGCCGCAACGCAGGCCCGGCTGCGCAGTGCCTTGATGCACTTCGGCTGACTTACGGCGCGCGAATAGTTTGAGATTTCACGCTAGCGCGATTTCGTGCCACGGAAATCGGACTCTGCCAGAATCGCGCGAGACTGGCTGTTAGTTGCATAAGGACATAAAAAAGCAGCGAGCCGAAAAGGCTCGCCACTACTTCAGCCCGCCAGCGTGGCCGAACGATCCGCGAAATGCCGCCGCACGCGCAGCCCATTGGCCACCACCAGCAAACTCGCGCCCACGTCCGCGAACACGGCCATCCAGAGCGTCGCCTCGCCCGCCAGCGCGAGCACCAGGAATACAAGTTTGATCCCCAGCGCGAGCGTGATGTTCTGCATCAGCACCGCTGAGGTCTTGCGGCTCAGCCCGATGAATGCTGCGATCTTGCGCGGATCGTCGTCCATGATCGCGACGTCGGCGGTTTCGAGCGCCGTCGCCGTGCCCGCCGCCCCCATTGCGAAGCCGATATCCGCACGCGCAAGCGCAGGCGCATCGTTCACGCCGTCGCCGACCATCGCCGTCATGCCGCGCTGCGTCGAGAGTTCGGCGATTGCGTCCTGCTTGTCCTGCGGCAGCAGATTGCCGCGCGCGTCGTCGATGCCGAGCGGCCCGGCAATCGCGCGCACCGTGGTCGGGTTATCGCCGCTCAGCATCACGGGCTTCACGCCCAGGCGCTTGAGCGCGCGCATGGCGGGCGCGCTCTCGGACCGCACCGCATCGGCGACCGCGAATAGCGCCACGGGCTCGCGCGAGGAGCACAGCACGATCGCGGTCTTGCCCGCCGCTTCAAGAGCGGCAAGCTGCGTTTCGAGTTCCGGCGAGCACAGCCCCAGCGACTCCACCAGCCGATGGTTGCCCAGATGCCAGGCCTCGCCGCCGATCCGTCCGGTCACGCCCATACCGTTGATGACCGCGAAGTCATCGACTTTTTCAAGCGACGCCTGTCCGTCGACCTCGCGCCAGCCCGCCACGATCGCCCGCGCGACGGGGTGCGTGCTCGCATCGTCGAGGCTTGCGGCCAGGCGCAGCGCTGCGGATTTCGGCAACGCGTTCAGCGCAAGCACGTCGGTGAGTTTCGGCTTGCCGAGCGTGAGCGTGCCGGTCTTGTCGAACGCCACGGCCTTGAGCAGGCGACCTCGTTCGAGCCACACGCCGCCCTTCACGAGAATGCCGTTGCGCGCCGCCGCCGCAAGGCCGCTCACGACCGTCACAGGCGTGGCGACCACCAGCGCGCAAGGGCAGGCGATCACGAGCATTACGAGCGCCTTGTAGAGCCACGCGCTCCACGCGCCGCCGAAAATGAGCGGCCCACCCACGGCGATCAGCACGGCGAACGCGACCACCGCGGGCGTGTAGTAACGCGCGAACTGATCGACGAAACGCTGGGTCGGCGCACGCTGCGCCTGGGCGTCCTGCACCGCCGCGGCGATACGCGCGAGCGTGCTGTCACGCGCAGTCGCGGTGACCGTCGCTTCCACCACGCCATCGACGACGATGCTGCCCGCGTAAAGCGCATCGCTCTCAGTCTTGTCGACAGGCAGGCTTTCCCCGGTGATGGGCGCCTGATCGAGCGCCGCGCGTCCGGTAGTGACGCGGGCGTCGACCGGCACGCGCTCGCCGGTGCGTACACGGATGCGCGCGCCGACGGCCACTTCGGCGACGGCGCTGGTGCGCCATTCGCCTTGCTGCGCGCCGGCAGCGGCACCGACAAACCAGACCTCGGCAGTTTCGGGCGCGAGCGCGGTGAGCATGCGGATCGCATGACGCGCGCGCTCCAGCGACAGCGCCTCGATTTCCTCCGCCAGCGCGAACAGGAAGACGACCATGGCGGCTTCCGGCCACTTGCCGATGACAATTGCGCCAGCCACCGCCAGCGACATCAGGAAGTAGATGTTGATCGTGAGGTTCTTGAGCGCGATCCAGCCTTTCTTGAGCGTCGGCAAGCCCGCACAGAGCAGCGACACGACCGCGCAGACCAGCACTGGCACGCCTGCGTCCTGGCCCGTCGTCCAGGCGAACACTTCGGCGCCTGCCGCGGCCAGGCCGCTTGCCGCGAGCAGCAGCTTCTGGCGCATCGCAAGTCCCGGCGTGGGAGCGGGCGCGCTGGCACTTGCCTCCACGCCATCACCGAGCGCGCGCGGCGCCATGTCGAGTGCGCGCAGCGCGGTTTCGAGCGGTTGCGCGTCGGGCAGCGTGTGATAGACGGTCAACTCGCGCGCCAGCAGGTCGAAGTCGAGACGTGCAACGCCCGACATCGGTTCGAGGCGGTTGCGGATCAGCCGCTCTTCGGTCGGACAATCCATGTTGTCGATGCGGTAGCGCGCGCGCTGCGTGCCGTCGGGCGCGGGCGCGGCCGGGCGGCTGCGCCTGGCCTGCGGCGCAGCGCTGTCGCAGCAGGATGCGCCTGCGTGGCTGGCGTGGTCATGATCGCTGTGATCGTGAGCATGACCATGATCGTGCGCATGAGCGGCGCCGTGGTTATGGCTGCACGCATGGCCGTGGTCATCATGATCGTGCGCGTGGCCATGATCGTGCCCGTGAGCATGGCCCTCCCCGGCGCCATGACACGCGTGCTCATGCCCCGTTTCGATTTCGTCCCGCGCAGCGCGTGCCGTTGCCGTCGCGCCTGCCGCGGTATCGTGCCTGTCGGCGCGCGCACGATAGCGCTGCGCCAGCGCGCCCCGCGACAAAAAAACCTGGACCATGGCCGAATTCTCCCAAAAGTGACAGAATCATTGAACAGCCTGTAGCCGCTACAGGGTCAAGGAATTTTTGGGAATCGCGACGATGAGAATCGGAGAACTGGCGCGTCACGCGCATTGCGACGTCGAAACGGTGCGCTTCTACGAGCGCGAAGGGTTGCTGGACGAACCCGCGCGCGAGACCAACGGCTATCGCAGCTATACGGTCGCGCACGCCGCGCAGCTTAATTTCATCCGCCATTGCCGCTCGCTGGGCATCGGCCTGTCTGACATCCGCATGCTGCGGCGCTATCAGGCCGACCCGGATCAGCCCTGCGACGAAGTGAACGCGTTGATCGACTGCCAGATCGCGCGCATCCACCAGCAGATCGAAACGATGCGCGTGCTGGAGCAGCAACTGCGCACGCTGCGCGACAGCTGCAACGCGCGCCACAGCAGCGCGGAGTGCGGAATCATGAAAAATCTGGAGCAGCCGGTCGACGAGGAAAACTGCTCCTGTCATGCGGACGCGGCCCACGCGGAGCCTACTGAGCAAGTCAGCGGCCCTGATCCGGCCGCGGAGGACTCACACGCGCACCGCTGACGCGGGCGCGCGGCAAGGCGCGGCCCACATCGCGGAAAGATCAGCGCGTCAGGTCAAGGCGCGCATCAAGGCGCCGAAGCAATCACTTCGGCAACCGTGGCCGTAAGCTTCTTCGCGTACGGCACATGCAGGAACTCGTTCGGGCCATGGGCGTTCGACTTCGGGCCGAGCACGCCGCACACCATGAACTGCGACTTCGGGAAGCCGGCCTGCAGCACGTTCATCAGCGGAATCGTGCCCCCCTGGCCGAGATACGCGCAGTCCGCGCCAAAGTGGTTACGCGAGGCCGTGTCGAGCGCCTGCGAAAGCCACGGGCTGAGATCGGGCGCGCTCCAGCCGTTGGCCGCGCCCACATCCGGCTTGAACGTCACGCGCGCGTTGTACGGCGGGTCGACTTCGAGCAAGGCCTTGAGATCCGCCACGGCCTTCGCCGCATCCAGCAGCGGCGGCAGACGCAGCGACAGCTTGAACGCCGTGCGCGGACGCAGCACATTGCCTGCATTCGCCAGCGACGGCAACCCGGCCGCGCCAGTCACCGACAACGAGGGCCGCCACGTGGAATCGAGCAGCGCCTGCTGCGGATCGGTCGTGGTCGGCAACACGCGGCGGCCGTCCAGACCGCACGCCCACGGCATGCTCTTCCAGACGTTCTCGCCGAGGATCTTCGCGGTGACTTCCGCTTCGGCCAGACGTTTGGACGGAATCGGAATATGGAAGCCTTCCGGCAACAGCGTGCCGGTGCGGGCATCCTCGAGCCGCTCGAACAACTGGCGCATGACGCGGAAGCTAGACGGCGCGATGCCGCCATACGAGCCCGAGTGAATGCCCTCTTCGAGCACTTCCACTTCCAGATCGCCGGTCACGAGGCCGCGCAGCGACGTGGTGAGCCAGAGCTGATCGTAATTGCCCGCACCCGAATCGAGGCAAACCACGAGACCCACCGCGCCCAGACGGTCGCGCAGCGCATCGACATAAGGCAGCAGATCGTAGCTGCCCGACTCCTCGCAGGTTTCGATCAGGCCCACGCAACGCGGCCGCTCGATGCCCTGGGCGTCGAGCGCGGCCAGCGCCGTGATGCTGGCATAGATGGCATAGCCGTCGTCCGCGCCGCCGCGGCCATAGAGACGGCCGTCTTCGAACTTGGGCGTCCACGGACCGAGGTCATTCCGCCAGCCGTCGAATTCAGGCTGCTTGTCGAGGTGGCCGTAAAGCAGAACGGTTTCGCTGCTGTTCGAGCGCGTGGCCGGTGCTTCGAAAAAAATCACCGGCGTGCGGCCAGGCAGGCGCACGACTTCGAGCTTGAGCCCGCGCACGGGCTGCGTTTCCGCCCACTTTGCGGCCTCGATGACGACGCGCTCCAGATAACCGTGCTGCGCCCAGTCGGCGTCGAAGGCGGGACTCTTTGCGGGCACCGCGATGTAGTCGGTGAGCGCAGGAACGATTTCGTCGTTCCATTTACGCTCCACGAACGTGCGCAATTCATCGCGATCGAGTTGGCGGGTGACCTCTGTCGGGGCTGAGCTCATGGTGTGGGGATTCATTGCCGGAAAAACCACGATCATAGACCCGAACGCCCGTTCACCCAAAGGCCTGGCGTCCACGTTGGCCATCCGGCCAGGTCTTTGCCCGACTCACCTCAGATTATTGCCAGCCGCTTGAAAGGCCTTTCTTACGCCCGAGCCCGATCCGCGCGACAATGACCTTACGGGGGCGACGCCCTGTCGCGGAGGAGTCATCATGGCGAGCCATTCCATATTCGAGATCGTGGTCCTGCTGGCAGCGGTCGTGCTGTACTTCCTGCCCGCGATGATTGCCGACCGGCGCAAGCGTCACGACCTGCTGATCATTGCCCTGTTCAATGCGGTGGTGGGCTGGACCGTGCTGGGCTGGTTCCTCGCGCTGTTCTGGTCGCTGCAGCCGAATCCGCCGAGAGATATCGGCGACAACGTGCAGCAGAAGAAAAAGATCCTCGGCATGCAGTTGTTCTCGCGCCGCCTCGACGCGCGCGCTCAGGCCCGCCAGTCGCGCAATGCCGACCGCGAAGGCTCGTCACGCTGATCCCCCTGGCCGAATGGCCAACGCGGTGCAGCAGGCCGGGCACAGACCCGCCAGCCATGAAATAATTACCCCAAACACCGCTGCGCCCACCGCCTCTGCAACGCTGGGCGCGCGTGCCGCGCCTCTTCCCGTTGTCTGACCCGCAGCCTGACCTGCAACATTACGGAGCCCGCCATGCCCCATGTCGCCCCGCTGTTCGCCTTTGCCGCCGTCGCTCTCGGCATGGCGCTCACGCCCGGACCCAACATGATCTATCTGATCTCGCGCTCGATCTGCCAGGGGCGCAAGGCCGGCCTGATCTCGCTCGGTGGGGTAGCGCTGGGTTTCCTGTTTTATATGCTGTGCGCGGCGTTCGGCATTACTGCGCTGCTCATGGCCGTGCCGTTTGCCTACGATGCGCTGCGCCTGGGCGGCGCGCTCTATCTCGCCTGGCTCGCATGGCAGACGCTTAAGCCGGGTGGCCGCTCGCCCTTCCAGGTGCGCGAACTGACGCCCGATCGGCCTGGCAAGCTGTTCCTGATGGGCTTCGTGACCAACCTGCTCAATCCGAAGGTGGCGATTCTCTATCTCTCGCTGCTGCCGCAGTTCATCGACCCGAGCAAAGGCAGCGTGCTGACGCAGTCAATCGAACTGGGCACGGTGCAGATCCTGCTGTCGGTCACGATCAACGCGATGGCGGCGATCACGGCAGGCTCGATCGCGTCGTTTCTCGCGGGCCGTCCGAAGTGGCTCGCAATCCAGCGTTATCTGATGGGTACGGTGCTGGCCGGCCTTGCAGTGCGCATCGCCGCCGAGGGTCAGCGCTAAGCCTTAGCCTGGTCGACGGGAAGCGAGCGCCGCGCTGGCGCCCGCTTACGCGCGCCGAAGGGGCATGCGCATCCTGACCGAGCCGGCCGAAATCAGGCGCGGCTCCATTTTCACCATGTCCTGCGCGAACATGTCCTGGCGCAGTTCGCCGTGTTCGTCGAACCATTGGCAGATCAGCCAATGGCCGCTGGCGAAGCCCACCGGCCCCGCATACATAACGGTCATGCGTGGTCCACCCGATTTGAGGGTGACCACGTCGCCAATGCCCGCTTCGGCGCAATGCGGGCTTTCGGCGACCTCTTCGGTCGTATCAAGCATGGATTTCCCCGAGTAAAAAGCTCGTGCCTCGAATCGTCCCCGGAGCAGGTATGGAACCCGCTTTTAGCCACGAAAAACCGCCATTTCGGTTATGTTATTGCGGCGGCTTTCAATAAGTCTGGCAAGACTAACAATGCGAATTAAATCACGCAAGCGATTTTATCCCAACCTCGGGAAATCCGCATTTAAGGTGCTCATAACGATTTAGCTAATTGTCGTACTCGTTGGCAGCTATTTACGCTTTAGCGCGCGGCCGCCAGCGCCGCGCCGCCCAAACAGTCTTATTATTTGGAGCACCGGCAGCATAATGCCGCAACAATTTATAACACCCTGAAGTGCAATGCATGCGGCCCGGCGCAACATTAACCATATAGTTCAAATAACCTGCCGTGGCAAATATGCCTGAAAACGTTTACTGCCAAAAAACGTTCACTCGTTTTATTTTTTACTCTTCTCGATATCCGATATCGCGATTCTCGATGCAGGCAATTAACCAACCGTCGGGTAAATCAGTGCACTGAAATATGTCCGTCACGCCAAATGAAAAAACGCCCCATTCGGCCATACCGGATGGGGCGTTCGTTTAACTACATGGCGCAGTATCACGACGCCATGGCGAGTAAGGCCTGCCTACTCGGGGAACGGCAGCGTGGTCTGGCCTTCCGCGCGCATGCCAAAAACGTTGAGCGTCATCGCCACGAGCGCGTAGTAGCCCAGCAGGCCGACCAGGTTGATAGTCGTCTCGTGACCGAAACGCTCCACGGCGCGCGCGTAAGTAGCGTCCGAGACGCGTCTGGTGTCGTAAAGCTCGGTCGTGAAGGCGTAGATCAGCGCGTCGTCGGCGTCTTCGAAGACCGGCTCGGCGCCCGTGCGGATCTGCTCGGCGAGCGCTTCGGGCACGCCCGCCTTGATCGCGATCGGATAGTGGATATACCACTCCGCCTGCGCCTGCCAGCGCGACGCCGTCACAAGAATCGCCAGCTCCGAGAGGCGCAGCGAAAGGCCTGTGCTGTATCGGCAAAATGCACCCAGCCGCTGGGCGTGCTGGGCGAGCTGCGGGCTGTGAATCCAGCCGAGAAACGGGCCGTTCAGGTTGCCGCGCGGGCCGGACAGGATTTCATCGAGCACGGCCTTCTGCTCGGGCGTCGCGCTGGCGGCGTCGAAAGCCGGCAAGCGCGGATTCGGGGATTGCGTCATCGATTTTTGCTCCGAAAATGATCAGACCGCAAGGGTTCACACAGCCTGCAACGCCGCGCCGATTGACCCGGCCAGACGGTCCTCGATCGTGTCGATATCCTGCGCCGTGCAGATGAACGGCGGCGCGAGCAGGATGTGATCGCCATTCTGGCCGTCCACGGTGCCGCCCATCGGATACACCATCAGGCCGCGCGAGAAAGCCTCGCGTTTGATCGCCGCGTGCAGCTTGAGCGAGGGATCGAAGCTCGCCTTGGTCGCGCGGTCCTTGACCAGTTCCACGCCGACAAACAGGCCACGCCCGCGCACATCGCCCACATGCGGATGGTCCGCGTAGCGCTCGCGCAGACGCGCGCGCAGTTGCTCGCCGCGCGCCAGCACGTTGTCGAGCAGATTGTCCTCGGCGATCACGTGCTGCACGGCAAGCGCCGCCGCACAGGCCGTTGCGTGACCGATATAAGTGTGGCCGTGCTGGAAATAACCGCTGCCGCCCACGATGGTCTCGTAGATGGGCTGGCTGACCAGCGTCGCGCCGATCGGCTGATAACCCGCGCCCAGTCCCTTGGCGATGGTCAGCAGGTCCGGCGCCACGCCGTCCTCCTCGCACGCGAACAGATAACCGGTGCGGCCCATGCCCGACATGATCTCGTCGAGGATCAGCAGCACGCCGTAGCGGTCGCACACCGCGCGGATCTTGCGGAAGTACTCGCGCACCGGCGGCACCGCGCCGGCCGTCGCACCCACCACCGTTTCCGCAACAAAGGCCGCGACGTTCTCGGCGCCGAGTTCGAGGATCTTCTGCTCCAGCTCATCGGCCAGACGTTGCGCGTAAGCCTCGTCGGTTTCGCCGTCCAGGCGCTCGCGGTACGCGTAACACGGGCTGACGTGATGCGATTCGATCAGGATCGGCAGGAACGGCTCGCGGCGCCAGGCGTTTCCGCCGATCGCCAGCGCCCCCAGCGTGTTGCCGTGATAGCTCTGGCGGCGCGCGATGAAATGACGGCGCGAGCGCTCGCCCTTCTCGACGAAATACTGGCGCGCGAGCTTGAGCGCCGCCTCGATCGCCTCGGAACCGCCCGAGACAAAGTAGACGTGATCGAGCCCAGCGGGCGCGCGCTCGATCAGGTAATCGGCGAGTTGCTCCGACGCTTCGGTCGTGAAGAACGAGGTGTGGGCGTACGGCAGCGCCTGGGCCTGCTGCTTGATCGCGTCGATCACGCGCTGGTTGCTATGCCCCAGGCACGAGACGGCCGCGCCGCCGCTCGCGTCGATATAGCGCTTGCCGGTGGAATCGATGATCTCAATGCCCTCGCCCGCCACGGCGACGGGCAGCGTTTGCCTGGGCATCCGATGAAACACTTTGCTGGACATGGTAGTTCTCGCTGAAAACAGATATCTGACTGGAATTCGTTGGACCGGCTTGCGGCGCTCAGACCGCGCGCGGAATCGGCATCGACAGCGTGCGCACGCCTTCCTGCCAGACCTCGAGGCTCACGCCATCCGGCGCGATCTGCATGCAGGCCGTGGCGAGCGTGTTTTCGTCGTCGGGGTCGTGCGGATCGTCGCGGAAGATCGGCAGGCCGTCGCCGCCGCGATCCTGCAGCGTGCGCACGAAAGCCGCGCCATCCGGCTGCGCGCCAAGCGCCGGCAGCAGATCGGCGAGACGCGCCTGACGGTCGCGCGACGAATCCGTGACGATCTGCGCCTCGCTATCAGAACGATCGCAGCCGGCGTGGATCAGGTGGTTGGCGTGGCCCGACGGCGCACCGATTTCGACAACCGAGGCGCGCTGCGCCGTGGCTTCCACGCTGTAGACGCGCACCGCGCCCGCCGCGTCGGTGCCGCCGACCGTATGGTGAAAGCCGCTCGCGCGCGGCGTATCGCGCAGCAGCGCGAGCGCGTCCTCGAGGGTCGCGGCGTCCAGCACGGCGCGCGCCAGGATCATGCGCGGCACGCCCGCGCGCGGTTCGCGAATGCGCACGTTGTTGATCGCCTGCGCCACACCCGCGCGGGACGCCGCGAAGGTGTGGCCCGGCAGCGAGCCGGGATAGTAGAAGCTCACGAAGCCCGGTTTGCCTTCGGGCGTCACCTCGACCACGGCGCAGCGGCCGCGCAGATACGGATCGCCGTCTTCGTTATGGGCGATCAGCCCGCCAACCAGGCCGCCAGTTGCCTCGGTACGCACGGCGAGCGTCGTGCAGCCGTCGGGGGCATTGTGGATCAACTCGCCGCGGCAATTCCAGAGGAACAGGTCGTGCGCGGACCAGCCCAGCGCCGCCGCCATCGCATCCAGTTCGGCCACGTAAGCCGGGAAATGCTCTTGCGCCGCCGCGCGCAGTTGCTGCACGAACGCGTGGCCGCGCCAGCGGCTCACTGCCGCCCAGGCGCCGCTTTGTGCCATATACGGCGCGAAGACGGGCCTGGCGAGTTCGCCAAGCTGCTGCCCGATCGCCTCGGGCGTCCCGCCCATGCGGATAGTCTTGAGTGCCTGCATCGTTTGACTTGCCTGTCCCTGGCTGCGTGGTAACCGATGCCGGATTTATACGCTTCGCAACAAATGTTGTCAAATGAAAGACAGCTTACAACGAATGAGCGCCGCACGGCCAATATATAAAGGGCAGGTACGCGAAGCGCGCAGGGTCAAGTCCAGCCCAGCCCCACTCGGGCGTCCGATGCCCTGCCCCCGATTCTGGTAATGTCACGCACATGCAAACGATCCTCTCCGTCGAGAACCTCTCGAAAGTCTACGCATCGGGATTCCGCGCGCTTTCGCGCATCAATCTGGACATCGAACGCGGCGAAATTTTCGCGCTGCTCGGCCCCAACGGCGCCGGCAAGACGACGCTCATCAGCATCATCTGCGGCATCGTCAATCCAAGCGAAGGCCATGTCCGTGTAGCGGGTCACGATATCGTCAGCGACTACCGCGCGGCGCGCTCGCTCATCGGCCTCGTGCCGCAGGAGCTGACCACCGACGCGTTCGAAACCGTCTGGGCTACCGTGTCGTTCAGCCGTGGCCTGTTCGGCAAGCCGCCCAATCCAGCCTATGTCGAGCGCGTACTACGCGACCTCTCGCTATGGGAAAAACGCAACAACAAGATCCTCACGCTGTCGGGCGGCATGAAGCGCCGCGTGCTGATCGCGAAGGCGCTGGCGCATGAGCCGCAGGTGCTGTTTCTGGACGAGCCCACCGCAGGCGTGGATGTGGAATTGCGCCGCGACATGTGGGAACTCGTGCGCGGGCTGAAGGCCAGCGGCGTGACGATCATCCTCACGACCCACTACATCGACGAAGCGGAAGAGATGGCCGACCGCATCGGCGTCATCAATGCGGGCGAGATCATGCTGGTCGAGCGCAAGGACGCGCTCATGCGCAAGCTCGGCCGCAAGCAGTTGACATTGCAGCTCGAAGCGCCGATCGCCGCCATTCCGCCCGCGCTCGCCGCGTGGCGTCTGGAGCTGGCCGAAGGCGGCAGCGAACTCACCTACACCTACGACGCCGAAAACGAACGCAACGACATCATCGCGCTGCTCAAGGGTCTGGGCGATGCGGGCATCGGCTTCACGGACCTGAAGACGAGCCAGAGTTCGCTGGAGGACATCTTCGTGAGTCTGGTCGGCAAAGATGCCGCGCTCGCGGATAACGGCAAGCCAGAGGTGAGCGCCAAATGAATATCCACGCAATCCGCGCCATCTACCGCTTCGAAATGGCGCGCACGAGACGCACGCTGATGCAGAGCATCGTCGCGCCGGTGATCTCGACTTCGCTGTACTTCATCGTGTTCGGCTCCGCGATCGGTTCGCGCATCAAGGAAGTGAATGGCGTCAGTTACGGCGCGTTCATCGTGCCAGGCCTGATCATGCTGTCGCTGTTGTCGCAGAGTATTTCGAATGCGTCGTTCGGCATTTACTTTCCGCGCTTCACGGGCACGATCTACGAGTTGCTTTCGGCGCCCGTGTCGTACTTCGAAATCGTCATCAGCTATGTCGGTGCGGCGGCGACCAAGTCGGTGCTGCTCGGGCTCATCATCCTCGCCACCGCGGCGCTGTTCGTGCCGATCCAGATCCAGCATCCCTTCTGGATGGTGCTATTCCTGCTGCTGACGGCGATCACGTTCAGCCTGCTCGGGTTCATCATCGGCATCTGGGCGGATAACTTCGAGAAGCTGCAAATCGTGCCGCTGCTCGTCATCACGCCGCTGACATTTCTGGGCGGCAGTTTCTACTCGGTCGACATGCTGCCGCCGGCGTGGAAGATCATCACGCTGTTCAATCCGATCGTCTATCTGATCAGCGGGTTCCGCTGGAGCTTTTATGGACTCGCGGATGTTGCCGTGGGCGTGAGCCTCGGCATGACCGCGGCGTTTCTCGCGCTGTTTTTATGCATCACCGCGTGGATCTTCAAGACCGGTTACCGGTTGAAAAACTGATGGCTGAATAAAGCCCAGCACTGCAAAAAAACGGGACGCGGCATATACGCCGCGTCCCGTTTTTTATTGCATCGTCACGCGTTGCCGGCGCGTGCGAGTTCCGCGCTCAGGAAATCGACGAAGGCGCGCACGCGCGTCGATAGCTGATGCCGTTGCGCGTAGACCGCGTAAATATCCGCACCGGGCGTGCGGTATTCGGGCAGCACGACCACGAGGCGGCCGTCCGCCAGATACTCCCTCACATCCCACTGCGCACGCATCAGAATGCCGTGGCCTTCGAGCGCCCACTTCACGGCAATCTCGCCGTCGTTGGTCGTGAGGTTGCCATTCACGCGAATCGCTTCGCTTTTTGCGTTCGTTCCGCGCTCCGCCGTGAGCCGCCACACGCCATACGCTTCGTCCCCCTGACGAATGCCGATGCAATTGTGACGCACGAGTTCGTGCGGCGAGGCCGGTGTGCCGTGCTTCGCCAGATAGGCGGGCGATGCGCACAGCAGCCGCCGGTTCGGCGCGAGACGGCGCGCGATCACGCGCGCATCGGGCGGCTCGCCAAAGCGGATGCAGACGTCGAAGCTGTCGTCCGTAAACGGCGGCGGCGTCACAGACAACTGCAACTGCACCGACACCTGCGGATGTTGCACGACAAAGCGCGATATCGCCGGGCCGATATGGCTGCGCCCAAAGCCAAGCGTCGCATTCACGCGCAGCAAGCCCGTCGGACTGCGCCGCGAACTGCCAAGTAGCTCGCTCAACTCCTCGACCTGATCGAGGATGCGCCGCGCGTGTTCCAGATACACCTCGCCCTCGGGCGTGAGCAGCATGCGCAGCCACGCTGGTGGAGGAAATCGAAGGCGCGGAGTGGCAGGACCTGGGTATGCCGGAAACCCTCTGGATCAATCGCGTGAAGGAGTTCGGGCCGTTGATTATCTCCATCGATACCAAAGGCAATAACCTGATCCAGCAGAACAAGACCGTTTTCAACGAGAAAAAGAAGCCCATCCTCGATCGCATCAGCAAGGAACTCAGCTTCATCAAGTGAGCGCCCCTTAAAGCAAGCGGCGCCGTGTGATTGCACGGCGCCGCATTTTTTCTTGCATCAGCGAGGATCAAACGATCGGAGCATGTCAGGGGACGTCAGGGCACATACGCGCCGCGCGCGTTGAGCGAGCGCTCGGCCGCTTCCAGATGCGTTACCGCGCCGGTGCCTTCCAGCGCCAGCAGATGCGCGACCAGCGATTCCGCCAGCGCTGTAGCCGCGACCAGCGAAGGGAAGAACGATGGGCTTTCGTGCGTGAAGATCAGCACTTTTTCGGCGTTGAGCGCGATGGGCGAAACCGCGCTATCGGTAATCGCAATCAGCTTGCTGCCCTTTTCGAGCGCCGCTTCGGCTACCCGCACGGCTTCGACGGAGTAAGGCGCGAAGCTGACCACGATCGTCGCGCTATCGCGCTCGATGCCGAGCAACTGCATTTCCAGCGTCCCCGCCTCGCCGCCGAGCAGCGACACCGCTGGCCTGAACAGACGGTAGCCGTACACGAGCCCGAACGCCACCGCATAGCACGAGCGAAAGCCCGCAACGTGGACGTGTCGGGCTTTTTTCAGCACGCGCGCGGCTTCCAGCATGGCACGCGTGTTGTGCGCGGAACTGGCGTCGAGGTTGTGCTGCTGGGCGGTGAGCAGATCGCGCGCAAGCGCGTCTTTCGCGCTGCCCGCAACCAGCGAGCGCGCACGGCTCGACAGCGGCTCGGGCCGCGTGCGCACGCGCGCGACGAACAGATCGCGCAGTTCGTTCCAGCCCGGAAAGCCAAGTTGCTGCGACAGGCGCACGAGCGAGGCGGGCTGGACCTGGGCACGCTCGGCGACCTTGCGCATCGACGACACGGCAACTTCGTCGGGATGGTCGAGCAGAAAGGCCGCACCGGTCTGGAATTGCGGACTGAGTTCGGCGAAACGCGCACGGATGAGCGCGGCAAGCTGGTCAAAGCTTTCAGGCATGTCGATGGGCGCAGAGGGCCGGACAGTGGACGACAACAAATGTTACCACTGGTGTTGCGGCGTGTTGCGCAAATGCGTCCGACCTACCGATGCATAACCCCATCGACCCGCCGCGCCAGCGCAAGCGGATTCCCATCTTGCAGCGCCTGCGGCAGCAGATCGTCGGGCAGATCCTGATACGAAACGGGCCGCAGGAAGCGCTCGATGGCGCGACTGCCGACCGAGGTCGTGCGCTGGTCCGAGGTCGCCGGGAACGGGCCGCCATGCACCATCGCGTGACCGACTTCCACGCCGGTGCCAAAGCCGTTTGCAAGAATCCGGCCGGCCTTGCGTTCAAGCGTCGGCAACAGCGTGCGGCAGGCGGCGCGATCGTCGTGGTCCAGATGCACAGCCACCGTCAATTGCCCTTCGAGCGACTTGAGCACGCCGTGCAATTCGTCGAGATCGCGGCAACGCACGATCAGCGACGCGGGACCGAACACTTCCTCGCGCAATGCGGAATCTGCGCTGAATGCCCGCGCGGTGGTCGCGAATAGCGCCGCCTGGGCGTCGAAACGGCCGCCCGCCTCGCCGCGCGCGAGTTGCTCGACATCGGCGTGTGCAGCGAGACGTTCGACGCCTTTGAGATAGTTCGCATGAATGCCGGGCGTGAGCATCGTCGATGCGCTGGCATTGGCAAGCGCATCGCCAGCGGCGCGTTCGAATGCGCGCAGCGATTCGCCGTCCACGGCGAGCACGAGGCCCGGATTCGTGCAGAACTGGCCAGCGCCCAGCGTGAGCGAGGCTGCAAACTGCTGCGCGATCGCGCCGCCACGCGCGCCCAGCGCGCCAGCCAGCAATACGACCGGATTAATCGAACTCATCTCTGCGTAGACGGGTATCGGCTCCTCGCGCGCGTTGGCGATTTTCATGAGCGCCACGCCACCCGCTCGCGACCCCGTGAAGCCCACTGCCTTGATGCGCACGTCGGCCACCAGCGCCTGGCCAATCGAAAGACCGCTGTCGAATAGCAGCGAGAAAACGCCTTCGGGCAAACCACATTGCTGCACCGCCTGCTGAATCGCGCGGCCCACGAGTTCGGACGTGCCTGGATGCGCGCCGTGCGCCTTCACGATCACCGGACAACCCGCCGCGAGCGCCGAGGCCGTATCGCCGCCCGCCACCGAAAACGCCAGCGGAAAATTCGACGCGCCGAACACCGCCACCGGTCCGATCGCGACGTTGCGCAGACGCAGATCCACGCGTGGCATCGGCTTGCGATCTGCCTGCGCAGGGTCGATGCGCGCATCGACGAAATCGCCGTTGCGAAGCACGCCAGCGAACAGTCTCAGTTGCCCGACCGTGCGCGCGCGTTCACCTTCGAGGCGCGCTCGCGGCAAGCCCGTTTCGGCCATGCAGCGCTCGATCAGTGCGTCGCCAATCGCCATGATCTTCTCGCCGATGGTCTCCAGAAACGCCGCGCGATTTTCAGGCGGCGTTTCGCGGAAGGTGTCGAAGGCGGCTTCCGCGAGCGCACATGCGCGCTCCAGATCGTCCTGTGTCGCGCCACCGAAAGCGGGTTCGAGCGTTTCGCCCGTGCGCGCGTCGATGCCGTGAAAAGCGCCGTGCGTGCCGCGCACGCTCATTGCGCCGATAAGCGATTGACCGGTAATCGTCATAGTTACCTCTGCAAAAAACCAACCGGGCCACCAAGGCCCGGTTATAAATCGATGGGAAAGACGTGAATCAATTAATGCCTGATTGCCGATGCACTCATTGATCGTCGGCGTCGAGTTGCAGCTTGTGGCTGGGCACGCCGGTATTGGCGCCCCAGTAGTAGATGCCGAGGCTCGCCAGTGCGACCACGACCGTGTCATACGGATGCGCGAGCGCGCCGCTACCGCCAAAACTGCCCTGCCACGACAGCACGATCATCACGGCGTAGAACGCAATCAGCCAAAGCGACGAGCGCACCTGTTCTGCAAGACTGAGCTGGCGCGTCGGCACGAAACGTCCTGCCGCGAGATAAATCACGAACATGACGATCTGCAGTCCCAGCAGCCAGGAGACCGTGCTCCAGCCCGACCAGTAGACGATCAGCGCAGCGATAACGAACGACACCGGCCCGACGATGCCAAAACATCCCACGCGAAACGGCCGCGGCATATCAGGCGCATTGCGTCGCAGGGCGGCAACCGAAATCGGCGCCACCGCGTAGCTCAGCACGAGCGCCGCCGACACCACATTAATGAGCGTTTCCCACGAGGGAAACGGCAGCGTCCAGAACACCGCCAGCGCGAACGTGAGCCACATGGCCGGACGCGGAATGCCCGAAGCTTCATCCACGCGCGTGAATACGCGGAAGAACGTGCCCGTTTTGGCCCATGCGTAGACCACGCGCGGCGTTGCGTTCATGTAAATGTTGCCGCAACCGCTCGGCGAAATAGCGGCGTCCGCCACCACCATATAGGCGAGCCAGCCCACGCCCAGTGCCAGTGCGATATCGCGGTACGGCAGCGAGAATGCCTTGCTCACGCCTTCCCAGCCGCTCTTGAGCGTATCGGTAGGAATACTGCCGATAAACGCCAGCTGCAGCAGCACGTAAATGAGCGTCGAAAGCAGCACGGAGAGAATCAGCGCGACAGGAATTGTGCGCTGCGGATTGCGCACTTCGCTTGCGACCGAAATGATCGGCGTGAGGCCGAGATAGGCAAAGATAATGCCGCCTGCCGAGACCGCCATTTCAATGCCGGAAAGACCGTACGGTGCGAAACCGTGCACGGTGAGATTGACGGGTTTGAAAAACGTAAACAGCACCCCGATCACCGAAAGCGGCACGATGAATTTAAAAATGCTGATGAGGTTATTGGCGCGCGCGAAGGTCTTTACGCTCGAATAGTTCAGGCGGAAAAACAGGCACAGCAACGCGAACTGGACGAACCAGCCCATCGTGGTGGGATTGCCGGAACCCGGTTGGCTCAGCATGGGAAACCACGCAGCCGCATACTGGCGCGCGGCAACGACTTCAATGGCGATCAGGCTGGAAAACGCAATCAGCGTGACAAAGCCCATCAGATAGCCGAGCAGCGGGCCGTGTGAAAAAACCGGGTAGCGCACCACGCCGCCCGCACGCGGCAGCGCCGCGCCCAGTTCGCAATAGACGATGCCGAGCAACAGCACCGCGAAGCCGCCGATCAGCCAGGAGACGATGCCCGCGGGTCCGGCGATTGCCGAAACATGGCTCGCGGCAAATAGCCAGCCCGAACCGAAAATGGCGCCCAGGCCGATGAACGTGAGGTCAGTGAGCGACAGTTGCTTCTTGAAGCGGCCTTCGCCTGTCTGTTCGTGGGCGGCGGCATGCGTGCCGTCGCTGACTGGCAATGAGCGATGTAAATTGCCTTGACTGGACATCGTCGATGTCTCCTGATTTTAGGAATGAGCGCTTGAGCGGTCGGCTGCCGCATCGAGGTGCAGGAGCGAAACGCGAATGAGGATGCACGCGAGGCGCGCTGTAGATGACGTGCGTGGCGCGGGATAAAGAGCCGCGTCTGGCAGTTCGGTGCGAGCGCTCGGGCTACGTCACGGTGACGTGGCGAGTGGGCTCAGCGGGGCATACTGCACCCGGTTGAATAACGTTACGGCTCACGGTGCCGATCTCCTTCGTTGAATGCATCGCGCCAGGTTCGCGACGATGCGAAGAAGTATCGCTATCCATTAACTTGAAGGCTTGAGGGCTTTCGTGCCTCAGCATGACGAATTCAGCACAATCGTCATCACGCTCACGCGCATACAGATGACATGCGCAAGCGCTATCGGGGACAACACTTAGCCATGCGCGCGCGAATGATGCGAGGCGCTCGCGCGCTGCGAATACGGGTTATTAATCGGATGACGCCGCTTGTGGATGCAGCAGCGCGCGATATTGACTCGGCGTGATGCCCACGGTGGCCTTGAATTGACGCGTGAATGCGCTGTGATCGTTATAGCCGCAGCGGGTGGCGATGTCCGTGATGCTCGAATCGCCAGCAAGCAGTTCGGACGCCGCATCAAGCCGCGTCTTGAGCAGCATCTGGCGCGGCGTGAGATGAAAGACCTTGTGAAAATAACGCTCGACCTGTGCCACCGACATATCGATCAGCACCGCCAGATTCGACAGTTTAAGCGGCTGCGCGTAATTTTCCTGAATGTATTTCGCCGCAATCGCAACACGCTGATACGCCGGGTGCGTGCCCTCCGCCGCGCGCAGATCGCGCGAAATACCGGCAACGCCCAGCACGCGCCCTTGTGCGTCTTGCAGCGGGACTTTGGAAGTGAGGCACCAGCCGGGCTCGCGTCCCGGATAAAGGTGTAATTCGAGCTGGTCGATCAGGCGGCTGTTATCGCGCACGACCGCTTCGTCCTGCTCCATATATATACGGCCAAACCGCGAAGGAAACACTTCCGCCGCCGTCTTGCCAAGCAGCGCACGACGATCCTTGCGACCGCAGCGCGCCACCAGCGTGGCATTGACGATCACATAGCGCGCTTCATGATCCTTGACGAAAAAGACCACGTCGGGCATGGCGTCGAAGAGCGGTTCGAGCAGGGAAAAGTGCGCCACCATCTGCGGGAGCGTCGTGTTCGCGCTGACGGCGGGCTGGAGCAGATCGTGCATGGCAAAGCGTCGCGAGTCGGAAATCGGAATGCAGTCGATTATGCCTTTGCCGCCGCCGCTTGCCCACCTGCAAAGAAAACCGGGCCATGCTTTCACATGGCCCGGCTGAAACACTTTACGTTTGCGTCTGCACCTGCATCAGCGTGCCGATCCGGGCTGGCGAGAATGGCGCACGTGCCCCGTTGCGCTCCCAGCCCAGGCAAAACGCTGCGGCTTCTCCGCAGATCCTGCCCTGGCACGGCCCCATGCCACAGCGCGTATGCAGTTTCGCATCGCGCCAGTTGCGATGCAGCGCGGCATCGGCAAAGCGGACGTCTTCACAGCGACATAGCACGGTATCCGGCGCGGCCAGCCCGCGCAATTGCGGATCGAGCGCGAACGCCGTGTGCATCCGTGCAGCAAAGCGGCGATACCGCTCGCGCTGCGCAAACAGAGCGCGCGCTTGCGCGACGTTGCCAAGTGCCGCGTACGCCGCAATGCGTCCTTCCACCGCCGACAACTCCATGCCGCCCACGCCCGTGCATTCTCCGGCTGCATAGATATCGGGCTGCGTGGTTGACTGCAGATCGTCGACGGCGATGGCCAGCACGCCCTGATTTTCATCGATACCGCAACCCAGCGCCGTGCCCAGCGTGGTATTGGGCACCAGCCCAAACGCACACGCCAGCCGGTCGCAGTCGATACGCGTCTCTTTTTCGCCCTGCTTCACCATCACATGCGAAAGCTGGCCATCGCCCAGTGCGGCGCTCACATGCGCGCCACACAGATACGGCGTCGCGCGCAGATCGAAACGCATGCGTGCCGCCTGCGCGAGCTTCGCGGGGGTGTACACGAGCGACGCTGCGAACTGCCGGACCGCGTGCGGCGCGGCCTGTTCGACGATCGCCATCACGCGTGCGCCCTGTTCGCGCGCGGTGAGCGCCGCCGCCCACAAAAGCGGCCCGCTCCCCGCGATGACAATGCGCTCGCCGCGCACCGGCATGCCGCCCTTCACGAGCGCCTGCAAACCACCCGCGCCCGTCACGCCTGGCAGCGTCCAGCCCGGATACGGCAGAAAGCGCTCTCTCGCGCCAGCCGCCACGATCAGTTTGCCGTAGCCGATCGTATAGCCTCGCGAGGCGTCTTCCACGAGCAGCTGTCGCGCACCGCTCGCCTGCACCACGCGCGTGCCGCTCAAATACGTGACGTTCGTGGATCGCTGCATCGCCTCGATGGCCTCGTGCGCGCGGCCTTTGGCGCGATGCTGCGGCCCTTGTCGCCAGATCTGGCCACCCGGCAGCGCGTTATCGTCGACGATGCCGACTTTCGCGCCCGCTTGCGCCGCCACGCTCGCGGCGTTCAAGCCTGCCGGACCAGCCCCAATAATCAGGATATCGAAATTCATGGCGCAGACCTCGCCGTCTTGATGGTCATGCCTTGCGCGCAGAGTGTCTGACAAGCGAGTCGATGTTGCACGCCGTCTATCGTCACGCGGCACTCCTGGCACACGCCCATGCCACACAAGGGCCCGCGCTGCGCGCCGCTCACGGATTCGCGCGTCACGACGCCCGCCGTGTGCGTTGCCATGGCAATCGCCGCCACAACCGAACTGCCGCGCGCGACCTGCACGCTGCGTCCATCCACGTCGAGGGTCAACATCTCAGGCATGAGCGACTCCTGCTTTTTCGAAGCGCGCAGGCCGATAGGGCACGGGATCGATCGGCAACACGTCGGCAAGACCCAGCATCTGCGCGGCAATCAGCTTGCCCGTGGCGAGCGCCGTCGTGACGCCCAGACCTTCATGTCCGGTCGCCAGCCACGTCGAGTGGTGACAGTCGTCGTGCGCGAATGGCCCGGCTGGGCCGATCAAGGGCAGACCATCGCTCGTGGCAGGCCGAAAGCCCGTCCACGCGCGGATCGCGTTGAGCGTCGGCAGGTCGGGCAGATACCCGGCGGCGCGGCGCAGCATGCGCGCGAGAATTTCAGGTTCGATGGCAGCATCGACGCTGTCGAACTGGCGCGACGAACCGATCAGAATCTGGCCCGTCGGGCGCGGCTGCACATTGAACGCCACTGACGTGCCGCTCGCATTGTGCGCGCTCTTGATATAGCCAAGTTCGAGGATCTGATGCCGGATCGTGCCGGGATAGCGGTCGGTAATAATCAGGTGTCCTTTTTTTGCCTGCATCGGCAGGCCGGGCAGCATGTCTGACGCTTGCAGGCCATTCGCCAGCAGCACGGCGCCCGCCGCGAGCGATTCGCCATCGGCGAGTACCACGCCCTGGCGGTCCACGCGCGCAACCTGCGTACCGAGCCGGCATGTCACCCGTCCTTTCACCGGCTGCGCGAGTAGCCACGCAGCAGCAGCGGGCGCGTAGACCACCGCGTCGTCCGGCATCACCATGCCGCCGCGCAGGCCTTCACGCAGCGCAGGTTCGGCTTCGCGCACCTGCTGGGCATCCAGCAAGGAGCAGGCCACGCCAGAGCGCACCAGCGCCTCCTGACGCGTTTGCGCCAGGGCGTATTCCTCGTCGTCCTCGGCGACCCAGAGCGTGCCGCAGCGCACGAACGCTTCGCGCTCGCTCAGACGCGGCGCAAGTTCCAGCCACAGATCGCGCGACCATGCCGACAAGGCGAATTCGGCGGGGCTGTCGTCCATCAGCACCAGATGGCCCATGCCCGCCGCCGTCACGCCGCCGCCGATACCCGCGCGGTCGAGCACGAGCACATCCGCGCCCTGCCGCGCCAGTTCGTGTGCGCACGCGGCGCCGACGATGCCCGCGCCCACCACGATCACATCGGGACTCGAATGAAGCGGCTGGCTCACGCGCGAATGCCCCAGGCGAAGGGATCGTCGGCGGCGAAGATCAGCTTCGATTCGGCGCTCACGTGCGCCGTGCCGCGAATGCTCGGGCGCACATAACGCTGAGCGGTTGTGCTCACGTCTTCCAACGGCTCGTAGCTCGCCTCGAACACGCTGCCGATAATGCTCTCCTGCCGCCAGTTCGCGCCAGGCGCCAGCGCGCCGTCCGCGGCGAGGCAGGCGATCTTCGCGCTCGTGCCCGTGCCGCAAGGCGAGCGGTCATAGGCCTTGCCCGGGCACAGCACAAAGTTGCGGCTGTCGATGCCGGGCACGGTGGAGTCCGCGAACAGTTCGATATGGTCGATGTGCGCGCCGCCTTCACCGGTGATGCCATTGGCTTCGAGCGCGGCGCGAATATTCCAGGCAACATGGGTGAGCGATTCGACATGGGCGAATTCCAGCGACTGCCCGTGATCGGCAACGAGGAAGAACCAGTTGCCGCCCCAG
>NZ_DASZJJ010000318.1:0-6048 GCF_035948235.1 Paraburkholderia sp. | reverse complement strand
GAGCGCGCCATCAAGAGCGATCCGGACAATCTCACCGCGCACAGCAATCTGCTTTACGCGCTCTCGTTCCAGTCGTCTACACCCGAAGCGATACTCG
Source organism: Paraburkholderia sp. (assembly GCF_035948235.1). GTDB lineage: Bacteria > Pseudomonadota > Gammaproteobacteria > Burkholderiales > Burkholderiaceae > Paraburkholderia. The sequence goes on along the minus strand of NZ_DASZJJ010000318.1, from coordinate 5,951 downwards.
CGCAGGCGCGTCGCTGGTCGGCGCAACACGAAGCTCCTTTGCGGGAGAGGCGTTTCTCGCACACGCCGGGCGATGTGCAGGGACGCCGCTTGAGAATCGGTTATGTCTCGGCGGATTTTCGTGAGCATTGCCAGGCATTGTTCATGACGCCGCTGCTTTCGCACCACGATAGAAGCCGCTTCGAGATCCACGCGTATTCAAGCGTCGTGCGGCCCGACGAAGTGACCGCGCGCCTCGCGACCCATGTGGATGCATGGCACGATGTGCGCCAGCTCGGCGACGCGGCGCTGGCGGAGAAAATCCGCGCGGACGGCATCGACATCCTCGTCGATCTCACGATGCATATGGCCGATGGCAGGCCGCTGCTGTTCGCGCGTCGGCCGGCGCCGGTGCAGGTCGCGTGGCTGGCTTATCCGGGCACGACGGGTATCGATGCGATCGGCTACCGGCTCACCGACCCGCATCTCGATCCGCCTTCGTTCGAGGCGCATTACACCGAACGCACGGTGCGTCTGCCCGACACGTTCTGGTGCTACGACCCGCTTGCGCGCGAGCCTGCCGTCAACGCGTTGCCCGCGAAGCAGGCGGGTTTCGTGACGCTCGGTAGCCTGAACAATCCGTGCAAATTGACGGAGTCCACGCTCGAATTGTGGGCGCGTGTGTTTGCGGCTTTGCCCCATGCGCGCTTGATGCTGATGGCCGCCCAGGGCGAGGCGCAGCAGCGGCTTGAGGCGCGCCTCGCGCGTCACGGCATCGCCCCGGCGCGCGTGCGTTTCGTGCCGTTCCAGCCGCGCGCCGCCTATTTGCGCACGTATCACGAGATCGACCTCGCCATCGACACGCTGCCGTACAACGGCCACACCACGACGCTCGACGCGCTTTGGATGGGCGTGCCGGTGGTGACGCGCGTCGGACAGACCTGTGCCGGGCGCGCAGGTCTGTCCCAACTGGCGAATCTGGGGCTTGATGCGCTTGCTGCGTTTTCCGATGAGGATTTCGTGCAGACGGTTGTTTCGCTGGCCACTTATCTGCCGCGTCTGGCGTATCTGCGAGCGACCTTGCGCGCGCGCATGGAAGCGTCGCCGCTGATGGATGGAGCGCGATTTGCGCGCGGTATGGAAAGTGCGTACGCGACGATGTGGCGCGAATGGGTGGGCGCGGGAGAGGGCGCACCGCATCCTGCTTCCTGACGCAACTGACCGGATGGCCTAAGCCATCCGGCTGACTTGCACGGCCGCGAAGCCGCGCTGGCGGCCTTTAAGCAGGCGCCCAACATGCTGTATAAATATACAGTAAAATCTCCTCTACTCAGCCCGCCCGATCGGGCCGAAAGCGGCCGGGCCAGCGCCCGGTTCCCACGCCTGTGATCCATCCGGAATGCCAGCGCAAGTGAGCGATAACCGATCCATCCGAATCCGCGGTGCCCGCCAGCACAACCTCAAGAACCTCGATCTCGACCTGCACACCGGCGAAATGACGGTGGTCACCGGGCCGTCCGGCTCGGGCAAGTCCAGTCTCGTGTTCGACACCCTTTACGCGGAAGGGCAGCGCCGTTACGTCGAAACCTTCAGTGCCTATGCACGCCAGTTTCTCGACCGCATGGACCGGCCGCAGGTCGATCGCGTCGACGGGGTGCCGCCCGCGATCGCCATCGACCAGACCAACCCCGTGCGCAGTTCGCGCTCGACGGTCGGCACAATGACGGAACTGAACGACCATCTGAAGCTGCTCTACGCGCGCGCCGCCAATCTGTTCGATCGTGTCACGGCGCAGCCGGTGCGGCACGACACGCCGGAAACCATCTACGCTGAACTGCGCGCACGCACGGCAGCAGGCGATCCGCGCCTGGTGGTGACGTTCCCGGTCGAACTGCCGGATACGACGACCGAAGAAGAAGTCCAGCAATGGCTGTCCGCGAGCGGCTACACGCGCGTGCAGGCACAGCGTGAAGTCAAGACCGCCGACGGCACGCGCAAGGTGCTCGACGTGGTGGCCGACCGTTTCCGTCTGCAGAATGCCGAAAAGAGCCGCGTGGTCGAGGCCATCGAGGCTTCGCTCAAGCGCGGCGCCGGGCGCGTGAACATTTATGTCGTATCGGAAACCAGCGCCGCGAGCGACGTTTCCGATACGAAAGCCGCGAACGCCGAGCCGCAGATCTGGCGTTTCTCCACCGGCCTGCATTGCCCGGACAGCGATCTGCGCTATGCGGACCCGCAACCGGCGCTGTTCTCCTTCAATTCGGCGTATGGCGCCTGCGAGGTATGCCGGGGCTTCGGCCGGGTGATCGGCGTGGATTGGGGGCTGGTGATTCCCGATGCGCGCAAGTCGCTGCGCGGCGGCGCGATCAAGCCGCTGCAAACGCCGGCCTGGAAGGAGTGTCAGGACGACCTGATGCGTTACGCCGCCAAGGCTGGCATTCCGCGCGATACCGCGTGGGCTGAACTCACGCAGGAGCAGCGCGACTGGGTCATCAATGGCGTGCCGGACTGGAAAGGCAACTGGCAATCGCAATGGTATGGCGTGAAGCGCTTCTTCCAGTATCTGGAATCGAAGGCGTACAAGATGCACATTCGCGTGCTGCTGTCGAAATACCGCAGCTATACGCCTTGCGAAACCTGCGGCGGCGCGCGATTGAAAACCGAAGCCTTGCAGTGGCGCCTGGGCACGAAAGAAAACGCGGACGAAGTGCTTGCGCCGACCGCACGCTTCCTGCCGCATGGCGTGGACTGGTCGCGCGCGCAACTGGAGGCGCTGCCCGGTTTGACGCTGCACGACGTGATGCTGCTGCCAATCGAGCGCATCCGCCGCTTTTTCGACGATCTATCGCTTTCGTCGGCACTCCTTGACGATGCGCTGAAGCTGTTGCTGGCCGAGGTCCGCACGCGCCTTAAATATCTGTGCGATGTGGGGCTGGGCTATCTCACGCTAGACCGCCAAAGCCGCACGCTCTCGGGCGGCGAAGTGCAGCGGATCAACCTGACCACGGCGCTGGGCACCTCGCTGACCAAAACCCTGTTCGTGCTCGACGAGCCGAGCATCGGCCTGCATCCGCGCGACCTGAACCGCATCGTCGAAGCTATGCATCGCCTGCGCGACGCGGGCAATACGCTGGTAGTGGTCGAGCACGATCCTTCTGTGATGCTGGCCGCCGATCGCTTGATCGACATGGGGCCGGGGCCGGGCGAGCGCGGCGGCACGATCGTCTATGACGGCACGCCCAACGATATCCGTTCGTCGGGCACGCTGACCGGCGAGTATCTGGGCGGCCATCGCGCAGTTGCCGACGCTTCGCATTGGGAGCGCCGTCCTGTCGATGCGAACACGCCCAGCCTGTTGCTCGAAGGCGCGAGCGAGCACAATCTGCGCGACGTGACCGTGAAGATTCCCCTGCAGCGTCTTGTCTGCGTGACGGGCGTGTCGGGCTCGGGCAAGTCGACGCTCGTGCAGGACGTGCTGTATCCGGCGCTGGCGCGTCATCTTGGCAAGGCGACCGAATCGCCGGGCGTCTATCGCGCGCTCACGGGCGCGGAGCAGATCACGGACGCGGTGTTCGTCGACCAGTCGCCCATCGGCAAGACCGCGCGTTCGAACCCGGCCAGTTATGTCGGCGCGTTCGATGAAATCCGCAAGCTGTTCGCCAAGGCGCCGCTCGCGAAGCAGCGCGGCTACTCCGCAGGCATGTTCAGCTTCAACTCGGGCGAGGGCCGTTGCCCGACCTGCGGCGGATCGGGCTTCGAGCACATCGAAATGCAGTTCCTGAGCGACGTCTATCTGCGTTGCCCGGACTGCGACGGCAGCCGCTATCGACCGGAAGTGCTCGAAGTGAAGATCGAGCGCGGCGGGCGCTCGCTGTCGGTCGCCGACGTGCTGGACCTGACCGTGAGCGAGGCGGCGCAATGTTTCGCTGAGGATGCCGAAGTATTGCGCGTGATCCAGCCGATCGTGGACGTGGGTCTCGAATACGTGAAGCTGGGCCAGCCGGTGCCGACGCTCTCGGGCGGCGAAGCACAGCGCCTGAAGCTCGCGGGTTATCTCGCGGAAACGGCGCAGGCGCGCGGCAAGGACAAGGCTGCGGGCGGGCGTCTTTTCATGTTCGACGAGCCCACCACGGGCCTGCATTTCGACGACATTGCCAAGCTGATGCGCGCCTTTGGCAAGCTGCTGGCGGGCGGTCATTCGCTGCTCGTCATCGAACACAATCTCGACGTGATCCGCGCGGCGGACTGGCTGATCGATCTGGGCCCCGAAGGCGGCGATGCGGGCGGCGAAGTCGTGTGCGTGGGTACACCCGACGATGCGATCGCCTGTCCGCGCTCGCACACCGGCGCGGCGCTGGAGCGCTATGAGGCCGCGCTGGGCAGCGGCATCGAGCCGGTGCTGGCGGAAGAAGAAGGCGTCGCGCTGCAGACCGCGATGCGCGCCGCGCAGGCGCGCCGCGAAATTCAGGGCGAGGACGTGGTGCGAATCGTGAATGCGCGCGAGCACAACCTCAAGGCGCTCGACGTCGATATTCCGCATGGGCGTTTCAACGTCATCACGGGCGTGTCGGGTTCGGGCAAATCCACGCTCGCATTCGACATCCTGTTTCATGAGGGCCAGCGCCGCTATCTGGAATCGCTGAATGCCTACGCGCGTTCGATTGTGCAGCCCGCGGGCCGCCCCGAAGTCGATGCCGTGTACGGCATTCCGCCTACGGTTGCGATCGAACAGCGCCTGTCGCGCGGCGGGCGCAAGAGCACGGTGGCGACCACGTCCGAGGTGTGGCACTTCCTGCGTCTGCTGTACGTGAAGCTCGGCATGCAGCATTGCGTGCACGACGGCACGCCGGTCACCTCGCAAAGCGCCGATGCCATCGTCGCGCAATTGTTGCGCGAGCATCGAGGTCAGCATGTGGGCCTGCTCGCACCGCTCGTCGTGAACCGCAAGGGCGTCTATACGGATCTCGCCAAATGGGCGAAGGCGCGCGGCAATACGCATCTGCGTGTCGATGGCGAATTTGTGCCCGTCGCGCCGTGGCCCAAGCTCGACCGCTTCCGCGAACACACCATCGAACTGCCGGTCGGCGATCTCGTGATCGAGCCTGAAAACGAGGCTCAATTGCGTCAAATGCTGGAGCAGACGCTGGAAGCCGGCAAGGGTGTCGTGCATCTGCTGGCGCCTCTTGACGGTCTCGACAACGCGATCGGCAACGGCGCATCGACGTCGCAGATCGGCGCCGTCAAGGTGCTCTCCACGCGGCGGGCGTGCCCCGTGTGCGGTACGAGCTATCCCGAACTCGATCCGCGCATGTTCTCGTACAACAGCAAGCACGGTTGGTGCACGACCTGCGTGGGCACAGGTCTCGCGCTCACGCGTGAACAGCGCGCTGCCTACGACGATACAGTGATGGGCGCCGACGATCGGGGCCGCGAACAGACTCTGCCTTCCGAAGAGCAGGAGCCCGAAGGAATGGCCGATGAGCCGTGCCCGGACTGCCACGGCACGCGCCTGAATCCCGAGGCGCGCGCAGTGACCTTCGACGAGCATGCGATTGTCGAAGTCGCGCAATGGACCGTGGCCGAAACGCGCGGCTGGATCGAATCGCTCGAACTCAATGGTCGCGACGCGCAGATCGCACGCGATGTCATCAGCGAAATCCGCAGCCGTCTGCAATTCCTCGAGGAAGTCGGGCTGGGTTATCTGAGTCTCGATCGCGCCGCGCCGAGTCTTTCGGGCGGCGAGGCGCAGCGTATTCGTCTGGCCGCGCAACTCGGCAGCAATCTGCAGGGCGTGTGTTATGTGCTCGATGAACCGACCATCGGCCTGCATCCGCGCGATAACCAGATTCTGCTCAATGCGCTACGTAATCTGGGCGATAAGGGCAATACGCTCGTTGTGGTCGAGCACGACGAGGACACCATCCGTCGCGCCGATCACATCATCGATATCGGGCCGAGCGCAGGCAAGCGTGG
>NZ_DASZJJ010000317.1:0-3032 GCF_035948235.1 Paraburkholderia sp. | reverse complement strand
AAGCAACGTAATTTCACGATGCCGGTGACGATGGATCTGTATCCGCTGCGTCTCGTGCGCAAAAACCGCGGCGGAGCCACGCCGGCGCCGGGATCTCCGCAAGGTCGCGAGTTTATTCAGCGTCTGGTCGAGCGGGGCCTGCGCGGACAATTGCGCAACGGAAACCTGCTGACGGGCCAGCTCTATATCGCGCTTGATGTCTTCCCGAATGCACCGGCTGCGAAGTACAACCTCGACAGCGATCCGATGGAACTGCCGACTGTGCCGAACTCGCTGGAAGAACTCCAACAGCAGGTCGCCGACATCACGAAGAAACTCAATCAGATTCCGTTCGACAAGATCGGCAATAACCTGAATGAGTCGCTCAAGAGCGCGAACCAGCTGTTCGGCAAGGTCAACGACGAAGTGCTGCCGCAACTGCATGGCACGCTCGAGGAAGCGCAAAAAACCTTCAGCGCTGCGCAATCCACCTTGCAGCAGGATTCGCCGTTGCAGTCGGATGTGCATCAGGCGATGCAGGAACTCACGCGGACGCTGCAGTCGCTCAACTCGCTCACGGATTATCTGGAGCGCCACCCCGAATCACTGCTGCGCGGCAAACCAGGAGACAAGCCATGACGTTTCGCCGCCCTAAGCTGCAGTTTCAATGGCCGCTATCAAGCGGAGCTGCAGACCGCTTCGGATCGATATGCGCCTGCCGCTCCGCCGGCGAACGCCCGCTTACTGGCAGAGGATGAAACCCATCCTGCACTTCCCTACATCTCGTCCAAAACCGTATGTACGGTCGCTGTGCCGTCCTGCATGTCGAGAGAAAACCGGTTGCGCGTATCGACATAAAAGCTCGCACCAAACCGCCCAACCGGATAGTAATGCTGCAAGCGCACGCGGCAGCGCTCGCGGTCGATCAGATCGTCGCGCGCATGCAGGCGTTCGACGCGGCCGATGAAGATATGGCGGCTCGGTGTTTCGAGCGTCTCCCATAGCGTGCATTCGAACGCTACCGGCGCTTCAGCGATACGCGGCGGGCCGCCGCGCGTCGACGGCACCGGCGTGAATCCCGCGTGCGCAAGCTCGCTTTCGGACGCGGGCAGACGCTCACCGCAGGCATGCATTTTTGCGGCGATCGGTTCGTCAGTCAGATGCACCACGAACTCGTGCTCGCGCAGGATATTGGCGGCGGTGTCCTTGAGGGAATCGTCGTCGCGGCGATTCACGGACAGCATCACGATCGGCGGTTCTTCGCCGAGCATGTTGAACATCGAGAACGGCGCGGCGTTGATCACGCCGCCGGGACTCAGGGTCGTCACGAGCGCGATTGGCCGCGGCACGATAAGCCCCGCCATCAGTTTGTAACGCTCATAGGCCGTGAGTTCGTTGAAGTCGATTTCCATAGCGTTCCTGCGCGTTCTCGCACCTTCAGGCGCGTTCGTTAGGGTCGCGGCGGCGCGCCGCGCGCATCAGCTGCGCACGCTGCCCACCTTCGGTTCAGCCAGTCCGAGCAGCGAGGCCAGGCTCTTTTCGCCGCGCATGCGCGTCGTTTCGATGCGCTGTTCGAGATCGACGAGGTGCGCCTGCATGCGCGCAATCGCGCCTTCGGCGTCGCGCTGCGCAATGCACTCGACGATGGCCGCGTGTTCGTCGTGCTCGCAAGGCGCGTAGCCCGGCGGCTCATACAATCCGACGATCAGCGAGCAGCGCGACACCAGCTCGACCAGATAGCGTTGCAACACCGCATTGCCCGCAAGCGCGGCCACGCGCAAATGAAAATCGCTCGCCAGACGCGCCCATGAAGGTTGGTCGAAGCGGTGCATTGCCGCGTGTTCGTCATCGAGTTGCTTGCGCAACTGCGCGAGATCGGCGTCCGTTACGCGCGCGACGGCCAGTTCGACCAGCGCGCGTTCGAGCGCGCGGCGCGCCTCGAAAATCGTGCGCGTTTCCTCGGGCGTGGGCTCCGCGATCACCGCGCCCTTGTTGGGCCGCAGCGTGACGATGCCGTCGTGCGCGAGCTTTTCGAGCACGCGTCGCACCGTTGCGCGGCCCACATCGAACAGCTGGCACAACTCCGGCTCCGGCAGTTTCGTGCCCGGCGTGAGCCGATGCGCGAGCACGCCATCGACGATGGTGCGGTACATCTGTGTTTCGATGCCCGTTTCAGTTTCAGTTTCAGTTTGCTCCGGCTCCGCACGGCGCGTCGCGCGCGCCGCGTCTGCTTTCACAGCGGTCTTCTTCGCGGCAGGTTTCTTCACGGCGGTCGGTCGAATCGGTCGGCTAGTAGACATGATGAGCAAGGCGTGCGGCGCAGGCATGATGATGGGGAACGTGCGCCAGTTTAGCGGATCGTCGCCGCGATTCCGGGCTGCGTTCCAGCCTCGACTGCGTCCATATGCGCGCTGAGCGCGCCGGGCGTCGTCATCCAGATCGTGCCCGCGCGCGACGCCTGAGCGATATGCGCGAGCGCTCGTCTGAGATGCCGCAGCCGGTACGGCTGCCCCACCAGATATGGGTGCAGCGCGATCCCCATTACCAGCGGCTGCCCGCGCGTGGGGTGCGCCGCCTGGGTTAGCATTTCGTCGAATTGATCGACGATCATGTCCGCGAAAGCCGCGCCATCGAGCTGCCGCCCGACGATCATCGGAATGTCGTTCACTTCCTGCGGATACGGAATCGACCACAGCGGCCCATGTTCGGTGCGCATGCGCACGGGCCGGTCGTCGTGACACCAGTTGAGCGTATAGCGATAGCCCGCCTGCGCGAGCAGATCGGGCGTGTGGTGCGTCTCCGAGATCCACGGCGACAGCCAGCCAGCCGGCGTCTGCCCCGTGAGCGCCGCAATACGCGCGCGACAATGCACGATCAGATCGCGTTCGTGCGCACGCTCGAAGTCGCTTTGCCGGTGTGCGTTGGTATGGCCATGCGCGATCAGCTCGTCGCCGCGCTTTACACAGACATCGATAAGCTCCGGGCAATGATCGAGCAGCGCGGTGTTCATGATGATGCCCGCAGGCAGCGCCAGATCGTCGAACAGATCGAGA
>NZ_DASZJJ010000316.1:0-35941 GCF_035948235.1 Paraburkholderia sp. | reverse complement strand
CGCCGTGACGCACGCTGGTCTGCAGGCGCAGCAGTTCCGAGGCCAGCGAAAGCGCTGCCATCACTGCAATACGGTCCTGACCGCGCACGTTGCTGTGATTGCGGATATTCGACATTTCCGCATCCACGCGCGCGACCGCTTCGAGCAGCGCGGCTTCGGTTTCCGGCGAACAGGCGAGGCGATAGGTCTGGCCGAGAATCGTCGCTTCGATCTGTTTGGTCGTCATGCATTTTCTCCGTGGCGAGCGGCGTTGTCGGCGGCGGCATCCTGCGACGACGGGTCGAGCAGATCGAGCTGGTTCTCGCGCTCTGCGCTCGCGCGTGCGCGGGGCAGCTTTTCGAGGATCGCGTTCAGGCGCACCTGCGCGTCGTCGATCTTGGCGGACAGACCATCGCGCTCGGCCTGCAGCGCGTCGCGTTCTGAGCGTACCTGTTCGAGTTCGGCGCGCGTTGCTTCGCATTGCGCGTTTAATTGCGCGAGTTGCTCTTCGAGCGCCACGCGTGCTTCATGATGGCGCTGATTGATCTCGATCAGCCGCCCGATGTTTTGTGAGAGTGTTTCGAGTTCGTTGAGCATGTGCTGCGTCCTCTAAAGACAGGCATTCTAGCGCGGATTGTCGCGTATTCCGACATTCGCGACGTTTCTAGACGTAACAACCCTGCTTCTTGCTTGTTAATCGCGCGATTCTTGCCTGTTCCTTGCCCGTATCTTGCAGTTCTCGAGCCTTGAGAACGTATTTTTTCCCGGTCGAAAAAGCGGCGTGGCACGTGTGCAGCGCAATAATGACGCTTTGTTGACGCCCGATCGAAGAGCGCTTCCAGAGACGCTTGCGCCACCTGAAACGGGGGCCAAGACGTCGCCGCACAAACGCCTGTTGAGCGCGTGTTAAACGCGTGTTTTATGTACATGTTTTGCAGGCTTTATTTGCGCGCTGTTTTGCGCACGCTTTTGCGGGCTATTACGTTGCAGCCGGCAAAAAAACGGACAATAGCGCAGCACGTCTCGCCACCTCCTGAATTCGACCACCGCCCACGATGCGAACCGTAAGTCCCGACGAACCGCGCCACGCTCACGCGGCCTCTGCCGCGCGCGCGCCTGGTGGCGCTCGTCCCGCGATGCATGCGCGCCGCGCCGTGACGATCTGGTGCGCGCTCGCGGTGGCGTCGTGCCTGGTGTTTCTCGCGTCGCTCGTGACGGGCAGCGTGCCGGTGACGTTTGCGCAGGCACTGCACGCGCTGATACCCACGGCAGGCGCGCACGATCTCGCTAGCGACATCGTCCATACGCTGCGTCTACCGCGTGCGCTCGGCGGCTTTGCCTGTGGCGCGCTGCTCGCGCTCGCGGGCGCGCTGTTGCAGGTGCTGCTGCGCAATCCGCTTGCGGAGCCATACGTGCTGGGCGTATCGGGCGGCGCGGCCGCGTTCGCTCTCGTCGCCATGATCGCGGGTTGCGCATGGTGGGCCGTGCAGGCGAGCGCCTGTGCGGGCGCGTTCGCGTCGATCCTGCTCGTGCTTGGCCTTGCGCGCCGCGAACTCTGGCGCGGCGAACCGCAGGACAGCTCGCCACGCCTTCTGCTCACGGGCGCGGTCACGGCGGCCGGGTGGGGCGCGCTCATCACCTTGCTGCTCACGCTCGCGCCCGATACGCGGCTGCGCGGCATGCTGTTCTGGCTCACCGGCGATCTCGACGGCATTGGTACGGCGTGGCCCGCATGGATCGCGCTGGCGCTTGTGCTGATGTTCGGCGTGAGCGCCGCGCCGCGTCTGAACGTGCTGCTGCGCGGCGACGCCGCTGCGCAGGCGCTCGGCGTGCCGGTGCTGCGTCTGCGCCTGGGCGTTTATCTGGCGGCGTCGCTCGCGGCAGCGGCGGCCGTGACGACGGGCGGCACTATCGGCTTTGTCGGGCTGGTTGTGCCGCATGTGTTGCGGCTCGCGTTCGGCAACGACCAGCGCATGCTCGTGCCGGCGGCGGCGCTCGCAGGGGGCCTCGCGGTGATGGCCGCCGATCTCGCGGCGCGTACGCTTGCCGCGCCCACGCAATTGCCGGTGGGCGTCGTGACCGCGCTCGCGGGCGTGCCGGTGTTCCTGTGGATGCTGCTGCGCAGGCGCACCTCATGAGCCAGGCGATGAACACGACGACGCCCTTGCTTTCCACGCACTCGCTCACGTTGAACGTGGGTGCACGCACGCTCGTCGAAAACCTCACACAACGCTTCGGCGCAGGCGAAATCTGGTGCGTGGCTGGCGCGAACGGCGCGGGCAAAACCACCTTGATCGCCACGCTCGCGGGCTTGCGTGCACCCGCCGCGGGTCATGTCGAAATCGACGGCGTCGCGCTGCGCGACTGGAAGCCCGCGCATCTCGCACAACGCCGCGCGCTGATGCCGCAAGACGTGCGCGATGCTTTCAGCGCGAGCGTGCTCGACATCGTGCTGCTCAACCGTTATCCGCATCTGGCGGGCTGGGGCTGGGAAAGCGACGAGGATCGCGCCGCCGCGCACGCAGCGCTCGCACAGCTCGGCCTTGAAGCATTCGCCGCGCGCGATGTGCTCGCGCTCTCGGGCGGCGAGCGTCAGCGCGTCGCGCTCGCGGCGGTGCTGTGCCAGGATGCGCCGCTGCTGTTGCTCGACGAGCCGCTCGCGCATCTCGATCTGCATCACCAGATCGCCTGTCTCGAAGCGCTCGCGCAATGGGTGCGCGCCGCTTCACGCACGGTGGTGCTGTCGTGTCACGATCTCAACCTTGCGCGCCGCTACGCGACGCACGCCTTGCTGCTCGACGGTCGCGGCGGCTGCTGGGCCGGGCCGGTGCGCGACGTGCTCACGGCCGAGCGTGCGAGCGAGGCGTTCGGCCATCCGCTCGCGCTGATCCGCGACGGCCCGCACGAGGCGCTGGTGCCCGCGCTGGGGCAGGCCTTTTACACTAACGAGCGCTGACTGGATACGAACACGCGCACGAACGCTCGATCGCCATCGTGCACACTGAATGCAACGCATTGCAAAGAACCCAACCGATATGACCACCACGCTTTCCGATCTGCGCGCCGTCGAGCCGCTCGACACCTCGCTGCGCGACACGCTGCAGCATCTCATCGACACCAAGACCAAGCCGCCTGGCAGCCTCGGGCGTCTTGAAACGCTGGCGCGCCAGCTCGGCATGATCCAGCGCACCACCCAGCCGCGCGTCGTGCGTCCGGCGATGATCGTGTTCGCGGGCGATCACGGTATTGCGCACGAAGGCGTGAGTCCCTATCCGCAGGCCGTCACCGCGCAGATGGTCGCGAACTTTCTTGCGGGCGGCGCGGCCATCAACGCGTTCAGCGGCGTGGCCGGACTCGAACTGGAAATCGTCGATGCGGGTGTGGCCACGCCGCTGCCCAACGTCGATACCTCGAAGCTGATTTCCCTGCCGATCGCGCAAGGCACGCGCAACTTCGCCCACGACACCGCGATGACGCGCGAACAGACCATCGCGGCGCTCGCGGCGGGCGCGGCGCGCGTGCGCCATCACGCGGCGCTCGGCACCAACGTGATCGGCTTTGGCGAAATGGGCATCGCGAATACATCGGCGGCGGCTTGCCTCATGAGCCGCCTGTGCGGCGTGCCGATCGACGAATGCGTCGGCCGCGGCACGGGCCTCGACAACGCGGGCCTGGCGAAAAAGCGCAACGTGCTGGCGGCGGCGCTCGCGCACCACGCGAATGCGCGCGAGCCGATCGATGTGCTCGCAACCTTCGGCGGCTTCGAAATCGCCATGATGGCGGGCGCGTATCTGGAAGCGGCGCGTCAGCGCATGGCGATTCTCGTGGACGGCTTTATCGCCACGTCGGCGCTGGTGGTCGCCGATGCACTGTCGCCGCACGTACGCGATTACTGCGTGTTCGCGCATGCGTCGAACGAGGCGGGGCACCGGCGCATGCTCGATCATTTCGGCGCGCGCGAACTGCTCACGCTCGATCTGCGTCTGGGCGAAGGCACGGGCGCGGCGCTCGCGGTGCCGCTCCTGCGCGCGGCCACGGCCTTCCTCAACGAGATGGCGAGCTTCGAATCGGCAGGCGTCGATGATCGCAGCGAGCGCGGGCATTGAGCGAAGCGGATCAAAGCGCGAGCGTCATGAATCCGCTCATGGAAGTGCGTTACTTCTTCACGGCGCTCGGCTATTTCACGCGCGTGCCAGTGCCGCGCTGGGTCGGTTTCGAGCCGCAGTGGCTCAACGCGGCGGCGCGCTATTTTCCGCTGGTTGGCGTGTTGGTCGGCGCGCTGGCGGCGCTCGTCTATCTGGCCGCGCTGCATGTGTTTCCCCCAGGCGTGGCCGTGCTGCTTTCAATGGCCGCTACCTTGCTGGTGACGGGCGCGTTTCATGAGGACGGTCTGGCCGATTGTCTCGACGCCTTCGGCGGCGCGTACCGTAAAGAGGACGTGCTGCGCATCATGCACGACTCGCGCATCGGCGCGTTCGGCGCGATCGGTCTGGTCGTCGCGCTCGCGCTCAAGTGGCAGACGCTCGCCTCGCTGCCGCCATTGCGCGCGGCCACGCTGATGATCGCGGGCCATGCGGCAAGCCGCGTGTTCGCGATCAGCTATCTGGCCTCGCTCGAATACGTGCGCCCCGAAGGCAAGGCCAAGCCGGTCGCGCAGCGTTTGAGCACGCTCGCGTTGATTGTGGCGGCCGTGTTCGGTTTGCCGTGGCTTTTCTGGCCCGCGTGGCCGCACTGGCGCGCGGGCGTGGCGACGCTCGCGGTGCTTTTCGTGCTGCGCTTCGTGCTTGGGCGCTACTTCGTGCGGCGCATCGGCGGCTATACGGGCGATTGCCTTGGCTTCGCGCAGCAGATTTTCGAACTCGCGATTTATCTCATGGGACTCGCATGGATCTCGTCCTGATTCGCCATCCGGCCGTGGCGGTCGAGGCCGGCATCTGTTATGGCCGCTCCGATGTGGCGCTGGCGGCGGATGCCGAAGCCGGCGCGGCGTCGATCGCCGCCCGGCTGAAGGCGCTGGGTGTGCGTGCGCCCGCGCGCATCGAAACGAGTCCGCTGACACGTTGCGCAAGCGTGGCGCGCGTACTCGCGCGCGAGCAGGGCGCGCTTGAGCCGCACGAAGACGCGCGCCTCGCGGAGATGGATTTCGGTGCATGGGAGATGCAGCGCTGGGAGGGCATCGAGCGCACGCAGATCGATGCGTGGGCCGCCAATTTCCTGCACGCGCGCGACCACGGCGGCGAGAGCGTTGCGCAATTCGATGCGCGCGCGACGGCCTGGTTCGAATCGCTCGATGCGCGTCAACCCGATGCGCGTGCAACGATCTGGGCGGTGGCGCATGCGGGCGTGATCCGCACGGTGGCGGCGCGCGCACTGGGCGTGCCACTGGAGCGCTGCGTGCGCTGGCCGCTGGAGATGGCGGCCATTGTGGTGCTGCGGCGCGAACAGTCCGGCGGCGAGTGGCTGCTTTCGCGCTGGAACGCTTAAACCATTCCGGATAATTATTTGGATTCCGGATTAATTCGTGCGGGCACGCTGCAGGTCTTCGCAAAGCTGCTGCGCGCCTTGCGCGATGCGTGGCCCCGCGCGCGTGAGCAGATCGCCGTCGATGGCGTAAAGGTTGCCGTGCGCCACCGCCTTCAACTGCGGCCACGCGCGCCAGCGTTCGAGCGCGGGCAGCGGCCGATCCGGCGTCGTGGCGCCTGGCGAGGCCGTCACGATTGCATCGGGATTCGCGGCGATCACGGCTTCGGTCGACAGCGTGGGCACCAGCGGGCGTAGCGCGGCGAACACGTTGCGGCCGCCGCATAGCGCGATCGCATCGGAAATCATCGACTCGCCGTTGATCGTCATGAGCGGCTGATCCCACACCTCGTAGAACACGCTCACCGGCGCATGGTGCGCGTAGGTCGCGCGCAATTGCGCGATCTGGCCGCGATACGCGTTTGCTGCATCCCGCGCGGTTTTCTCTGTGCCGAGCAGCACGCCCAGACGCGTCAGCGAAGTCGCCACATCGTCGAGATGATGCGGCTCGCTGAAGAACAGCGGAATGTGCATCTCGCGCAGCCGGTCGAGCTGCTGCTGCGCATTGCCGTGACGCCAGACAACGATCAGATCGGGCTTGAGCGCGGCGATGCGTTCGAGGTCGAGCGCGCGGTTGTCGCCCACGCGCGGCACGTTCTTCGCCTGCGGCGGGTAATCGCTGTAGCTCACTGCGCCGACCAGCTTCGCGCCGCCGCCGGCCGCGTAGATCAGCTCGGTGACGTGAGGCGCGAGGCTCACGACACGCTGCGCAGGCGCGGCGAGCGTAACGGTCGCGCCGCTATCGTCGATGGCGCTCACGGGCGCGGCGTGCGCGATGTCGATGGCGAATGCGGCGGCCAGCGTTAGCGCGAGACGAAGCAGCGCGCGCATCAGCCGATTGCCTCGACTGCCTGCGCGAGCGCCGTGGCAAAGCGCTGCCACTCGTCTTCAGAGGCGGGCAGGCCGAAGCGCAGGCTCGCGGGCGCATCGAAGCGGCGCGTCCAGACCGCGCGTGCGGCGAGCGCGTCCTGCAACTGCGCGGCGCGCGCATCGGCGATCCAGGCGTAGAGCGGCGTGGCATGCGGCGTGAAACCGTGTGATGCGAGCAACGCCGCCAGGCGTTCGCCTTCCGTTGCGAGCCGCTCGCGCATCGCCGTTTGCCACGCGTTGTCTTCGAACGCGTGGGTGACGGCATGGCGCGCCGGGCCGCTCACGGTCCAGGCGCCCAGCCGCGCGCGCAATGCGGCGAGCAAGGCGGGCTGCGCAAGCGCGAAGCCGCAGCGCGCGCCCGCGAGGCCGAAGAACTTGCCCGGCGAGCGCAGCACGACCAGGCCTTCGCGATCGACGGCATCTGCGAGCGACGCTGCGCGCGCGGGAGCAAAGGCATCGGCGAACGCTTCATCGACGATCAGCGTGCCGCCGCGCGCCGCCAGTTGCGCGTGCCAGCGCAGGAGCGTGTCGCGTGCCACGAGCGTCGCGGTCGGGTTGTTCGGATTGACGACCACGGCGTGTGTGATGTGATCGGGCAAGGTATTGGCGGCGATGTCGAGCGGCACGACCGTATGCCCCGCCTGGGTGAACGCGGGCGCGTACTCGCCGTAGGTGAGCGGCGCGATCGCCACGCGCGCGGCAGGCAATAGCGCGGGCAGGGCGCGGATCGCCGCCTGGCTGCCTGCCACGGGCAGGACGTGTTGCGCGTCGGGCGCTTCGTAGTAGCGCGCGGCGCAGGCCGCGAAGCCGTCGCCGTCTTCGGGCAGGCGCCGCCACGCCGAAGCGGGCACGGGCGGCACTGGATAGCCGTGCGGATTGATGCCGGTCGACAGGTCGATCCACTCGTCCCAGCCAATGCCGTAGCGCTGCGCGGCCTCGCGCAGGTTGCCGCCGTGCGCGACCATGCGCGGCGCGTTTTCCCTGTTACTTGCGATTTCAGACATGGGTGGCCACGCTCACGAAAGCCAGCGCGATTAGCACGGCGAGCCACAGGATCGTCGTGCGCTCGACGAGGTGCAGTGCGGCTTCCACGTCCTGCGCGCGCGGCGGCAAGCCCGCGCCGAGCGGCGGACGTTCCTCAACGGCGCCGTGATAGACCGCGGCGCCCCCCAGCAGCAAGTTCAGACTGCCCGCGCCCGCGGCCATCACCGGGCCGGCGTTCGGGCTTTCCCAGCGGCGCGCCTGCTCGCGCCAGCAGCGCAGCGCCACGCGCGTGTCGCCTAGCAGCGCGTAGCTCGTGGCGGTGAGGCGCGCGGGAATCCAGTTGAGCACGTCGTCGATGCGTGCCGCCGCCCAGCCAAATCGCAGGAAACGCGGCGTGCGATAACCCCACATCGCGTCGAGCGTGTTGGCGAGGCGAAACGCCAGCGCGCCCGGCCCACCCGCGATGGCGAACCAGAACAGCGCGCCGAAGATCGCGTCGTTGCCGTTTTCGAGCGCCGATTCGCAGGCCGCACGCGAAAGTGCGGTGGCGTCGGCGTTGGCGGTGTCGCGCGAGACGATGCGCGCGGTGAGCGCGCGAGCAGCGGCGAGATCGCGTTCGGCGAGCGCTTGGGCGATGGGCGCGATGTGCTCTTCCAGGCTGCGGGCGCCGAGGGCGAACCACAGCAGCGCGACGTGCAGCGCCCAGCCGAACGGCCAGGGCAGCGCCGCGCACAGGACCGCCGCGACGGCGACGGGAGGCACGACGGCCAGCAGCCAGGCGAGCAGCCCAAGCGGACGGCCGCGCCGACCCGTGTTCAGACGCTTCTCGATGCGCCCGGCGAGCGCGCCGAAGGCGACGAGCGGATGCGCGCGGCGCGGCTCGCCGAACCAGCGGTCGACGGCGACGCCGGCCACGGCGAGCGCGGCGGTGACGGGCAGACTCAGCATGACTCGGGGGCCTTCAAAACCAGCGGCAGACCCGCGGCCACCAGTGTGGCTCGGTCGGCGAGCGCGGCGATGCGCTGGTTCAGGCGGCCGAGTTCGTCGACATAGAGGCGGGTGGCCGCGCCCATCGGCACGACGCCCATGCCGATTTCGTTGCTGACCACCAGCACCGTGCCGCGCGCACGCTCGCAGGCCGTCGCGAAAGCGTCGATGCGCTCGCGCCAGTCGGGGCGCGGGCTTTCGGAGTCGGGCGGACACAGCAGGGTGGCGAGCCAGAGCGTGAGGCAGTCGATCAGCACGCAGTGGCCAGGCGCCGCTGCGGCGTCCAGCGCGCCGGCGAGATCGAGCGACGCTTCGACGAGGCCCCAGTGTGCGGGCCGCCGCGCGCGGTGATGGCCGATGCGGGCGTTGAATTCGGCATCGGCATGTTCGCCCGTGGGGACGGCGGCGGTGGCGATGTAGGTGACCGGCAGGCCGCTGTCGGCGGCGAGGCGCTCGGCCAGGGCGCTCTTGCCCGAGCGCGCGCCGCCGACGATGAAGTGGAGATCGCGTGAAATCATCGCGTGATTGTAGCGGCTGTCTCAGGGGGATTTGCGCGGGTATCCGCGAACCTCGCAGGGGCGCGCGGCGGCGGGTGGAAGGGCGATGGGATAATGCGCGTTCGCCCGTTTGCATACCATCGGAAGCCACACGCCACCATGTCCGCCTCTTTTCCCGCCGTGCCTGCTGTACCTGCCGTGCCTGCTGTACCGCTGGGCACGCTCATGATCCAGGGCACCACGTCCGACGCTGGCAAAAGTACGCTGGTGGCGGGCCTGTGCCGTCTCGCGCGGCGCGCGGGCGTGCGCGTGGCGCCGTTCAAGCCGCAGAACATGGCGCTCAATAGCGCCGTGACCGAGGACGGCGGCGAGATCGGCCGCGCCCAGGCGCTGCAGGCGATCGCCGCGGGCATCGCGCCGCACACCGACCTCAATCCCGTGCTGCTCAAGCCCAATAGCGACATGGGCTCGCAGGTCATCATTCACGGCAAGGCGCGCATGAACCTCAATGCGCGCGCGTACCAGAGCTACAAGCCGCTCGCGCGTGAGGCCGTGCTGGAGTCGTACGGGCGGCTGCGCGCGGGCTACGACACGGTGTTCGTCGAAGGCGCGGGCAGTCCCGCCGAAATCAACCTGCGCGCCAACGATATCGCCAATATGGGCTTCGCCGAGGCCGTCGATTGCCCCGTCGTGCTGGTCGCCGATATCGACCGTGGCGGCGTGTTCGCGCATCTGATTGGCACGCTCGCGTGTTTGTCGGACAGCGAGCGCGCGCGCGTGAAGGGCTTCATCATCAACCGGTTTCGCGGCGATCCGTCGCTGCTCAAGCCTGGGCTGGACTGGCTGGAGGCGCAGACGGGCAAGCCCGTGCTGGGCGTGGTGCCCTACCTGCACGGCCTCACGCTCGACGCCGAGGACATGCTGCCCGGCGCCGCGCACACGCACGCCCAGGCGGGCGGCGAGGCGCTGCGTGTGGTGGTGCCGGCGCTGCCGCACATCAGCAACCACACCGATTTCGACGCACTGCGCGTGCATCCGCAGGTCGAATTCAGCTATGTGCGCGCGGGCAATGCGCCGCCCGCCGCCGATCTGGTGATCCTGCCGGGTTCAAAGAACGTGCGCGACGACCTGGCGTGGCTGCGCGCGCAGGGCTGGGACAAGGCGTTGGAACGGCATCTGCGTTATGGCGGGCGCGTGATCGGCATCTGCGGCGGCATGCAGATGCTCGGGCGCGCGATCGCCGATCCGCATGGCGTCGAAGGCGAGCCTGGGACGACGGCGGGTTTCGGCTGGCTCGACTACGAGACTGAACTTACGCGCGAGAAGGCGCTGCGCAACGTGACGGGGCGGCTCACGCTCGGCGAAGGTGCGGACGGCACAGCGGGCGCGCCGGTGCGCGGCTACGAGATTCACATGGGCGTGACGCGCGGCGCGGCGCTGGATTCGCCCGCGCTGCATATCGATTCGATCGAAGGGCAAGCGCAGGAAGCGCGCGGCGAAGTGCGCGTGGATGGGGCGCAGTCGGCGGATGGGCAGATTTTCGCGACCTATCTGCACGGTTTGTTCGACACGCCACAGGCATGCGCCGCGCTGCTTGGCTGGGCGGGGCTCGCGTCGGCGCAGCAGGTGGATTACCCGGCGCTGCGCGAGGCGTCGCTCGAACGGCTCGCCGACACGCTTGCGGCCAGCCTCGATTTGCCGCGTCTGTACGCGGCCATGGGCTGATTGGTCTCTGCTTGGTCTAATTGGCCGCCGGTGTCAGTACAGCACCATCTGCGTGCAGCGGAACAGGGCCGTGGTCTTGCCGTCCGGGCCGGTGACGGTGGCGTCCCAGATCTGCGTGCTGCGCCCGAGGTGCACGCCCGTCGCCACGACGCTCAGACGGCCTTCGCGCGCGGTGCCAAGGAAATTGCTCTTGAGTTCGATGGTCGTGAAGTTCTTCGCGTTGGCCGGCAGATGGGCGAAGCAGCCGTAGCCGCAGGCCGTATCGGCGAGACAGACGACGGTGGCCGCATGCAGAAAGCCGTTGGGCGCGAGCAGTTCGCTGCGGATGTCGAGTTCCGCGCGCAGGATGCCCTGTTCGAGCGCGACCGCGCGAAAGCCGATCAGATCGGGCAGGCGGCCGCGCTGGCGCTCGTGCAGGGAGTCGATGGTGATGTCGGTGCGCAGCGTGCTCATGGGACGAAGGTCTCCGTTCGAGGTCGAGAGAATGGGTTTTGAGGCGGCTGTTTGCGGGTTCGGGGCTTCGACCCCGCAGCATTTGCCGATATTATCGGACGGTTGCGCAATCGGCTGAGGCCGAAACCGCAGTGAAAATACGCAGCAACGCGCGCCAGACGTGTACTGAAGCGCGCACCAGAGATTGGCAGAATCGGCAAACCGGCTGGCCCAGGCGCCAGCCATCCTGACGGGAGCATTCATGACGGTGATCGTGGTGGCGAACCCCAAGGGCGGCGTCGGCAAAAGCACGCTGTCCACCAATCTGGCCGGCTATTTCGCGGCGCAAGGCGAGTGGGTCGCGCTCGCCGATCTGGACCGGCAGCAGTCGGCGCACGCCTGGCTCGACCTGCGGCCCGCGGCGCTGCCGGCGATCGAGAGCTGGTCGGTCGATCTGGATCATCCGGCCAAGCCCCCCAAGGGCCTCGAGCACGCCGTGATCGACACGCCGGCAGGCCTGCACGGCAACCGCCTGAACGCCATCGTCGAGCTGGCGGACAAGGTGATCGTGCCGCTGCAGCCGTCGATGTTCGACATTCTCGCGACCAAGGATTTTCTCGACCGGCTGGCCAAGGAAAAGGCCGTGCGCAAGGGCGCCATCAAGGTCGGCGTGGTGGGCATGCGGGTGGACGCGCGTACGCGCTCGGCCGAGCAGTTGCAGCGTTTTGTGGAAGGGCTGGAACTGCCCGTGCTGGGCTACCTGCGCGACACGCAGAACTACGTGCAGCTGGCGGCGCACGGGCTCACGATCTGGGACGTCGCGAAAAGCCGCGTGGAGAAGGATCTCGACCAGTGGCAGTCGATTCTGGCCTGGGTGAATTCAAAATAAGCGGGAAATAAAAAACGGGAGCCAGATGGCTCCCGTTTTTACGACTGGCGTTGCCTGAACTTGCCTGAAGCGCTCAGGTCCAGTTCTGCGTCGGCACGTGGTCGCGGCTGCCCTTGATGCGGTTGTTCTCGTCGACGAACACGAGGTCGGGCTTCCAGCCAGCCTTGAGTTCTGCTTCGTCGACGTTCGCGAAGGCGGCGATGATGACGAGGTCGCCCAGTTGCGCGCGACGCGCCGCCGACCCGTTCAGCGAAATCATGCCGCTGCCGCGTTCGCCCTTGATCGCGTAAGTCGAAAAGCGCTCGCCATTGTTGATGTTCCAGATGTCGATCCGCTCGTTTTCGACGATGTTCGCCGCTTCGAGCAGGTTTTCGTCGATTGCGCACGAGCCTTCATAGTGCAGCTCGCAGTGCGTGACGGCGACGCGGTGGATCTTCGATTTCAGCATATGGCGTTGCATGGAATGTCTCCTCAGGCGGCTGGGCGCGCGGCCCGCCGCAGCAGATTCAGTAAAGGCGTGATCGGGCGCTTGCGCGCACGCTTCAGATTTCGAGGTTGTCGATGAGGCGCGTGGGGCCGAGCTTGGCGGCTGCCAGCACGACGAGCGGCGCTTCGGCGTCGTCGGCGACACCGGCAACCGGCGGCAGCAGGTTCGAGCGCTTGCGGATCGCGATGTAATCGGGTTTCCAGCCACGCGCGGCGAGCTTCGCCATGGCCTCGAGTTCGAGCTGCTGGAAGTCGCGGCGGCCCGACAGCACGGCTTCGCGCATTGCCTGCAGCGCGGCGGCCAGTTGCGGCGCCTCAGCGCGTTCGGCGTCCGAGAGGTAGCGGTTGCGCGAGCTGAGCGCGAGGCCGCTTTCATCGCGCACGGTTTCGGCGGCGATCACTTCGGTCGGCAGCGCGAACTGCTGGCACATCGCGCGCACGATCATCAGCTGCTGATAGTCCTTCTTGCCGAACACGGCCACGCGCGGCTGCACGCACGACATCAGCTTCATGACGACGGTGCACACGCCTTCGAAAAAGCCCGGACGGAACTCGCCTTCGAGGATGTCGCCCAGATCGTGCGGCGGGCGCACGCGGTATTCCTGCGGCTGCGGGTAGAGATCGCGCTCGGTCGGCGCGAACAGCACGTAGACGTTTTCCTTTTGCAGCTTCTCGATATCGGCTTCGAGCGTGCGCGGGTATTTGTCGAAATCCTCGTTCGGGCCGAACTGCAGACGGTTGACGAAGATGCTCGCGACAACCGGGTCGCCGTGCTGGCGCGCCAGGCGCATCAGCGAGAGGTGACCTTCGTGCAGATTGCCCATGGTCGGGACGAACGCGGTGCGGTTTTGGCCGCGCAACTGGTCGCGCAGTTCCTGAATCGAGCTGATGACTTTCATGATCGGATGCGTTATGCCTCGCGCGGGGCAAGACGGGGTTGCAGCACACGGCGGACCCGCAAGGGCGCCCGGCCGGATGGCGTGCCCGGCCCTCAGGGGCAGGCGCGGGCGATTGTAGAGGATTTGTGACGGCAGCGCAGCCGCTCCGGATCGGGGATTATCCTGGACTGTGGTGATGGGGCTGGATGATTCGCAGCGGACGCGAGGGCGCCGTTACAGCGTCGAAAACGGGGCCATGACGCGTGCGCCTGGCGTGCGTGGGGCGCAAGCCTGCCTGGGCAGGCAGCTCAGGAGGGTGAATAAGCCAGGCGCACGTAGATCGGCGCGAACGGCTCGGCCTGGGTGATTTCGAGCAGCGACTCGCGCGCCAGTTCGAGCATGGCGATGAAGTTGACGATCACCACGGGCACGCCGCGCGTCGTGTCGAAGAGTTCCGAGAACTCCATGAAGCGCGCGCCCTGCAGCTTGCGCAGGATCACGCTCATGTGCTCGCGCACGGACAGTTCTTCACGCGAAATCTTGTGGTGCTGCACCAGCTTCGCGCGCTTGATGACGTCGGCCCACGCGGCGCGCAGGTCGTTGCTGTCCACGTCGGGAAAGCGCGGCGTGATGCTTTGCTCGATATAAACCTCGGCGCGCAGGAAGTCGCGGCCCAGTTGCGGCAGCTTGTCCAGACGCTGGGCGGCGAGCTTCATCTGCTCGTATTCGAGCAGGCGGCGCACGAGTTCGGCGCGCGGGTCTTCGGCTTCTTCGCCGGTGTCGGCCTTCTTGACCGGCAGCAGCATGCGCGACTTGATCTCGATAAGCATGGCCGCCATCAACAGATATTCGGCGGCGAGTTCGAGATTGGTCTTGCGCAGTTGCTCGACGTAGCCGAGATACTGCGTGGTGACGTCCGCCATCGGGATGTCGAGCACGTTGAAGTTCTGCTTGCGGATCAGATACAGCAACAGATCGAGCGGACCTTCGAAGGTTTCGAGGAAAACCTCAAGCGCGTCGGGCGGAATGTAGAGATCTTGCGGGAGCTTGAACAGCGGCTCGCCGTACAGGCGCGCGAAAGCGACGCCGTCGACCGTGTCGGGCGTCGAATCCGTGGCGGGGGTGGCCAGCGCGTCGGCGCTGGCGACAGGGTGCGGCTGGGCGCCCTTGTCCACGTCAGCAGGCCCCACGGCCAGCTCGGGCCGTTCGGCGCCGTCGGCTTCGGCCATCAGAAGTTCTGGTAGTAGACGTAAGGCGTCTGCTTGACGCGCGAAGCCTGCTGGCGCTCGCGCTCGTCGAGGTCGATCGGCTGCTTGTCCCACAGCAGCGAGCGGCCTTTGCGCTGTTGCTCTTCGAGTTGCGGCTTTTGTTCTTTGAGCTGGGTCAGGAACTGGGTGATGTCCGACTGATACATGGCTGACGTCCGTCGAGTGGGGCGGCCTGTGACTGCGGGTGGCCGCCTGGGGAATCCGGTGTTGCTTGTCGGCGGCAATTTTACCGCATGCGCCGCGTGCGGAACATCCAGAAAGGCGAGGCGTCGAAGCCGCTCTCCAGGCGCCAGGCGGGGCCATATCGGCGGGATGTTGTGCGCGTCTAAAACAACGCCAAAGCTGAGCGCGGCGCAGGGAGTTGCAATCTATTGCACACGTTTGCGCCTCCACCAGGGGTTTTCACGCGCTGATGTGGTGAAATAACGCGTTTGCGCCCATGCGCCCAACGAAAGCTGGAGGTCCTGTTTGGCGGGAAGGCTGATTCAAGCATGCGTATGGCCGTGTTTCGGGCGTACCGGGACGTCCGCACGGGCGTCATGGCCGGTCCACGCCGCACGTCTGCACGCCGGCATCGTCTGCATTCCGGGTTGTTCCGCTTCGTTGTTTTCGCGCCTCGCCTTGTGGCTGGCCGCAGGGTTTGCCTTCAGCGTCGCCGGCGCCGCACCGGCTCATGCCGCGCTCACCGACCTGTTGCCCTGGTCGCACACGAAGAGCTATTACGACGTCGATATCCAGGCCTCGCCGCGCGAGTTGCGCAAGCTGCTCGAAACCCATCTCGATATCGCGCGCTTCGCCAAACGTGAAGACGTCAACGGCGATCAGTTCGACTTTCTCGTCACGGCCACGCCGCAGCAGGTGCGCGATCTGGCCTCGACGGCCGGTTATTTCTCGCCGGTCGTGCGCACGGATGTGCACACCGACGAAAACGGCCGCCGCGTCGTGCGCGTGATGGTCGATGCCGGTCCGCGCACGAAGATCTCATCGGTGAAGCTGACTTTCACCGGCCCCGTGCTGACCGAAGACCACGCGCAGGAAAACGCCACGCGCTTCGCGTTCTCGCTGCACGAGGGCGATGCCTTCACGCAGTCCGACTGGGACAGCGCCAAGAGCGCGGCGCTGCGCGCGCTGCAATCGCGCCGCTACCTGGGCGCGAAGATCGTCCATTCGGAAGCGCGCATCGATCCGCAGCGGCACGACGCGAAGCTTTCCGTGGCATTCGACAGCGGCCCGACTTTTACGATGGGGCCGCTCGATGTATCGGGTACGCGCCGCTATCCGGAAGGGATCGTCGATAACGTGAATCCGCTTTCGCCAGGCGAGATCTACGACGTTAATCGCGTGACCGAATTGCAGCGCCAGTTGCAGAACACGCCGTACTACGCGAGCGTGGCCATCGACGTGGACGACAACACGCAGAAGCCGCTGCAAACGCCGGTGCATGTGAAGGTGAGCGAGTACCCGTACAACAACTTCCGCGGCGGCGTGGGTTACTCGACCGACACGGGCGCGCACGTGCAGGGCGCCTACACCTATCTCAACACCTTCGGCAAGGCGTGGCCGCTACAGTTGCAGGGGCGTCTGGACCAGATCCAGAAGTACGGCCAGATCCAGCTTTCGATGCCGCCGGGCGAGCGCGCCTGGACCAACAGCGTGCTGGCGTCGTATACGACCACGGACGTCTCCGACACCAACATCTACAGCGCGCGCGTGGGTGTGCAGCGCACGCGCACCTCGCAGAACATCGACTATGCGTACGCGCTGATGTTCTACGACGATCGCCTGACACAAAACGTCGGCGAGGCCACCCATGCCTATGCGCTCATGCCGTCGTGGTCGTGGACGCGCCGCGATGTCGACGATCCGCTCTTCCCGCGCACCGGCAACGTGATCCGCATGGAAGCCGGCTTCGCGGTCAAGGGCGCGGGTTCGGACCAGACCTTCGCGCGCGCCTATGCGCGCGGCCAGCAATATCTGCCGATCGGCCGTAGCGATATCGTGCTGCTGCGCGCGGAGCTGGGCGGCGTGTTCACGAGCGGCTCGTCGTCGGAGATCCCGGCGTCGCTGCTGTTTCGCGCGGGCGGCTCGAACTCGGTGCGCGGCTATGGCTTCGAGAGCCTTGGCAACAACGTGGCCGGCTCGATCCTGCCGACCAAGTATCTCGTCACCGGATCGGCCGAATATCAGCACTGGTTCAGCCACGACTGGGGCGGCGCGGCGTTCTTCGACGTCGGTACCGCTACCGACACCTGGGGCGAAAAGGTCTTCGATCCGGGCGCGGGTTTCGGCGTGCGCTGGCGCAGCCCGGTCGGCCCCGTCAACATCGATCTTGCCTACGGCTTTCGCACCCATAACGTGCGGCCTTATCTGACTCTCGGAATCGCTTTCTGATGCTCACGCGCGCTTTGCTTCGCTTCGCCTTGCCGTTCTCGTGGACGCGCGCCTGCGCCGTGCCGCCGGGCGGGGGAGCGGTATCTGGCGACGCATCGGAAGATCGCGGCGAGGCCGGCCAGGGCAACGAGGGCGGCGAGCGCAAAACGCCGCCGCCGCGCCGTTACCGCACGCTGAAGGCTCTCGCGTGGTTGGTGGTCGCAATCGTGCTGCTGGTCGCGCTGCTGGTAGGCGCGCTTTACGGTGCGCTCACCACCGAACGTGGCACGGCGCTGGCGTGGCGCGCGGCCGTGGCGCTGCTCGACGGCAAGCTGGCGGGCACGCTGGAAGGCGGCGCGCTTGCCCGTGGCGTGCGGTTGTCCAACGTCGCCTGGCACGGGCCTGACGGCACCACGGTCAAGGTCGACCGCGTCGACGGCCAGTGGGCGGTGCAGGGTTTTGGCCGCGCGCCGTGGCGCTTCGTGGTCGATTATCTGCATGTGGGCGAGATCGATGCGCGCGTGGTGCCGTCCAACGAGCCTTCGCAGCCGATGACGTTGCCGCAGAATCTGCAACTGCCGCTTGGGCTGGAGATCCGCGATCTGCAGGTGGACAAGCTCACGCTGCACCAGGGCGCGTCGACGACGGAATTCTCGCGCCTGCTGTTCCACGGCCGCAGCGACGGGCGGCATCACGAGGCGGCGGTCGAGCGCCTGGACACGCCGTTCGGCGCAGTGAACGCGCACGCGAAACTCGACGGCGTGCGGCCGTTCGCGCTGACGGGCGACCTGGGCTACGCGGGCAAGGTCAACAACGAGGACGTGCAGGTCAACGGGACGCTTGGCGGCTCGCTCGAAGCGCTCACAGCCGATATCACCGCAAGCGGCATGAAGCTCACGGGACGCGCGCATGTGGAGGCGACGCCGTTTGCCGCCGTGCCGCTGCAGCGCGCGACGCTCGCGTTCGATCACGTCAATCCGCAGGCGTTCGCGCCCAGTGCCCCGTTCGCCGATCTGGCCGTGCGCGCGCAACTGCAGCCGGTGCCGGGCGGCGCGGCGGCCGTGCCGGCGGCGCTTGCGGCTGCGGCTTCGGGGAATTCGGCGGCGCAGGCGGTGCCGGCGCAGGCGGTGGCTTCAGTGGCTTCCGCTGCGGTTGTCGCTTCGTCCGCTTCATCGGCTTCGGCACCGCTGGCGGCGTCATCGGCATCCGTGGTCGCCGCGCACAGCGATGCGGCGGGTTTCACGGTCGCGGGCGATGTCTCGATCGTCAACGCCAAGCCTGGCGAAATCGGCGACCAGTTGCTGCCGCTGATCGACGCGCACGCCGCTGTCGTGCTCGACGCTAAAACGCAGCGCATTCCGAAGCTCGCCGTGCGCCTCGTCAAGACCGCGACGATCACGGGCGGCGGGGCAATCAGCGGGCGCGACGGGCGCTTCGACCTGCGCGTGGCCGGGCTCGACCTGAGCACGATCCAGTCGAGCGTGCGCGCGACGAACTTCGCCGGGCCTGTCAACGTGCGCCTCGCGGGCGATGTGCAAAGCGTCACCCTCGATCTCGCCGATCCGAAGGCAGCGCTGCGCGTGCAGGGCAAGATCACGCAGGATCCGGCGCGGCTGTCGTTCAACGACGTGCGTGTGACTTCTGGCGCGGGCCGCATCGACCTGTCGGGTGCGCTCAAGCACGACGCCAACTCCTCGTATTCGCTCAAAGCGGTGCTGACGAACTTCGACCCGCTTTCGCTGACTTCGCAACTGGTGTCGAAAACGCCGCCCGCGGCCGCCAGGTCCACGCCGAAGCCCGCGCGCCAGACCAGCGCGCCATCGACATCGACCACCGCATCCGACGCGCTCAATCCCAAGCGCAATCTCGCGCTCAATCCGGCGTTGAACCCGTCGCTCAATCCGGCGCAAACGGGCGAACAGGCGCAGGCGCAAAAGCATGTCGAAAACGCGCGCCAGACGGTCGAGCAGGGCGAGTCCGCGCAATCCGGCACGACTGCGCGCGCCACGCCGGCCAAACCCAAAGCCGCCCCCGCGCGTCGTATCGAGGCCCGCGTGAACGGCACGCTCAGCGCGAGCGGCATGCTCGCGCCCACGCTCACGACCAAAGCCGAGTTCAAGCTGGGCCCAAGCGTCTACGACAATCTGCCGCTCACCGGCCAGGGGCTGATCCAGCTTGCCGGGACGCGCATTCTGCCGAGCCGCGCGAATCTCTCCGTGGCAGGCAATGTCGTCGATCTGCAAGGCAGTTTTGGCGCGCCCGGCGACCGGCTGCGTTTTCGCGTCGATGCGCCTCAACTCGACCGGCTCGGTTTTGGCGTCGCGGGCCAGGTCGCGGCGAACGGCGATCTGACCGGCAGCTTCGCGCATCCGAACGTCGCGCTCGACTACAAGGCCGACCATGTCGTATTCGGCGAGAACCGCGTTGGCCACGCGGAGGGCCACGCCGAAGCGCGCGACGGCGCGAACGGGGCGCTGGCTTTCAGCGCGGACGCGAGCGCCATCGCTGCGGCAGGCGTCGATATTTCCACGCTCAGCGCGCGGCTCACGGGCACGCGCGCGAAGCACACGCTCACCGCCAATGCGAAGGGCAAGGTGCAGGGCGCAACGATCGATTTCGCCGTGGCCGCCAATGGCGGCCTGACCGACACGCGCGCAGGCTCGCGCTGGGACGGCACCGTCACGCAACTGGAGAACCGCGGCACGCCGGGCGTGAAGCTCGAAGTGCCGCTCAAGGTGAGCGCGGGCGCAGGCAAGGTGACGCTGGGCGCGACGCGTCTGGTTGCTGAAGGCGCGTCGCTCGACCTCAAGTCCTTCGATCTCGATCATGGCCGCATCCAGTCCGCCGGGGCGCTCACCAACGTCTCGGTCGCGCGCCTCATGCAGTTGCGCCAGCAGCTCACGGGCGAGCCGGCCACGCTGCGCACCGACCTGATCTTCGACGGCGACTGGAACTTTTCCATCGGGCAAAGCGCGAGCGGCTACGTGCAGATCAAGCGCCGCTCGGGCGATATCACAGCGGAAATCGGCCGCGGCATCGCCTCGTTCGGCATCGGCGATCTGGCTGCGCGCGCGGCCTTCAGCGGCGGCAATCGCCTGACGCTCACGGCGCATGCGCAGGCTAGCCGCGTGGGCGTGCTCGACGTCGATGCGAACACCACGCTGGTGCCGCGCGACGGCATGCTCACCGTCGCAGACGAATCGTCACTGGGCGGCACCGTCAAGGCCAACGTGCCGTCGCTGCGCACCACGGGCGGGCTGCTTGGGCCGAACTATCTGCTCGACGGCCATCTCGCGCTCGATCTCGGGCTGGGCGGCACGGTCGCGAAGCCCAACGTCACGGGTCTGCTGTCGGGCGACGGGATATCGGCGACGGTGGTCGATCAGGGCGTGGAACTGAAGGACGGCGTGATCCGCGTCGCCCTGTCGCGCAATCTCGTCGAATTCCAGCAACTGGAGTTTCATGGCGCGACGAGCGGCACGCTGCGCGCGACCGGGCGCGTCGCCCTCGACAGCGAAAACACCGATCTCACAGCTAGCATCGTTGCCGACAAGCTCGAACTGTTCGCTTCGCCCGACCGCAAGCTGTCGCTCTCGGGCAGCGCGAGCATCGCCAACGGCGGCCAGTTGGGCCACATGATGATCAACGGCAAGTTCACCGTCGATCACGCGCTGTTCGACCTGCCGGAGTCGGCGGCGCCGTCGCTCGGCGACGATGTGGTGATCGTGCGGCCCGACGGCACGACCGTGGGCGGCAAGCCGCCGATCGAGGAAACGGCTTCGACCAAACCGGCGCCGCGTTTTGCGCCGCGCGCGAATATCGACATCAATCTGGGGCGCGACTTCCGCTTCCGCGGCCAGGGCGCGGATCTGGGACTCGCGGGCACCATCACGGCGACCAGCGCGCCGGACGTGCCGCTGCGCGCGGTCGGCAATGTGCGCGTGACGGAAGGCTCGTCGTACACGGCGTTTGGCACCAAGCTCGGTATCGAGAACGGCTTCTTTACGTTCAACGGGCCGGTGGGCAATCCGGGCATCAATATCCTCGCCATGCGGCGTAACCAGCAGGTGGAGGCGGGCGTGCAGGTCACGGGCACAGTGCAGGCGCCCGTGGCCAAGCTGGTGTCGGAGCCTAACGTGCCCGATAACGAAAAGCTCTCGTGGCTGCTGTTCGGCCACGGCACCGACCAGGGTAATAACGTCGGCCAGCAGAGCGCGATGACGACGGCGCTGGCGCTGCTCGGCAGTGCGAGCGGCAAACGCATCGCGCAGAGCATCGGGCTGGACGAATTCTCGATTGGACGCAGCGAAGTGGGCCTCACCGACCCCGAGGTCGTGATGATCGCCAAGGCGATCAACCAGCGGCTTGTGATTGGCTACGAGCAGGGCTTGCAGTCGGCGTCGAATGCGGTCAAGGCGACCATCAATCTGTCGCGCTACTGGTCCGTGGTGACGTACGGCGGCACGTTCTATGGCGCCGACATTCTCTATACGCGTCGATTTGACCGGATTCGGTGGTAACAACGCAGTCGAAAAAAAAGCACACCCGAAGGTGTGCTTTTTTCCTGAGGCGCAGATCGCTTAGCGCACCCGCATGCCCGGCTTCGCGCCGCTATGCGGTTCGAGAATGTACAGGCCCGGTTCGGCCTTTTCGTCCGCCGAGGAAGCGGCGAGCACCATGCCTTCCGACATGCCGAACTTCATCTTGCGCGGCGCGAGGTTCGCGACCATCACGGTGAGCTTGCCCTTGAGGTCTTCCGGCTTGTAGGCCGAACGGATTCCCGAGAACACGTTGCGGGTCTTTTCCTCGCCCACGTCGAGCGTGAGTTGCAGCAGCTTGTCCGAACCTTCGACGATGTTGCAGTCGACGATCAGCGCCACGCGCAGGTCGATCTTCGCGAAGTCGTCGATCGAGATCGTTTCCGGCGCTTCATCTACGGCGGCCTTCTTCGCTTCCTTCGACGCCTTCGACTTCTTGTTCGCATCGGCAGCGGCAGCCGGCGCGTCCGTGGCCTGCAGCGAGTCGCGGTTGGCGGCCAGCAGCGCTTCGATCTGCTTCGGATCGACGCGCGTCATCAGGTGCTTGTACGCGTTGATCGGCTGTTGCGACGACAGCGCGCGGCCCGCATCGGCCCACGTGAGCGGCGCGATTGCGAGGAACTGTTCCACGCCTTCAGCCAGTTGCGGCAGCACGGGCTTGAGCGCGAGCGACAGCAGGCGGAACGCTTCCAGGCTCACGCTGCACGTTTCATGCAGTGCGACGGCGTTGGCCGGGTCCTTGGCCTGTTCCCACGGCTTGGCCGTATCGACGTAACCGTTGACTGCGTCGGCGAGTTCCATCGTCTGACGCAGCGCGCGGCTGTACTCGCGCGCTTCGTAGTGCGCGGCGATCTGCGGGATCGCGGCGCGCATCTGCTCGATGAGCGGATGGTTCATCGCACTGTCCTGCACGCGGCCGTCGAAACGCTTGATGAGGAACCCTGCCGCGCGGCTCGCGATGTTGATGTACTTGCCGACGAGGTCGCTGTTCACGCGCGCCTGGAAGTCCTCGAGGTTCAGGTCGAGGTCTTCCATCGTGCTGTTGAGCTTGGCGGCGAAGTAGTAGCGCAGCCACTCGGGGTTCAGGCCCGTCGTCACATAGCTTTCTGCCGTGATGAAGGTGCCGCGCGACTTCGACATCTTCGCGCCGTCCACCGTCAGGAAGCCGTGCGCGAACACGTTGGTCGGCGTGCGATGGCCCGAGAATTCGAGCATCGCCGGCCAGAACAGCGTGAGGAAGTACAGGATGTCCTTGCCGATGAAGTGGTACTGCTCCGTCTTCGAACCGGGCTTGACCCAGTCGTCGAAGTTCAGGCCGCGCTTCTCGCACAGGTTCTTGAAGCTCGCGTAGTAGCCCACCGGCGCGTCGAGCCACACGTAGAAGTACTTGCCAGGCGCGCCCGGAATTTCAAAACCGAAGTAGGGCGCGTCGCGC
Organism: Paraburkholderia sp.; assembly: GCF_035948235.1. Lineage (GTDB taxonomy): Bacteria > Pseudomonadota > Gammaproteobacteria > Burkholderiales > Burkholderiaceae > Paraburkholderia. The sequence goes on along the minus strand of NZ_DASZJJ010000316.1, from coordinate 13,023 downwards.
GAGATGTCCCAGTCGGCGAGCTTCGATTCGCCCGCGTCGCCCAGCCACTCACGCATCTTGTTGGTCGCTTCCGGCTGTGCGAGACCTGCCACCCAGCCGCGCAGGAAGTCTTCGCAGCGCGGGTCCGAGAGGCGGAAGAAATAGTGCGTCGAGGTCTTACGGATGGGCGTTGCGCCCGAGACCACCGAGTACGGGTTCTTCAGGTCGGTCGGCGCGTAGGTGGAGCCGCACACTTCGCAGTTGTCGCCGTACTGGTCCTTCGCGCCGCACTTCGGGCATTCGCCCTTGATGAAGCGGTCCGGCAGGAACATGTTCTTGACCGGATCGTAGGCCTGCTCGATATCGCGCGTTTCGATGAAACCCGCTTCCTTGAGCGCCAGATACACCGATTCCGAGAGCACGCGGTTCTCGTCCGAATCGGTGGAATAGTAGTTGTCGAACGACACGCCGAAGCTGTCGAAGTCGCGCTTGTGTTCCTGCCAGACGCGCGCGATCAGCTGCTGCGGCGTGAGGCCTTCTTTCTCGGCGCGCAGCATGATGGGCGTGCCGTGGGTGTCGTCGGCACCGACGTAGTAGACCTCGTGGCCGTGCATTCGCAGCGCACGGACCCAGATGTCCGTCTGGATGTACTCGACCAGGTGGCCGATGTGGATCTGGCCGTTCGCATACGGCAGAGCAGACGTGACGAGAATCTGGCGGCCGCTCTGGACGCTGGAGGCGCCGGCGGCGAGGTCGGTGGCGGGTGCTGACATAAGTGGTTGGACGTCCGATGTTGCGGGGGAAACCGCGATTTTAGCAGGGCGGGGGCGCGACGCGTCTGGCTACGGTTCGGGCTGCGCTGTGAGCTGCAAAGCGCCGCGCTACAGAAAACGCGGGCAAAAAAAACCGGGGCAGGATGGCCCCGGAGCAACAACGACAAGAGGAGAATGGTGACGCGGCGGCATGACCGCACACGTACCGTAAAGACAGACAGCGCTATTTCACGAGAGTTCGAAAATTTTTTCGATTCGCTCAAATGATCGTGGAAAGCTTGTGTGGCGGGCTTCAAACGCAAAAGGGACGGCTTTGCAGCCGTCCCTTTTGTCCTGTCGCTGTTTTAGCCGATCAGTTGCCGATGCTTATTGCTGGTGCTGTGCCGTCGCGCGCAGATAGATTTCCACGCGGCGGTTGGCGGTGCGGCCCGCTTCCGTGCTGTTGTCGGCGATCGGCTGCGTGTCGCCACGGCCTTCGGCGGCCATGCGCTGCATCGGGATGCCGCGGCCTGCCAGGTAGTTCACCACGCTCTGCGCGCGATTGACCGACAGCGTCTGGTTGTACGCCGGCTGGCCGGTGTTATCCGTATGGCCCACCACCTGGGCGACGACTTCCGGGTTCTGCTGCAGCGTCTGCGCGACCTGGTCGAGCACCGGCGCGAACGACGGCTTGATCGCGTAGCTGTTGGTGTCGAAGGTCACGTTGCTCGGGATGTTGAGCTTGAGCGAGCCGTCCGGCTGCTCGGTGATCTGCGTGCCGGTGCCCTTGGTGGCGCCCGACAGCTTGTTGTGGATCGCCTGCCAGTTGTAGCCGGTGATGCCGCCGACCAGCGCACCTGCGCCCGCGCCGATCGCCGCGCCCTTGCCGCCGCCGAAGATCGCGCCGATCGCGGCGCCCGTGCCCGCACCGACCCCGGTGCCGACAGCCGTATTCGTGCCTTGCTGGGTTGCGCAGCCGGCCACCAGCGCGCCGGCGATGGCGAAGACGGACAGGCGGGTCAAGATTCTTGTGTTCATTTTCAATCCTCTTCTTGAGTGAAACGGGAAGGCTGCACTGTGCCGCCCGACGGCCCCGACTGCGGTCAGGGTCATAGGACGGCGCGCGACGGCAGCTACTACAATGACGGCTTGAGCGCTTGTCAAAGCGCTGGCCTGGCGCGAAAACACTGCTGCCGCGAAGCGTGCCTTGCCGCAGGAATTTGCGCAATCCAGCTTAACAATTTCTTTCGATTTACGGCGTCAATGCGGCACCCCACGGGGCGTGCGGGACGCCGGGTCGTTCATCCCCACGGAGTTTCAATGAGCATTGATCGGGCATTGGTGGACGCCGCGCTGGCGGCCCTCGCGGATCCGAACACGGGCCGTCCCTACACGACGGCCAAAGGCGTGCGCAACGTCGCGATCGACGGCGAAACGGTTGACGTCGAGATCGTGCTCGGCTATCCGGCGAAGAGCCAATATGACGCGATCCGCGCCCAGGTCCAGGCGGCGCTGGCAGCCGTCCCCGGCGTGAAGGCGAGCCGCGTGACTGTGCGTCACGAAATCGCCGCGCATACGGTGCAGCGCGGTGTGAAGCTGCTGCCGAATGTGAAGAACATCGTGGCGGTCGCCTCGGGCAAGGGCGGCGTCGGCAAGAGCACGACGGCCGTGAACCTCGCGCTGGCGCTGGCCGCCGAAGGCGCCTCGGTCGGCATTCTCGACGCCGATATCTACGGCCCGTCGCTGCCGATGATGCTGGGCATCGAGGGCCGCCCCGAGTCGCCCGACGGCCAGTCGATGAACCCGCTCGAAGGCCACGGCGTGCAGGCCAACTCGATCGGCTTCCTGGTCGATCAGGACAATCCGATGGTCTGGCGCGGCCCGATGGCCACGTCCGCGCTCGAACAACTGCTGCGGCAGACGAACTGGCGCGAGCTTGATTACCTCGTGGTCGACATGCCGCCGGGCACCGGCGACATCCAGCTCACGCTGTCGCAGCGCGTGCCGGTCACGGGCGCCGTGATCGTGACGACGCCGCAGGATATCGCGCTACTCGACGCCAGGAAGGGCCTCAAGATGTTCGAGAAGGTGGGCATTCCGATTCTCGGCATCGTCGAGAACATGGCCGTGCACGTCTGCTCGAACTGCGGTCATGCCGAACACATCTTTGGCGCGGGCGGCGGCGAGCGCATGTCGAAGGACTATGGCGTCGAGGTGCTGGGCAGTCTGCCGCTCGATATCTCGATTCGCGAACAGGCCGATTCGGGCGCGCCGACGGTCGCCGCTGCGCCCGACAGCGCCGTTGCCGGCACCTACAAGGCGATCGCGCGCCGCGTGGCGATCCAGATCGCCGAGCGCTCGCGCGACATGAGCTCGAAATTCCCGACCATCGTGGTGCAGAACACCTGAGCTGCATCGCCCCGGTTTGCGCGTTTTTAAAGGCACGCCGCGTGCGCCTTGCATCACAAGGCCCGCGGCGTGCGCGTTTGCGCGCATTGCAGGGGCACGCGAGGTCCGCGATGGCGCGCGTGCGGGGTATCATGTGGGATTCATGGGTCCGGATCGACAGCCGCAGGGGCGGCCGCGCGCCGGCAAGAGGAATACATGGGTAAAGGAAACGACAGGCAGGCGGGAAGCGCAGTCCTGGTGGCCGTGATCGCGTGCACGCTGCTGGGCGGCTGCACGAGCTTCATGGGACAGCAGGACAAGCGCGCGGGCACGCAATTGCTGCCCACCGTCGGCAATCAGGTGCGCGGCACCGTGTCGTTCGTCGAACATTCGGACGGCGTGCAGGTGAGCTATAACCTCGCCGGCCTGCCGCCCGATTCCGACCACGCCCTGCAGGTTCACGAGCGCGGCGACTGCAACGCCACCGACGCCTCCAGCGCCGGTCCGGTGTTCGCGCCGGCCGCCGAGCGGCTCAAACCCGGCGCGCGCGTAGCGGGCGACCTCGGCAATATTCATGCGGATTCCAACGGCGTGGCCACCGGTTTTATCGTCGCGACCGACGTATCGCTCGACGGCGTGCGCTCGGTCCTGCAGCGCGCGGTGATCGTGCATCATGACGCGATCGACCCGTATGCGTACCCGCAGCGCGGCACGGGCGCCGCGTTGGCGTGCGGCGTGATCAAGGCGCAATGAGCAAGGCGCAATGAGCCGGTAGCAGTAAGCCGCCTGCAACGTGACCTGAACGTTGGCGAAAGCCACCTTAAAGCGCCGTGCGGACTTCATCGAAGCGCGACCGAAGCGCACTTCCAGGCACAGCGACTCACATCGCGTAAAATAGGCGCCTTTCGCAAGGCAGCGCCACGGCCCGACGGCCACGGGCGGGCCTCGCGGGCATTTTCCTGGCTTTATCTTTTTCGTTCCCCGTTTTTTTACTGGACCGCAGCGAGCAACATGGCAATTAAATCCGACAAGTGGATCCGGCGCATGGCCGAAGAGCAGAAGATGATCGAGCCGTTCGCGCGCGACCAGATCCGCACGTCGGAAGACGGCCGCAAGATCGTGAGCTACGGCACTTCCAGCTACGGCTACGACATCCGCTGCGCCGACGAATTCAAGATCTTCACGAACATCAACTCGACCATCGTCGATCCGAAGAACTTCGACGAAAAGTCGTTCGTGGACTTCAAGGGCGACGTCTGCATCATTCCGCCGAACTCGTTCGCGCTCGCGCGCACCGTTGAGTACTTCCGCATTCCGCGCAGCGTCCTGACCGTGTGTCTGGGCAAGTCCACCTATGCGCGCTGCGGCATCATCGTGAACGTCACGCCGTTCGAGCCCGAGTGGGAAGGGTACGTGACGCTCGAATTCTCGAATACGACACCTTTGCCTGCCAAAATCTACGCGAACGAAGGCGTAGCCCAGGTGCTCTTCTTCGAGAGCGACGAGGTCTGCGAAGTCTCATACGCGGATCGCGGCGGCAAGTATCAAGGTCAGCACGGCGTCACGCTGCCGAAGACCTGACGTTCGAGCGCAATCAACCCACCGGATTTACGACATACGGGGACCGCTGCGCGTTACATGCAGCGGTCGTTTCATTTGGAGAATCGCCCATGAAGTTTCGTTTTCCCGTCGTCATCATCGACGAAGACTTTCGCTCCGAGAACATCTCGGGTTCCGGCATCCGGGCACTGGCCGAAGCCATCGAGAAAGAGGGCGCTGAAGTCCTCGGGCTGACGAGCTACGGCGACCTCACGTCGTTCGCGCAGCAGTCGAGCCGCGCCGCGTGCTTCATCCTGTCGATCGACGACGACGAACTGCTGCCCTACGTGGAAGGCGCGGACGGCGAAGCGCCGGAGCACGCGCCCGCGATCGTCGCGCTGCGCGCCTTCATGGAAGCGGTGCGCAAGCGCAACGCCGACATCCCTATCTTCCTGTACGGCGAAACGCGCACCTCGCGCCATCTGCCCAACGACATCCTGCGTGAGCTGCACGGCTTCATTCACATGTTCGAGGACACGCCGGAGTTCGTCGCGCGTCACGTGATTCGCGAAGCGAAGGTGTATCTCGATGCGCTGTCGCCGCCGTTCTTCAAGGAACTCGTCAAGTACGCCGACGAAGGCTCGTACTCGTGGCACTGCCCGGGTCACTCGGGCGGCGTGGCGTTCCTGAAGAACCCGCTTGGCCAGATGTTCCACCAGTTCTTCGGCGAAAACATGCTGCGCGCCGACGTCTGCAACGCCGTGGAAGAACTCGGCCAGCTGCTCGATCACACCGGCCCGGTCGCGGCTTCGGAGCGCAACGCCGCGCGCATTTTCAGCGCCGACCACGTGTTCTTCGTGACCAACGGCACGTCCACGTCGAACAAGATCGTCTGGCACGCCACGGTCGCGCCTGGCGACATCGTGCTGGTCGACCGTAACTGCCACAAGTCGATCCTGCACGCGATCACGATGACGGGCGCGATTCCCGTGTTCCTCACGCCCACGCGTAACAACTTCGGCATCATCGGCCCGATCCCGCGCGACGAGTTCAAGCCGGAAAACATCCGCAAGAAGATCGAGGCGAATCCGTTCGCCCGCGAAGTGCTGGCGAAGAACCCCAACGTCAAGCCGCGCATTCTGACGATCACGCAGAGCACCTATGACGGCGTGGTCTACAACGTCGAGATGATCAAGGATCTGCTCGGCGATATGCTCGACACGCTGCACTTCGACGAAGCCTGGCTGCCGCACGCCGAGTTCCACGAGTTCTACCAGGACATGCACGCGATTGGCGCGGGTCGTCCGCGCACCAAGGCGCTGGTGTTCGCGACGCACTCCACGCACAAACTGCTGGCCGGCATCTCGCAGGCTTCGCAGATCGTGGTGCAGGACTCGGAAGACAGCGCGTTCGACCGCCACCGCTTCAACGAAGCGTACCTGATGCACACGTCCACCTCGCCGCAATACGCGATCATCGCGTCGTGCGACGTGGCCGCGGCGATGATGGAAGCGCCGGGCGGCCCGGCACTGGTGGAAGAGTCGATCGCCGAAGCGCTCGACTTCCGCCGCGCCATGCGCAAGGTGGACGCCGAATACGGCGACGACTGGTTCTTCCAGGTCTGGGGTCCGGAGGATCTGGCCGAAGAAGGCATCGGTTCGCGCGAAGACTGGATCCTACGCCCGAACGACCACTGGCACGGCTTCGGCAACCTCGCCGAAGGCTTCAACATGCTCGACCCGATCAAGGCGACCATCGTCACGCCGGGTCTGGACGTGGACGGCGAATTCGGCGAGACCGGCATTCCGGCCGCGATCGTCACGAAGTACCTGGCCGAGCACGGCATCATCGTCGAGAAGACGGGTCTCTACTCGTTCTTCATCATGTTCACGATCGGCATCACCAAGGGCCGCTGGAACTCGATGGTGACGGAGCTCCAGCAGTTCAAGGACGACTACGACAACAACCAGCCGCTGTGGCGCGTGCTGCCCGAGTTCGTCGCGCAACATCCGATGTACGAGCGCGTGGGCCTGCGCGATCTGTGCCAGCAGATCCACAGCGTCTACCGCGCCAACGACATCGCGCGCCTGACGACCGAGATGTACCTGTCGACGATGGAGCCGGCGATGAAGCCGTCCGACGCGTTCGCCAAGCTCGCGCACCGCGAGATCGACCGCGTGGCCATCGACGAACTCGAAGGCCGCGTCACGTCGATCCTGCTCACGCCGTACCCGCCGGGCATTCCGCTGCTGATTCCGGGCGAGCGCTTCAACAAGACGATCGTGAACTACCTCAAGTTCGCGCGCGAATTCAACGAGCGCTTCCCGGGCTTCCACACCGACATCCACGGACTCGTGGGCGAGACCATCAACGGCCGCATCGAGTACTTCGTGGATTGCGTGCGCGCCTGAGCACGGGGGCACGCGGCATGACGGTGCGGCTTTTGCGTTCGCTATTGCGTTCTTGCGCGACGACCTGGACGCTGGCGGCGCTGCTAATTGCAGCGCCGGCGGCGCACGCCGAAGTCTCGGCGGCCGATCCGATCGACGCGGGCATGCGCGCGTGTGCCGCGCGCGCGGACCGTTCGTCGACGGCAGGGCAGGTGCAGTGCATGGACGATGCGCGCACGGCCTGGCGCAGCGCCGCCGACGCCGCGCTCGCGCAACTGTTGACGAAGCTGCCGCCCGCGCAGCAACGCCGCTGGCGCGCGAGCCAGCAGAAGTGGGTGGCCTGGCGCGACGCCGAAGATACGATGCTCGGCGCCGCTTTCGCTACCACGAGCGGTTCGTCGTATCAGCTTTACGAGTCCGATATGCGTCTGCAGCCGGTGCGCGATCGGGCGCTGGCGCTGCGCGCCGAAGTCGCGACGGCGTCGGACAAGCCGGTGCGCGCGCGTGCCTGTAGCGCCGATGCGCGCTGCGAACACGTGAGCTACGACCTGAACCGCTACTACCGTCAGCTCTATGCGCGTATGCCGAAGCACGCGCGGCCCGCCGTGGCGCGCGCGCAAAGCGCGTGGCGCGCGTACCGCGATGCGACCACGCCGCTCATCGACGAACATGCGCGGCTCGATCTGCTTGGCGCGCGCCTCGCGACGCTCAAGCGTCTGGCGGAGACGGTCAATAACCGCTAAGCCGCGGGACTGCTGCGAAACCCCATAAAAAAAGGCGTGAATCCTTGCGATTCACGCCTTTTTCTTTTTGCCTGCCGATTGCGTTCTAATCAATCGAGCACGCACTTATCCGGTGCTGGCTCGGGCAACGTGGTCGGGTCGCCGAGCAGATCGTGCAGCGCGGCCTCGATGCCGATCGACATGGTATTGAGCGCGAGATCGTTGTCCTCGGTGCCGAACGGGTCTTCGATCTGCGAGGCGATCGCCTCGTGCGCCATGAACGCGTAAGCCACGAACACCGCGAAGATCGGCGTGAGCGCGCCGATGCTGTCCACCAGGCCGAAGGGCAAGAGCGCGCAGAAGAAGTACACCGTGCGGTGGATCATCACCGTATACGCGAAGGGTAGCGGCGTCGAAACGATGCGCTCGCAACCGCCGATCACATCGGACAAACCATTGAGATTGCGCTCGAAAGCGAGCACGGCATAGCCGTCCACGCGGCCCGCGCGCACTTCGCCGCGCAGCCATTCGGACGCACACAGCACCAGCGTCATGGGGCGGAAACGCGAGGCCATGACACGCTCCAACACTTCACGTGGCAAACGCGCTTCGAGATCCGTGCGCGGATCTGTGCGGCGCAGTTGATGGCGCAGCGCATGGGGCAGGGCGCACAGCAGCTCGATGAAGGGGCGGGCATGCGCCGGAGCATCCTCGCCTTGCACGAGCGCGAGCGACTGGCGCGCCAGCGAGCGCGTCTCATTGAGCATTTGCCCCCACAGCTTGCGGCCTTCCCAGTAGCGGTCGTAGCTGGCGTTATTGCGAAAGCCGAGAAAGACGGCCAGCGCAATGCCGATCAGCGAGAACGGCACCGTGCTCATGTTCACCGTGATGCGCAGGATGTGATCGTGCGCGGCCACGGCCACGAACGACAGGCACAGCACGATAAACAGGCGCGGCAGCAGTTGCGGCAGCACGGAACCGCGCCACGCCAGCAGCATGCGGAACCAGTTGAGATGAGGGCGGACGATCATGAGTGCGTGCAGGTCTGGGCCGGACGGGCAACCCTGCAAAGATACGATGCCAGGGCGTGCTTCGGCAAAAAATGATAGCCGCGTCGGACCTGCGGCGGGCGCACACTTCACGCAATTGGGGGCGGGTACAGCGCGCCGATCTGCGTACAGAAGACAAACGGGGCGCGCGACGGTGATTGTCGCGCGCCCCGTTTCAGGACGTCAGGCGTGTCGGGCGCTTACTTGAGCGCTGCGCGCGCCGCTGCGATCGCCGCACGCACTTGCTCCGGCGCGGTGCCGCCCGGATGGTTGCGCGCCGAAACCGAGCCTTCCAGCGTCAGCACTTCGAACACGTCGTCGGCCAGCAGATGCGCGACCGCCGGCAGTTCGCTGCGCATTTCGTCGAGCGTGAGATCGGCCAGATCGCAGTTGCGGTCCACGCAGATCCGCACCGCGTGCGCGACGGCTTCGTGCGCATCACGGAACGGCAGGCCCTTCTTCACGAGGTAGTCGGCCAGATCGGTGGCCGTCGAGAAGCCCTGCAGCGCGGCTGCGCGCATCGCTTCTTCCTTGACCGTGATGCCTGCGACCATTTCCGCGAAGATGCGCAGCGTGTCCGCGACCGTATCGACGGTATCGAACAGCGGCTCCTTGTCTTCCTGGTTGTCCTTGTTGTACGCGAGCGGCTGGCCCTTCATCAGCGTGAGCAGGCCCATCAGATGGCCGTTCACGCGGCCGGTCTTGCCGCGCGCGAGTTCGGGCACGTCCGGGTTCTTCTTTTGCGGCATGATCGACGAGCCGGTGCAGAAGCGGTCGGCGATGTCGATAAAGCCCACGCGCGGGCTCATCCACAGCACCAGTTCTTCCGAGAAGCGCGAGACGTGCGTCATCACGAGCGCCGCGGCAGCCGTGAATTCGATCGCGAAGTCGCGATCCGACACGGCGTCGAGCGAGTTCGCGCAGATGCCGTCGAAGCCCAGTGTCTTCGCCACGGCGTGACGGTCGATCGGGTAGCTGGTGCCCGCGAGCGCCGCCGCGCCCAGCGGCAGACGGTTCACGCGCTTGCGGCAGTCGACCATGCGCTCGGCGTCGCGCGAGAACATTTCCACGTAGGCGAGCAGGTGATGGCCGAAGGTGACCGGCTGCGCCACCTGCAGGTGGGTGAAGCCCGGCATGATCGTGCCCGAATGCTGTTCGGCCAGATCGAGCAGCGCGCCGCGCAGATCGCCCAGCAGGCCGCCGATGCGGTCGATTTCGCCGCGCAGCCACAGGCGGATGTCGGTGGCGACCTGGTCGTTACGCGAGCGGCCCGTGTGCAGGCGCTTGCCGGCATCGCCGATCAGGGCCGTGAGGCGCGCTTCGATGTTCAGGTGCACGTCTTCGAGGTCGAGCTTCCACTCGAATTCGCCGCGCTCGATCTCACCCTTGATCTGCGCCATGCCGCCTTGAATCGCGGCGAGGTCGTCGGCGGAGATGATCTTCTGCGCGGCCAGCATCGACGCGTGCGCGAGCGACCCCTCGATATCGACGAGGCCAAGACGCTTGTCGAAGAAAACCGACGACGTATAGCGTTTGACCAGCTCCGACATGGGCTCGGAGAAGCGAGCCGACCAGGCTTCGCCTTTTTTGTGCAGTTGGGACGTCATGGTGATGGGGCGTGAACGAGCGGTGAGAAAAGCGTGCCGCGCGGCAGGGCGCTTGAAGCGGGGCCTGGCGCCATGAGCAGCGGGAAAGTAAAGGATTTTACCATCGGCGCGCGGCGCGTCCCGGCCCGCGCGCGGCGGCTACAGCCGCACCAGCACGACCAGCTTGAGGTCTTCGCGGTGCGCGGGCTTCAGCGTGATCTGGTCGTAGGCGATGCGGCCGTGGCGCGGATGGTTGAACTCGCGCCGTCCGCCCTCGCGCTCGAACACGTCCTGGGAGGCCCAGTAGCGCGCGAATTCGTCGCTCGTGGCCAGCAGCGAGTCGATCAGCGCGCGCGTGGGCGCATCGTTCAGATGACGGATCGAGTCGGCGCGGAATTCGGCGGCAAGACGCCGCGCGCGCGTTTCCCAGTCGACGATCAACTCGCGCCCGAGCGCCTGCGTGAAGGTGAAGCGCAGCAGATTGCGGTCGTGCTCGCCGTCCAGCCAGCCGGTGAACAGATCGGCGGCGTGGGCGTTCCAGGCAAGCGCGGTCCACTGGCGGTCGAGCACATAGGCGGGCGCATCCACCAGTTGCACGGTTTGCAGCAGCGTTTCGGGCGCGGCGCCGGCGCCGGGCGCGTCGGGTTCGGCCGGGTCGCGCTGGGCGGCCAGTTCGAACAGATAGGCGCGTTCGGCGCGCGACAGGCGCAGCGCCACGGCAATGCGCGCGAGCGCGTCCGCCGATGCCGAGACCGGGCGGCCTTGTTCGATCCATGTGTACCAGGTGGGGCTCACGCCGCATAACTGGGCGACTTCCTCGCGGCGCAGGCCAGGCGTGCGGCGGCGCGGGCCGGGCGGCAAGCCGACTTCCTCGGGCGAAAGCCGCTCGCGATGGGCGCGGATAAATTCGCCGAGCGCGCGCGCGGGCGTGGCGTCGAGGGTTTTGGCGGAAGCGGCGTCGTGCGGCGCTGCGGGGGTATCGGTGCTCATGGTGCTGGGGCAGGTGCTGTTGATACCAGAATAACTGCTTAACTTGTACTGGTACAGATGGGGCTCTATTGTAGCGGCACGCCCTCTAAAAAACCCCGCAAACAGGAGCATGCGATGAAACATCACGATCAGGTTGCCGACGCCTTCGGTTCGACCGCCGCCGCCTACCTCACGAGCCAGGTCCACGCGAGCGGCGCGGATCTGGACAACCTCGCCGCCACCTTCGCGGCTACCTGCGGCAATGCGTCGGTGCTGGACATGGGTTGCGGCGCTGGGCACGCAAGCTTTGCTGTTGCGCCCCACGTGCGCGAAGTCGTGGCCTACGACATCGCGCCGCAGATGCTCGCAACCGTGGAAGCCGCCGCGAAAGAGCGCGGTTTGACCAGCATTCGCACGCAGCAGGGCGCCGCCGAGACGCTGCCGTTCGCGGACGCCAGCTTCAACTGGGCGATCAGCCGTATGAGCGCGCACCACTGGCGCGACGTGCCGCGCGCGCTCGCCGACGTGCACCGCGTGCTCAAGCCGGGCGGGCGCATCAAGTTCATCGATATCGCCGGTATCGACGATCCGCTTTTCGACACGCATATCCAGGCGGTGGAAGTGCTGCGCGACGCCTCGCATATCCGCGACTATCGCGCCGACGAGTGGATCGCGATGTTCGATCGCGCGGGCTTCGACGCGACAGTGAGCGAGCGCTGGCGCATCGATATCGACTTCGATACGTGGGTGGCGCGCATGCGCACGCCGCCCGAGCGTGTGGCGGCGATCCGCTCGATGTGGGCGAGCGCGCCCGATGAGGTGAAGCAGTATTTCGATGTGCAGGCCGACGGCTCGTTCAAGCTCGATGCGTTCATGATCGAGGGGACGCGGCGGGATTAAAGCCAGGGCGACGTGGCGGTCAGTGCATGGGCGACGTGTGCTCTCACGGCTCGTTGGACGCGCCTCTTCGCCGTGGAATATCGACGAGGTCGGGCATGCTGCCGCCTCGTGTGGCAATCCGCCTGGCCGTTTGAACGCGAATGAACGTTTCGATGGCAACGCGAAATAGCTCGGACTTTTCCATGCCTGGATCGGCCATTTCGAGCGCTTTTTCGTAAAGCGCGTCGTCAAGCGTGACGGTTATTCGCACGACGTACTCCTTGATTCCAGATTCGATGCGGTGAGGTCCGTCTATCGTGCCATTGCCCCCAAAAGAAAAAAGCCTCGCAGATCAACAATCTGCGAGGCTTTTCCGCACATCCTTAACGCTCGACCCGGCTCAACCCGTATTACGCAACCCAGCCGCAATCCCGTTGATCGTCAAATGAATCCCGCGGCGCACGCGCGGGCTCGGGTCGCCGGCGCGGTAGCGCTTGATCAGCTCGACCTGCAAGTGGTTGAGCGGATCGAGGTACGGGAAACGATTCTTGATCGAACGCGCGAGTAGCGGGTTATCGGCCAGACGGCCGTTCGAACCCGTGATCTCGTCGAGCACCTTCGTCGTGCGTTCCCACTCCGCGACGATGCGCTCGAACACATGCTTGCGCAGCTTCTTGTCCGCGACAAGCTGCGCATAGCGCGACGCCACCGCCAGATCCGTCTTCGCCAGCGTCATGTCCATGTTCGAGAGCAGGTTCGAGAAGAACGGC
>NZ_DASZJJ010000315.1:0-6708 GCF_035948235.1 Paraburkholderia sp. | reverse complement strand
CTTCATCGCAGCACGCGCAGCCAGTCGCTCACGGCCGAAGGGCAGTCGTACTACGAAGGCTGCGTGCGCGCACTAGCCGAACTCGACAACGCCGAGGCGGCGCTCGACCACAGTGGCATCGAGCCAAGCGGCCGCCTGCGCGTGAGCGTGCCGGAGGCCTTCGGGCATCTGTGCGTTGCGCCGGTGCTGCTCGACCTCGCGCGGCAATATCCGAAACTCCAGATCGATCTGTCGTTTACCGACCGCGTGACCGATCTGGTCGAAGAGGGTATCGATCTGGCCGTGCGTATCGGCGAGTTGCGCGACAGCACGACGCTGGCGGCGCGGCATCTGGGCACGCAGCATGTGGTGATCGGCGCGTCGCCTGCGTATCTCGCGCGGCATGGCACGCCCGTGAGTCTCGACGATCTCGCGGATCATGTTGGCATTGCGTATTCGTGCGGCGGCAATGTGGCGCCCTGGTGGGGCGGATCGGGCGCAGCAGGCGGTGACGCAAGCCATGGCGCAGCGAAGCCGGTGCCGATCCGCTCGCAGATCAGCATGGACGATATTCAGGCGATCGCCGCTGCGGCAATCGACGGTTACGGGCTGGCCTGGCTGCCCTGCTGGCTGCTCACACGTTTCGAGCAAAGCGGGGCGCTCGTGCCGGTGCTCGACAGTTACCGCGTGCATTCGCAGGAGATTTACGCGGTCTGGCCGAAAGAGCGCCATCTGCGCGCCAAGACGCGCGTCGCCATCGACGCCTTGAAGGCGCGTATTCCCGCGATGATCGGCGAGTAATGGGTGCTCACCGCAGTCATCACGGCAACGCGCATTCAAAACTGCTGGCGCGATTGATATTGCCCTTGCCCGTATAGCGCGCGAACGCGGGATAGCGGCATAGCGGACGCGTGCGGCCGTTGCTCGGTTGGGCGATATCGGTGGCCAGCAGCGTCTGCGGGGCGACGCCATGCGAGACCCAGCCATCGAGCGCGCCCAGCAGATCCACCGATGGGATGAACACGCCGTTGCCGTGCTGGAAGCCCGGAACCATGTACAGGCGCATGAAGTTGTCCACGCGCGTTTCGCCGTACCGTGCGATCAGGTCGTTGTAATAGGCGATGGTCTGGTTCGGGCTGATGACTTCGTCGGCGAGACCCTGGAGCGTAATGAGTTTGCCGCCGCGCGCGAGATAGCGCGAGACATCGGGGTTCATCGCGCCTATCGTCGCCGACAGCGTATAGAGGCGCTGCTGATAGCGGCCCGGTTGCGTCACGTCGAAGTTGATCGCATCGAAGCTCGGGTCATGCGTGACGAAATATTTGATGTACGCATCGCCTTGCGCGAACAGATAACCGTTGGCGGCGAAAGTAGGCTGTGGCAGGCGCTCCGGCGAGTGCGCGAGGCCCAGCATGCTGGTGAAGCGTACGCCCTGGAAGACGTTGTAGCCGCGATAGCGGTCTGCGTTCCAGGCGAGCGGGTAGGGTAGACGCAGGCCATCGCGCAGGTGTTCGAGCGTTGCGAGCTGCGCGGGCGTGAGGCATTCGTCGGCGGTGGTAGCAGAAGCGGAGGCAGAAGCAGCGCCCGCTTCCTGCGCTGGGCAGCGCAGCGATTCGACGATGTCGGCCTCCTTCGCGCGGCAGCCTTCCACATCGCTGATGATGCCGTCGGCGGCGCCGTCCAGCGTGTCGCAAACCTGCATCGCGCGCTCGTAGACGCGCTCCAGCAATGGCGGCGACAGATAGCCGCCGGGCGTGCGGTATTCGCTCTGGCCCACCACCAGGCCCAGCAGCCGCACGCCGGAAAAATTCAGCGCGGGCGCGTTGGCGATCACGCCGTCGTAATCGTCGGGATAGCGCTGGATCACGGTATAGCCCTCGCGCCCGCCGGTCGATCCGCCCGCGAAATACATGTGCTCGGGCGCGCGGCCGTAGCCTTGCTCGATCAGCGCGAGCGCGACGTCGTGGACTTTCTTCAGATGCAGATAGCCGAAATTGGTCACGGCCTCGTCGAGCAGGCCGAAATTCGCCTGCGAGGAATCGCCGTGGTGGCCCGAGTCGTCGCCGAAGGTGGCGTAGCCGCGCGCGAGCGGCGCGCGGTCAGGCGAGAACGGCGTCGGCCCGGTGCCGGTGACGACGACGCCGTTATACCCGCCGCCGCCAAACTGCACGGCGCGGCCGTTCCAGCGGCTCGGCAGATTCAGCTCGAAGTGGATGTCGGGCGTGCCGGCGGTTTGCGGGCGGATCACGCCGGTCAGGCGGCAGAAGTCGCCGTCCTGGTTGCCGGTGGCGGTCGCCGCAATCATGGCGGCGCTCTGCACCAGTGCCCCGCCGGTAGGCACGCCGATGCTGGTGGGCGGCAGCAGCACGCCAGCGAGATCGGCGCAATGCAGTGGTAGCGCGGGGGCCCGCTGGGCGTGGGCGGGCGCGCTGGCGGCGAGCGCGTAAAGGAGCGCGAACAAAACCGTGAGCGCGAACGCCACCCGGCGGGCGACTCTCCAGCAGGCGTAGCGCCGCGCGACGCTCATCCGCACCCAGCGCCGTTGACAGCGGCGCGCGCTTTTTGCCGGCTCGCCACACCGCGCCAGGCGTGCGCGAGCGCGAGCGTCGCGCCGATCGCCACGGCGTCGCCGGCCAGCGCCGCAGCAAACGCCGCTGCGCCGTGCAGCGCGTGCGGCGTCGCAGTATCGACGAGCACCGAAATCAGCGTGCCGCCGACAAAGCACACCAGCCCCGTGCGGCCCACCGCCACCACGGCTGGCAGACGCGCGGCCAGGCGCGCGACGGTGCCGCGATGCACGAAATACGCGGCCACCATCGCGATCGCGATGAAGTTGATGACACGGGCAAACGCCAGATGCTGTTTCATGGCTCCAGGCAAAGGTTGAGTCAGGACCAGCAGTTTTACCGCTGCGAACACCGCCACCGCCGCGAACGCAACACGCACGAGCCAGCTGGCGGCCTGCGAGGCCTTGAAATCGGCGGGCAGCGGATGCAGCCTGCACAGCATGCCGAACACGAACATCAGTTGCCACGCAAACGGATTGAACGACCAGTCCGCAATGTGCCCGGCGCTAAAGAGCCCGGCAAGCTGGGGCGCAACGACCCAGATCAGCAGACTGCCAGCCAGCGTCGGCAATGGCGCGCGGCGCGCGAGCGGCACGGCGGCAGGCACGCATAACGCAAATATGACATACATCGGCAACACGCTCGACAGATACGGCTGGCGCGCGAGCACGAGAACATGCAGGGTCTCGCGGACCGGATGCGAGGCGAACGGCGCCCAGCCGCTCAGGTCGGCGGCGAGCGGATTCAGGCGCAGCGCAGCAAGCAGCGCGCCCGACAGCAGCGTGAGCAGCGCGGTCAGCAGATACGCGCGATAGATTTCCCAGCTACGCCGTAAAAAGCGCGCCTGCGCGGCGTTGACGCCGCGATGTGCGTGCACGGCCATATACGCGGCAGCCGACGCGTAGCCGCCAAGAAAAACGAACACCTCGGCGGAATCGCACAACGCGTACGCATGCAACATCACATGCGAAAGCGCGCTGCCGGGAATGTGATCGAGCACGATCACGATCAGCACGATGCCGCGGAAAAAATCGACTTCGATGGAACGCCCCTGACGCGCTTGCATGTGTCCCTCGCTGGCATCCGGATCGCGCGCGGCGGCACGCGCGATCGTTCGATGAAAGGTATGGAAGGCAACGTGACAGGTGCGCCCGCACTCAATCTGCAACCCAAGTCTTTGTCACGCCGCTCATGCCTCTACGAGCGACTCACGCAACGAATGTTCCCCGCGAATTGCACAGATGACTGGCACGCCATGTCGATGCCAGTGACGCGCCAGTTTCGTGATCGGGTATGCGCTCAGGTGTGCTTTCAGGCGCGCATTCAGGCGTTTTTCGCGACGAGCGAAGCCATCGCTTCTTCGAGCGTGACATGACCCTTGAGCGTCGCTTCAGGCGATTCGAATTCGATCCAGCCTTCATTGAAACCGTCCAGCATCTGCATGCGCGGCGCGGGATTCTGCATGCCCTGCGCACGGAATAGCGTCTCCCATTGCTCGCGCGGCACGGCGCGTGCGTGCACCGGCCTGTCGAGTGCGCGCGCTAGCGCCGCCGCGATTTCATCGGGCGTCACACGACGCGGCCCTTCCAGTTCCACCACGCGCACGCCCGACCATTGCTGCTGGAGCAAATGCGCGGCGACGCGGCCAATATCGAAAGTCGAAACCATCGGCACTGGTTTATCCAAAGGCTGCAAATAGCTGTCGATCGCGCCCTGATCGCGCGCCGCCGCGACGTCCCACGCTGCATTCTCGAAGAACCAGGCCGCGCGCAGAAAGGCGACGGGCATGGCCAGCGTGCCCAGCGCCTGTTCCATCAAGCCGAGTTGACTCAGCAGATTCGGCTGAGTGGCCTGCGCGCCGATGGTGGAGAGCACGACCACGCGTTGCGGTTGCGCTTCGTCCAGCGCTTCGCGCAGCGCCGCGATGGTGCGTTTCGATTCGGCGAAATCCGGCGAAGGGTCGAACACCGGCGGCAACAGCACGAACACGCCCTGCGCGCCTTCAAAGGCACCGCGTAATGCGGCGCTATCGGCCATATCGGCGAGCGCGATCTCGCAGCCGCGTGCCGCCCACGGCGCAGCTTTATCCGCACTGCGCACGACGGCGCGCACGGCCTGCTTCTGTTCGATCAGCGCCTGCGCGAGCGCGCCGCCCACCTGACCCGTGATACCTGTGATTGCAAACATCTGCCTGCTCCGCTACGAAGATTGAAGAAAGGGTTTTGACGCAACGGATTGTGGGCGCGACGCGGGCCGCGATCCATGACATGAATGGCATTTGATTCATGACACAATGGCATGATCGCGATGCGCGATTCAAACGGGGAAATCACCATGTCATTCGACGAACGTGTTCTCAACGGCATGGGCGTGCTGACGGCGATTGTCGAGAGCGGCAGCTTCGCGGGCGCGGCGGAAAGGCTCGATATGTCGCAATCGGGCGTGAGCCGGTCGGTAGCGCGGCTGGAAGCGCGTCTGGGCATCCGGCTGTTCGACCGCACGACACGCTCGGTCACGTTGACCGACGAAGGGCGGCGGCTTTACCAGCAGGTCGTGCCGCTACTCGAAGGGTTGGAGGAAGCCGCGGCGGCGGCGGCAGGCGGCGCGAGCGCCGTGCGTGGACGGCTGCGCGTCAACGTCGATCCGTTCTTCTCGAAGATCGTGCTGAGTCCGCGCATCGGCCAGTTTGTCGAGCGCTATCCGGACCTCGAACTCGACCTGATGACGCGCGACGAACTGGGCGACATGATCGCCGATGGTTTCGATCTGGCGGTCCGCTTTGGCGAGCCGCGTCCTTCGACGCTGGTGGCGCGCAAACTGCTGGACACACGCATCGTGACGGCCGCTTCGCCTGCCTATCTGAAGAAGCACGGCAAACCGCTCAAGCCCGCCGATCTCGAACGCGCGCCGCACGAGTGCATCCAGTTTCGTGATCCGCTCAGCGGGCGGCCTTTTGTCTGGGAGTTTCACCGTCCGCGCAAAAAGACCGTGATCGCTGCGCGCGGGCGGCTCACCGTCAACGACGTGTCGACGATGCACGGTGCGTGCCTGGCGGGTCACGGCATCGCGCAGATCATGGCGCTGGGCACCCAGCCGCTGTTCGAGAGCGGCAAGCTCGTCGATCTGTTTCCCGACTGGCCCGACGAACGCTTTCCGCTTTACGCGCTCTATCCGTCGCGGCGGCATCCATCGGCGAAAGTGCGCGCGTTTCTGGAGTTCATCGTCAAGGTGACCGGCGCGCAGGTGAACGATGTGCCGTGGTATTGACGTCCCCTAGACCGTGTTAGGCACTTTTCGTCAGGTTTGCGAAATGAACGAGCATGAGAACGGAAAATATGACGAAATGAAGCCCCGCAACGGTTTCGGGCAGACGTTCGTAGTCGCGCGTGAGCCGCCGAAAGCGGTTCAGCCAGCCGAAACTGCGCTCAACTACCCAACGACGTGGGAGCAGCACAAAGCCTTTTTTTCGCTTCTGCCAACTTGATCACGTGAAGTTCAATGCCTTCATCAAGCGCTGCCTGCGCGGGTTCTTCACCCATATATCCCTGATCGGCGAACGCTACCTTTACTGTCTTGCCTGTGGCCTGCTGCACTCGTCGGGCGAGTTCACCAACCTGCGCTCGTTCCTGCTCGTTTGCCGGCGTCACATGCACCGCGAGCAACTGCCCCAGGGTGTCGACTGCCATATGAACTTTGCTGCCTTTCTTGCGCTTGTAGCCATCGTAACCAGCGCGCGGCCCGCTCTCGCATGTCGACTGCAGCGTGCGCCCGTCGAGAATAACTGCACTGGGCTGGCCTTTTCGGCCCTGTGCGACCCGAATAATCGAACGCAGATCGTTCACCATGGCTTCGAAACAACCCGCCTGAATCCAGCGTTGAGTTTGCTGATAGACCAGTTCCCACGGCGGAAATTCATGTGGCAGAAGGCGCCATGGAGCGCCCGCCCTCACGATCCAGCGCAACGCGTTGAACATCTCGCGCAATTCGTATCGGCGTTGCGGCGCATCTTTGCTCATCAAAGTCAGGTACGGTGCCGCGAAGTGCCATTCTTCATCCGATACGTCCGTTGGGTAGGGCTTGCGTTTGCTCATCTCGCCAGGATACCAGGTCTGGCGAAAAGTGCCTAACACGCTCTAAACTGAGTATTATTTTCCAAGATCCA
>NZ_DASZJJ010000314.1:0-3842 GCF_035948235.1 Paraburkholderia sp. | reverse complement strand
CAGGCGGTCGGGAAACCGATCGCGACCGTCACCACGGTCACGACGCCCGCCACCAGAAACGTATTGGCAAACACGCGCAGATAAGTGCTCGACCCGAGCAGTTGCGCGTAGTTGTGCAGGCCGGGCGTCGGCTCCATCACGCTGCGCAGCAGCAGCGACAGCACCGGCAGCACGAAAAAGACCGCAAGCAGCAACAGTGCGGGGGCCAGCAGCCGCGCGTTGCGCCAGTTGCGCCGTTTGGGCGGCGCGTCGACCGGCGCATGGGCGACGGTGCTCAGAACTTCAGGCATGATCTCTCCCGATCCGCTTGGAGGGACGGCGCGCGAACGCACGCCGTTATTCGCGTTACAGAGGCAATCGATTCGACGACTGGTTCGGCGATTGTTTCGTTATGCTTATTTTGCTTGCCACGCGTACCAGCGTTTGGCGATGGCATCGCGATTGGCGGCCCAGTACTTCATGTCCAGATTGATCTGCGACTGCGTGAACTGGTCCGGCAGCGTCTTCGCCACGGCGGGCGTCATCAGCGCGGCCGATTTCACGTTGATCGGCGCATAGCCGGTGTCGGTCGCGAACTTCGCCTGTGCCTGCGGACTCGTTGCGGCCGCAAGGAATTTGAGCGCCTCGTCGCGATGCTTCGCGCCCTTCGGGATCACCAGCATGTCGGCGGCCGTGAGGTTCTGGTTCCACGAAATGCCCACCGGCACGCCCGTGGCCTGCAGCGCGTGCAGACGGCCGTTCCAGAACATGCCCATCGACGCCTCGCCCGATGCAAGCAACTGCTGCGACTGCGCACCGCCGCTCCACCAGACGATGTCGCCCTTGATGGTGTCGAGCTTCTTGAACGCGCGGTCGAGATCGAGCGGATAGAGTTTGTTCGGCGGCACGCCGTCGGCGAGCAGCGCGATTTCCAGCACGCCCGGCGCGGACCATTTATAGAATGTGCGCTTGCCGGGGAATTTCTTCGTATCGAACAGATCGGCCCAGGTGGAAGGCTGCGCGCCCTTGAACGCCGACTTGTTATAGCCCAGCACAAACGAGTAGTAGAAGCTGCCCACCGCTTGCGGCGACGAAAAACGCGGGTCCAGTTCGTCCTTCTTCACCACCGAATAATCGATCGGCTCGATCAGGCCATCCTTCGCGGCGGCGTAGGCAAAGTCGCCCTCCACATCCACCACGTCCCAGTTGACGTTGCCGCTTTCCACCATCGCCTTGAACTTGCCATAGTCGGTCGGGCCGTCCATCAGCACGTTGATGCCGGTGGCCTGCGCGAACGGCTGCGCCCAGTTCTTCTGCTGCGACGACTGCGTGGTGCCGCCCCAGCTGGTGAACACAATCGGATCGGCGGCCAGGGCGGGCGCGGCCGCCAGCATCATCGCGCTTGCCGCGATCAGCGGCGCGGCGTACAGGGTCCATCTGCTGCTCATGACTTTCTCCACGGATCAAATGACTGCGAGTTGACTGCATGACAACGATGGCGCGATGACGTCGCGCGCCGGGTTTGGGTTCGGGCAGGGTTCAGTTAAGCGCGAGCGTCTGCACGGTGCCTGCTTCGCTGTCGCCGACATAGATGCCGAAGGCGTCTTCGTGGCGCTCTTTCACGTAACGTTCGAGCATCGAGCGCTCGGCGGGATCGGATAGCGCATCCCACGGCACCTGCGCGAGCGGCACGAAATGCAATTCGGGCGCGCTCATGCCGCGCTGCGCGACCACGCGGCCGCGATAGAAAATGCGCACGCCGCCATTGGCCCGATGTCGGGCCTGCGCCGACTCGAACACGGCAAAAATGAAGTCGAGGTGCGCAATCAGCCCCAGGCTCGCGAGCACACCGCGCAGACTCGCCGGATCATTGGCCGCTTCGAGCCGCGTGCCGTGCGGCAGGCGCAGACCGTCCGGCGTTTCGAGCAGCACGATGCCGTCCGCGTTTTCGAGGATCGCGCCCACCTGGGCGTGCTCGCTGGCCGCCGTCGCGGCGAGCGCGTCCTGCGAGAGACTGAAGCTCACGTAAGCGCCGCGGCAGTAACCAAGCGGCGACACGCCCGCATGCGCGAAATCGAGCACGCGACCAAGCAGGATGATGTGGTCGCCCGCGTCGATCATCTGATGCGTTGCGCAGTCGAAGTGAGCCGCCGCGCCGTGCATGACCGGCGCGCCCGTCGTGCGCGTCTGCCACGCGACCTGGGCGAACTTGTCGGGACTCTTCGAGGCAAACACGCCGGACACGTCCTTCTGATCCTCCGCCAGCACGCTCACGGCGAATTGCGGCGCCTGCGAAAACACCTCGAAGCTCGCCGCGCTCTTCGCGATGCAAACCAGCACGAGGGGCGGATCGAGCGACACCGACGTGAACGAATTGGCGGTAAAGCCTCGTGGCGTGCCGTCGGCCTGAATCGTCGTCACGACCGTGACGCCGGTCACGAAGGCGCCTAGCGCCTGGCGAAAGCCGGTCGTGTCGAAACTGGCGCAATGGGGTGTGCTCATCTCGTACTCCTTGGGGCGGCAGGCCCGCTTTTCTGCTGTCTGGTCTTCTCTCGGCTGCAAGTCGTTTTGCATGAGATTATGGTATGCCATGTTACGGCGGACAAAAAGGCCGTCAATATTATGGAATACCATGATAGGTAGAAGGATCGATCAGGAGATTTGGGGCGGGATGGCGTGAGCGCGCGCGACGAGGCGCAGGGGCGCCGACGCTGACGATCGGCCCGTGAAGCGGAATCTGGGGAATTGGGAGGGGAGAACCGGGGAGAGCAAACCGGCGACGCGCGCTGCTGTCACGTCGCCCGAATCTACTGCGAAGGAAGAAGCTGGATCTTCAGATTCCGCAGATTCGCCTAGACCTTCGTCAATCTCAGCACGGTCGCAGGACCGGCGCGAAACGCCTTGTTAGCCGCGTCGGCTTCGACCATGTGCGCAGCGATGTCATGAGCGCCCAGCGCGGCCTCAGATTCCCATGTCTCGGTCAACACGAACTGCTCTTCCCGACCGCTCACGCGATGCAGTTGATACTCGATGCAACCGGCTTCCGCACGCACCTTCGGCGCGAGTTGCTCGAACGCCTTCAGTTGTTCGGCCGATTTGCCCGGTTGAGTTTCGATCAGGACAAGCAGGGAAACGCTCATGAGGGTATTCCGATGTGTCGTTCAGGGGCTGGCCAATATACAGGAACGACCCGTGCGCGCCATTCGGCCAGCATGATCCGCGAGATTTTTGATTCGTCACGTCGCCGGCGAGGTAAAGCAATCCGCGCGCTCAAAACGCGAACAGGAAATGCGCGCCTCGCGTAACATGCCGTCCACTCATCGCTCAACTGTTCCACTGCCATGTTTGCCCTCATCGCCACCCTCGCCCTGCTCGTCATGATCTATGTTCACATGAGCATCCCGCGCTTCACGGCCACGCGCCGCAAGCGCTTCATCGCGCATGCCGTGTTGCTGCTGGTCGGGCTGGCGTTCGGCACGATTTCGGCGATGCTGTCCGGGACCATCGCGCCGCCGTGGGTGGTGATTCTGGGCGGCATGGGCGTGGTGCATCTGCCTGCGCTGTGCGTGCTCGTGCTCAAGCGCTTCAGGCACGAAGGGCAAAGCTGATCTCGCCTCACGTTCAACACGAGTAACGAAAAGACCAACATGTTCGATCCCGTCACGCTGACCACGGCGCGTCTGCGCATTCGGGCGCTGCGGCCAGGCGATGCGCCCGCGCTCTTCACGATCTGGTCCGACGCCGAAGCCATGCGCTATTTCTCGTTTCCCACCATGCGTCACGTCGACGAAGCCCATGCGCGCGTCGAAACCGTCCTCACGCGGGCAGCGGGCGGCAGGGACCTCGTGTGCGCGGTAGAAGCG
>NZ_DASZJJ010000313.1:0-4124 GCF_035948235.1 Paraburkholderia sp. | reverse complement strand
CTCGGGCAGGCGCCCAGCGCGGATGTTCACCTGGATCGACGGCAGGATCAGGTTCGGCATGGCGAGGGTGCGGTCGCGCGTGCTGCGCATTTGTACGAAGGCTTCTTCGCTCACGCTGTCGTTCAGGTGGATGTTGCCCTCGCGCTGCGCGCTGACGGTGCTCTGGAAGCTCGGGCCGCGCGATTCGGGCGGGTAATCGTGGCACATGAAGAGGCGCGTCTGCCCCGGCAGAGCGAGCAGCTTGCGCACCGATCGATACAGCGTGTGTGCGTCGCCGCCAGGGAAATCGCAGCGCGCCGAACCCACGTCGGGCATGAACAGCGTATCGCCCACGAACACGGCGTCGCCGATCTGGTAGGCGAGATCGGCGGGCGTGTGGCCCGGCACATGCATCGCGCGCGCCGCGAGCGGGCCGACATGAAAGGTTTCCTCGTCGGTGAAGAGATGGTCGAATTCGCTGCCGTCGGCGGCCAGCGTGCCGCCCAGATTGAAGACCTTGCCGAACACGCCCTGCACCATGCGGATGTGCTCGCCGATGGCGATCCTGCCGCCCAGTTGCTGCTTGAGAAACGGCGCCGCCGAAAAATGGTCGGCGTGTGCGTGGGTCTCCAGCAGCCATTGGACCGTCAGGCCATATTCACGCACGAAAGCGATCACGCGCTGCGCCGATTCCGTGGACGTGCGGCCCGACTTCGCATCGTAGTCCAGCACCGGATCGACGATCGCACACGCCGAGCCGCGCCCCGAGTGCACGACGTAGGTGACGGTGGCCGTCGCCGGATCGAAGAACGGCTCGACGAGGGTGGCGGTTTCGGCTGAGGGGACAGGGGTGTGATCGGACATCGGCAACTCCATGCGGCGCTTGTTCTATTGAAAGACATATTATGAATCGATATAATGTTTGTCAACAAACTGTCAGCCGTTTCATGATGTCGCGCATCGCTCCCTGTCGTCTGACCCGCCGCCGGACCTATCGCCGCCTATGAACTCCCCTATCACGCCCGACGCCCTTTCCGCGCTGCGCGAATCCGCCGAAAAGTGCTGCGCGCTGCTCAAGGCGCTCGCGCACGAAGACCGTCTGCTGCTGCTTTGCCAGCTCGTCGAAGGCGAGCGCAACGTCGGCGAGCTTGAAGCGCTCGTCGGCGTGCATCAGCCCAGCCTGTCGCAGCACCTGGGCGTGCTGCGCGAGGAAGGCCTCGTCGAGACGCGCCGCGAAGGCAAGTACATCTATTACCGTCTCGCGGGCAACGAAGTCATCCAGGTGATGCAGACGCTTTCCAGCCTTTATTGCGGCCGGCTGAAGGCAAAACCGGCAAAACCGGCAAACCCGGCAAACCCGGCTCGCCCGGCCTGAGCATCGCGCAACGCATCGCCGCCGCCAATCATCCAGCCATACCAGGAGTTTTCGAGCCCATGCAAATCGTGCAACACGACGCGCGCTTCGCGAGCGCCGACCAGATCACGCCCGCCGATCTCGCCGCCATCGCGGCCGCAGGCTTCCGTTCGGTCATCTGCAACCGGCCGGATGGCGAAGGCGGCCCGTCGCAGCCCGCGTCGAGCGATATCCGCGCAGCCGCCGAACAGCTCGGCCTGCATTTCGCGTATCTGCCGGTCACGCCCGGCAAGATCGGCGCCGACGATGTCGCGCAGTTCGCGCAAGCGCTCGCCGACCTGCCCGCGCCCGTGCTCGCCTACTGCCGCACCGGCAATCGCGCGACCAATCTGTGGCAGTTCGCGCAGGCGAGCGCCGTTGCCGCGCCGCTTGCCGCTGCGAGCGCAAACAGCGCGAAAGCCGCCAGCAACGCCGAACCGTGGGATGTCGTCGTGATCGGCGGCGGCACGGCGGGCATCAGCGTGACGGCGAGCCTGCTGCGCCGCCAGCGCAATCTGCGCATCGCCATCGTCGAGCCCAACGACCAACACGACTATCAGCCCGCCTGGACGCTGGTGGGCGGCGGCGCTTTCGACGTGAAAAAGACCCGCCGCCCAATGGCGAGCGTGATGCCGCAAGGCGCAACATGGCTGCGCGCAGGCGCGGAGCGCGTCGAGCCCACGCAGAACCTCGTACGCCTGACCAATGGCGAGACCGTCGCCTACAAGCAGTTGATCGTCGCGCCTGGACTGCGGCTGGCGTGGGAGCGCATCGCCGGGTTGCAGGAAACGCTGGGCAAGAACGGCGTGACTTCGAATTACCGCTACGACCTCGCGCCCTACACGTGGGAACTGGTGCAGAAGATGCAAAGCGGCACCGCGCTCTTCACGCAGCCGGCCATGCCGATCAAGTGCGCGGGCGCGCCGCAAAAGGCCATGTATCTGGCCTGCGATCACTGGATGAAGCGCGGCGTGCTGCCGAAGGTGAAGGTCGAATTCGATCTGGCGGGCGCCGTGTTGTTCGGTGTGCCGACTTTCGTGCCGCCGCTCATGGAGTACGTGAAGCGCTACAACGCCCAGCTCGAATTCAGCTCGAACCTGGTTGCGATCGACGGCTCGGCACGCAAGGCGACCTTCGAAGTGAAGGACGCCGACGGCAACATCAAGCGCATCGACAAGCGCTTCGACATGATCCATGTGGTGCCGCCGCAAGTCGCGCCCGACTTCATCCGCGAGAGCGATCTGGGCGATGCGGCCGGCTGGTGCGAAGTCGATCACGCGACGCTCCAGCATCCGCGCTGGCCCAATGTGTTT
Organism: Paraburkholderia sp.; assembly: GCF_035948235.1. Taxonomy (GTDB): domain Bacteria; phylum Pseudomonadota; class Gammaproteobacteria; order Burkholderiales; family Burkholderiaceae; genus Paraburkholderia. Next base: position 1,439 of record NZ_DASZJJ010000313.1, on the reverse strand, counting down.
TCGCTCGGCGATGTGTGCTCGGCGCCCAATGCCAAGACCGGTGCGGCCGCGCGCAAGCAGGCCGTGATCGTCGCCGAAAACCTGCTGGCAGCGCGCGCGAACGCGGAGATGCGTTACCGCTACGACGGCTACGGCTCGTGCCCGCTGACGGTCGAGAAAGGCAAGGTCGTGCTGGCCGAGTTCGGCTACGGCGGCAAGCTGCTGCCCACCTTCCCGCTCGACGCCACACGCCCGCGCCGCCTGATGTGGTTCCTCAAGGCCAGCTTCCTGCCGCGCTTCTACTGGAGCGGCATGCTCAAGGGCCGCGAGTGGTTCACGGGCGCATCGGCCAGCGACGCGCAAGGCTGAGCGAGCCACTCAAGCCGATATCGATAAAAAAGGAGACGCCGCCTCATGGACACCGCCTTGCTGGTGAGTACCGCGCTCGGCTCGGTCGTCGGGCTGATTCTTGCGCTGACGGGCGCGGGCGGCGCCATCGTCGCGGTGCCGCTGCTGGTGTTCGGTCTGGGTTTAAGCGTGGCGCAGGCCGCGCCCATCGGGCTGTTCGCGGTGGCGTTGGCGGCGGGCATCGGCGCGCTGCTCGCGCTGCGCGAGGGCAAGGTGCGCTACAAGGCCGCCGCGCTGATGGCCGCAGCCGGCGCGGTGATTTCGCCCGCCGGTCTGTGGGTCGCGCATCGCGTGCCGGACGCGCCGCTCATGCTGTTGTTCGCGGTGGTGCTCACGCGCGTGGCGTGGCGCATGTTTCATCAACCCGCCAGCGGTTCGAACACCGCGGCGCATGATCTACAGGGCGGCGCAGAGCCTTGCCCTTCCGATTTGCCCTGCCGCCTCAATCTCGAACGCGGCAAGCTCGACTGGACCGCGCCCTGCGCGCGGGCGCTCGCGTTCTCTGGGGCGATGGCCGGGTTTCTCTCGGGCCTGCTCGGCGTGGGCGGCGGCTTTGTGATCGTGCCGGCGCTCAAGCGCGCCTCCGATATTCCGATGCAGGGCATTGTCGCCACTTCGCTTGCCGTGATCGCGCTCGTGTCGACCGCGGGCGTGGCGGCGTCGGCCGCGAGCGGTCATATGCTCTGGCTCAATGCGCTGCCGTTCGCGGCGGGCGCGCTCGCCGGGATGCTGCTGGGCCGTGGTTTCGCGCGCCATGTGAGCGGCGTGCGGCTGCAGCAGTCGTTTGCGGTGTTCGCGGGTTGCGTCGCGGTGGGCATGGCCGTGAAGGCCGTTCACGCGCTGGTGGTTTCAGGCAACGTTTGAATCCGGCTTAGCCCTCGAAATCCAGCCCGCCGATCAAAATCTCCGGTTCGCCCTGCGTGCGCGTGGCGAAGTCCACCTCACGCGCCGTTTCCCACGACGCCATCTTGCGCACGGTCGCTTCCAGGTAGTGCGCGAAGCGCGCCTCGCCGCCGGGTTCCATGAGGCGCTCGATCTCGTCGATGTCCCAG
>NZ_DASZJJ010000312.1:0-3995 GCF_035948235.1 Paraburkholderia sp. | reverse complement strand
TGGCGATCATGGCGGCAAGGCCCAGATCGCGCGGCGCGCCGTTGGCGGCATAAGCGGAAAAGAGCGCAATGCCGAATACCGCGAAGACGATCTGCGCGACCGCCTGGAGCGTCGTGCTCACGGTGATGGCCGCCGCCGCGTCGCGCATGGCCATGCCGCGTTGCGCAAGCTGGCGCACCATCGCCACGGGACCGCCGATCTGGCCGGCCGGCAGCAGGCTGTTGACGGCCTCGCCGCTCCAGCGCGCGAGCAGCGCGTCACGCTGATCGACACGCTCGCCCTTGCGGAACATCACCGAAATTGCGCCCGCGTCGAGCACGAGCGGCACGACGTGAAAGGCCGCGACAAGCGCAAGGCCCCAGCCGGCCGCAGCCAGCGTGCTCGTCACCGAGCCCAGGCCCTGCCATGCGAGCAGCGCGATAAAGAGTGCTGCGCCAATCGACAGCAGCAGGATGGCGGCACGGCTCACACCCGCTCTCCCGTCTTGCGCGCGCCGCCGGTGGCGGACTGCAGCGCCTTGCGGAACACCTGGCGAAAGCCGAAGTACGCAATCGCGTCTTTCATGTTCGAGATGAAGCGCCGCCACGGGCGCATGTTCGGGTTGGTCACGTATTCGAACGTGAGCGAAACGCGTACCTCCCCTTCACGGCTGGCCGTCACGCGATGGCGCAGTTTGTCGCCGTCGAACAGCACGAGCGCACCGGGCGGATACTGCACCGCGCCGGGTTCGTCGGGCTTGTTGTCGTCGCGGGTATGCAACTCGTAATCCAGAATGCACGACGAGTCGTCGATCACGCCCAGCAGGACCGTATAGCGGCGGCCGTCGTAATAGGACGTGTCGTAATGCCAGCCGATGTGATCGCCCGCGCGCGTGTAGTAATACAGCGCATAGGCATGCGGATCGTCTTCGGGCGAAAGCTGGAGCTTGTCGCCGGTGATCTTTTCTAGCCAGCCGATCAGCTTCGGCGAGCGGTACAGCTCGGCGATATACGGCTGCAGGCGGTCAATCGTGTGACGGCTGACACTGCCGCCCGCCTTATGGCCGGGAATGAAATTGCGGTTGACCTCGGGCATCAGCGCATTGGCGGCGTCGATGAGCCGCTGCGTCGCGTCCGCGGGCAGGAATTCGGAGAGATACACGAACGAACCCTGATTCACGTATTCGTCGCGCAGACGCGCCGAATCCAGACCGCCCAGGGCGCGGTCAATCGAGGCATCGGGCAAGGCGGCTTCACCACCCGCGCTGCGCGCATTGCCCATCACTGCCTGTTCTTCTTCTGCTTGCACACTCATCTGCTGATCCAAACCTGACTGGTTTCCTTGCCGGCCGCGCGGCGCGTCACGCGCCAGTAGTCGAGCACCACGTAAATCGCAAACAGCGGCGCCCCGATGGACGCGGCCACGACAAACGGCGACGCAATACCAGTGAGCGTGACGAGCGGCAACAGATACAGCACGTCTTCAGTCTCGAAACCGCCGACGAAGGCCTGCTGCGTGCCGGCCTTGCCCGCCATTTCCTCGATACGCATGCGCAGGAAGAAGATTACCGCGACGGCCACCCCGGCGATACCGCCGAGCACAGCCGGCGGCACGCGCCATTCGGCCGCAGTCGCACCGGAGGCGGCGAGCACGCCCAGACCGTAGCCCATGCCGAAGAACAGCAGGATGGTCGTAGCGGCATCCGCGGCCAGATCGTAGAAATGGCCGATACGGCTGGTCTTGCCGCTGATTCGTGCGAGTTCGCCGTCGGTGTGATCAACGAAATTCGACAAAACGATCAGAAATGCGCCAATATTGACGTGCAGAAAGTCGCCGCGCGCCAGATAGAAGGCGCCCGCGAGGCCAATCAGCAGGCGCAGGGTAGTCAGGTGATTCGGGGTTACACGGGTCGGCACGAGTGGCGTGACGAGCCAGCGCGCCGCGCGCGCGTCCCAGGTGCGCGGGAGCGGTACCGCACGCGGTAGCGTTTCCGCAGGTTGGTCTTTTCCAGTCATAACCGAGAAGTATAGTGGAAGCCGCCTCGATATGCTCTCGGGCCTAGCACAGTTGCGTGTAGCTGACCGGTCTGGAAATGTGTCGTTTTCGCGAGAGTTGTAAGGGTGTCTTGCCATACTTCGTGGCGGCTCGCGCCTAAGCGTGAAACAGCCTGCCCGACGCCAGCGTGAGCCAGCTCACGGGGTCGGTCTGCTGCCGGCAAACCGCTTCCAGATCAGCCAGTTCCGCCATACCGGCTGTCTCGGCCTTGAGCGCCCTGCACGCGCCTGCCGTGATGCTGAATCCGTAGATCAGCATCACGATGTACACAACGAGAAACACGTCGGCCGCCACGAAGGCCGACGCAGCGAGCGCGGTGTTTTTCATTTGCACTTTCTTGTTCTCTTGGATCTTCGCGCCGTCGGTGGGCGCATTTGGGCGACGTTTTGAGGCTTCTGCACGCTTACGATGCGGTTTTCCGCGCCACATCGGCACTTCTTACCGAAATGAAAGCGATTTTCATTCAGAATGCATCAATTTTACCGCCACCCTACAGTCGGCGAAAGATTTCAGAGTGCAAAGGTGAAAGATTGTCCGTTCTCGAGTGTGCGAACGTTTGCCTTGATCGGATCGGCCAGGCTCGATGCTGCCCCGCAAGCAAGCTCGCGCAAACCCGCGTACAGTGCTTGCCTTCGCATCGGCCCTGGCGTCGCGCAAGTGAGCGGCGCCTGTACGGCCTAATCGCCAGAATTACGATGAAACGTCATTCCCTCGCTGCCCTGCTGCTCGCGGCGCTCCCTTTCGTGCCGCTCACCGGCCATGCCGCCGCCCTCGACGATGCCCTGACCTGCAAGGAGTCGGCGCACGACTTCGTGTCCGGTCTTATCGACCAGAAGCTGATCGACGAAAAGCCCATGCGCGTCGAGAAGAATTCGATCAACGCCTTCTGGCCCGCGCACGGTGCGCATATGACGGCCTACGGCTTCAGTGTGTTCGCGATCGTGGCGTTCCAGCAGGACGACCCGCTGTTCAAGACAGGCGACGGCAAGCCGATCGCCCGATCGGCCTATGGCGCGGTGGTAGTCGCGACCCAGGGCAAGGTCCAGGCCGCGCTCGACGCGGTCGGCAATACGGCCATCGTGCATCACGCCGGGCCGCTCCTGACCGCCATCTTCTGCCAGCAGGACTAGGCGGACGCGCGTCTTATTCGATGCGCCCGAAGCCACCCTCGGCCCACGACTCGGCGCGCGCCTTGGTCAGCTTGAAGTTGGGCGCGACCCGCACCTGCGCGATCTGCTCGCCGAACGCATCGAGCGCCGTGAGCATGGCGTAAGGCTCGTACTCGTCGGGCACGATGTCGAGCGTCACGTCGATGTCGCCGTCGTCGGTCTGCACGCCGACGCGCTTGTGCAGCAGCGCATGCAACTGCTGTTCGTGCCGGCGCAACACTTCCGACGCGGTCTTCACGAGGGTATTGAACGCCGACGTATCGAGCGGCTTCGGATTCTTCTTGTCGCGGCCCATCGTCCAGGGGCCGACAAGCGCGGGTTCCGCTTCGCCGTCTTTTGTCATCTCGACGGCCCAGCCATCGTCGTCTTCGTTCTTGATGACGCGCGCGGTCCAGCCGTCGTCGCGCCACAGACGCGCTTCGTGCTGGGTTTCGGGCAGCGCTTCTTCCAGATGGTCGAGCGGGGTTGCTTGGATTTCGGACGCGCCTTCCGTCGGGGAGTCAGCAGCGGTGTCGGACGATGGAAGGGGGGAATTGGTCATTACAGGTTTACTCACGTTCGCGGGGCGGAAACACAACTCAAGCCTGCGATTCTACCCGCCCCACACCCACCGAACGTGGCCCTCTGACGAACGGACAAGCCAGGGCACGCTCTTCGCCAATCGAAATAGTGCATTTCGTTATTCGTGGGAACTTATAAACCGATTATAAAGCGTTCGAAAAAAACGCGGCCCGAAAGCCGCGTATAAAGAGATGAAAAAGACACCCCTGGTCAGGGGGTGAAACGAATTGT
>NZ_DASZJJ010000311.1:0-16624 GCF_035948235.1 Paraburkholderia sp. | reverse complement strand
ACCCGGACGAACCGCCCGAACTCGACGAGCCGCTAGTCGTGCCACCGGTCGAACCGCTAGTCGAACCGCTGCCCGACGTCGAGGCCGGCGTGCCGGCGTAGTAGCTCGAGCCCAGCTTCGCCTTCGTCGTGTCCGAGTTGACGCCGAACTGCGTGAGGCTCCAGCGGTTGCCCGTGTTGATATCGCCCAGATAAAGCTGGTAGCCGCCTGCCGTGGTCGAAGAGAAGAACACGTAGCTTGTGCCATTGACCGGCGCTGCGTCGTCATTGTTGCTGATGCAGTCGTTGATGCTTAACTGATTCGGCGTGTCGGACGCGTTGGTCTTCGTGTACAACTGATCGAGTTGCTTTGTCGCGTTGTTCCACTTCGTGTAGAACACCGTGCCGTCGGCGCGAACCACCGGATAGTAGGTGCTGATTCCGCTCACGGCATCAAACGCCACGGTCGCGCCCGTGGCGATGGTTTCCTCATAAAGACCGAGGTTTGCGCCGCCCGTGCCTTCCGAGAACAGCAGTTTCGTACCGTCCGGCGTCATGAACGGCATCGAATCCTGCGTCTTGTTGTTGGTGATGTTGATCACCGACGTGAACTGCGGAATGCCGCTAGGATACGACAGCGTGCCTTGCATGACGTTGGCGCTATTCTGCTTGAAGATCACCGTCGATCCATCGGGCGAGAATTTCGGATCTTCGTTGCGCGTCGCGCCCGTGCTGTTCGTGAGGCTGTACGGAACGTGGCTTCCGTCGGTTGGCCACATGAACACGTTCCATGCATTGTTCTGGATGCCCATGAAGAGCAGCCATTTGCCGTCGGGAGAGAAGCTGGCGTTCATCGGGTCGGTGATGCCCCACGATGCACTGCTCACCTGCGTCAGCTTATGCGCGCTGAAATCGTAAATGAAGAGCTGGCTCGTACCGTCGCCGTAACTCACGTAGCTGTGATAGACCAGCTTGCCGGTGAGACTACTGGGAAACGATGCGTTGGATTGATTCGGCGGATTGCTGACACAGGCAGCGTTGCTTTCGCCCGCAAACAGAGCGGCGAGGATGCCGACTGCGAGCGTTACTGGGATGGACTTCAACTTCAACAACTAGGACTCCTGATAATAATGTAATGTGAAATTCGTTGGGTCACCGCTTCTGGGGACACCTATGCATGACGGGCCATGCGATGACATGTCTCACGACGTCATTGCTGCTGCAATGAACGGGAGACAATGCCGCGCCGGGAGAGCGGGGCGCCGATGGAACGGGCCGAATGCTCCACCCTCTCTCGCAGAAACAGAAGAGGGCGGAGTAAAAACTCCCGTTGGAGGTAGGGACGAAATCCCTTTAAAGGCGAACTACGTATCGACATACTTCGCAGACGCCGAATTATGCCCGCTCGATTGTGAAAAAAAAAGGAAAGAGAAGGAAAGAAAAACGGGGCCGCGCCCTTAGGGAGACACTTTACGGTGCCGATTGGGCGGGAAAGAGAAAAAATATTTGGGGCCGCTCCCCGGACTGTGCGGGGGAGCGCGTGAACTTCACGATACGGTCACACGTGGCGTCGTCTTTGCGAAAGCTCATGCGCTGCGTAGACAACCGCAATCACGCCGAGGAGCACAGCGGTCACGGCGAACGACTGGCCCGACTGGCTGCTTTCCTGTGTCGCACTCAACGCATGGCAAAACAGACCCACACCGGTCGTCGAGAGGACGAGGCCAATCGTGAGCAGCCACAAGGGCGCAGTCGTGCGCGTATGGAGTTTATGGGAAAGCTTCATCTGTCATGCCCCGAGAATAGATGGTTGTATCGGCTTGGCCGTTGTTGGTTTTATATCGATGTAATCAGCGTTGCGGCTGGTCGCCGCGATGTGGCGCGATGGCTTGCCCGCGCTGCAATTCAATGAATCGCGACGCAAAGATCGAATAGAAAAACTGGCGCAGACGCAGGGCATGGGACATGGTCGGTCTCGACAAGATTCAAAATGATCGTCGTGAATGCAACAGCCATGCCATCCTTGCATTTGCCTTGATGGGCCAGTCTTCGCGCCCATTAATAGTGCCGTCTGGTTCGGCGGGAGCGCATAAATCCCCAATATAGGGCGCGTGCATCACCACGGCGCAAGCATCCCAACTCCACGTCAAACCCTTTATCCGCGCGGGATTTCAACCCTTGCAACACCGTTGGCATGGATCTCGCTAATCCATGCAGCGAGAGGTGCGAAGTAATTTGCATCATCTTAGGATCGCTAGGGTTCCGGTCGCTGCGCAGGACGACGCCACATTCGTCCGCGCCCGATGCCTGGTCCGAGAGCAATCCGGTCTCGTCTCCCACCTTCATATCGAGGGCGGTGCCGAGGCTCCACGGAGGGATAAAAGCCCGGGAGGTCGCGATGTCGTTCGGTCGCCCTCTCACGCTTATTCCCTTCGCTACCAGGAGCCTCCATGCCGTCCAGCCTCCACGCTGAACCCGCGCTGACTCAATTGCCCGATCAGGCGCCGCTGTGGGAAGCCGTCATTCCCGCAGGCGCGCACTGGTCCGGCATTCTGCGCCGCGGCCTCACGCTGCGCATTGTCGATCTTGAAGGCGGTGCGAATCTCGCCGCCGTGTTCCATCGTCAGGAAGATCCGCTCGAACGCTACAACATGGCGGACACGCTCAAGGCGCAGCACACCGCCCATCTCACGCGCGGCCACGCGCTGCATACCGATATGGGCCGTGTGATCGCGTCCATCACGGCCGATACGCTGGGCTGGCACGATCCGCTTGGCGGCGTTGGCGATGCAGCGCTGTTCGCACGCAAATACGGCGAAAAGCGCTACCAGGCTCATCGCAACACGATGATCCGCAACGGGCGTGACAGCCTCGTGCTCGAACTCGCGAAATACGGGCTTGGCGCACGCGATCTCGTCGCCAATGTGAACTTCTTCAGCAAGGTGTCGGTAGGCGAGGACGGCTCGCTCGAATACGTGCCCGGGCATTCGCGCGCGGGCGACGCATTCGATCTGCGCTTCGAAATGAATACGCTTGCGGCGTTCTCCACGGCGCCGCATCCGCTCGATCCGCAGCGCGACTATGCGCCCAGGCCCGTGAAACTGATCGCATGGCGCGCCTATGCCGCCGATGCGTCTGCCTCGGCCGATGACGTGTGCCGCACGTCCTGCGCCGAAAACGGCCGCGCATTTACCAATACCGATCGCCTGTTCGCCTGAGGAGCCGCCATGCCGATTATTGAAAGCGCGCTCGACGAGCGTCACGCCCATTACGATTTCACGCTGCCCGCCGGCGAGCCGTGGCTGTACGACCTCAAGCGCGGCCAGACGCTGCGCATCGTCGATCTTGAAGGCAATCAGGCCGTGGATACGCTGTTCTATCGCAGCGACGATCCCGTCGAACGCTACAGCGCGCAGGACACCATTCGCGCGCAACGCAATCTCTATCTGAGCGCAGGCAGCGTGCTGATGTCGAATCTCGGCAGACCGATGCTGACTATCGTTGCGGATACCTGCGGGCGTCACGACACGCTCGGCGGGGCCTGTGCGGCAGAAAGCAATACCGTGCGTTACGCGCTCGACAAGCGTCACATGCACAGTTGCCGTGACAGCTACCTCAACGCGCTCGCGCATTGCACCTGCGGCGCGGCGGCCTTGCTCGGCAAACGCGATCTCGTCAGCAACATCAACTTCTTCATGAACGTGCCGGTCACGTCGCTGGGCAAACTCACGTTTGAAGACGGCATTTCCGCGCCCGGAAAATATGTGGAAGTTCGCGCGGATGAAGACGTAACCGTATTGATTTCGAATTGCCCGCAACTAAACAACCCCTGCAACGGCTATAACCCCACGCCGGTGCGTCTGCTCGTTTGGGAGGCGTGATGGCGTTCGACAAGATTCTTATCGCCAATCGCGGAGAGATTGCCTGCCGTGTGATTCGCACGCTCAAGCGCCTGGGTATCGCATCGGTTGCGGTGTATTCGGAAGCGGATCGCCACGCCATGCATGTGATGCTCGCGGATGAAGCCGTCTGCATCGGCCCGGCGCCGGTTGCGCAAAGCTATCTGAACGCGCGGGCGATTCTGGACGCAGCGCAGCGCACGGGCGCGCAGGCCGTCCACCCCGGCTACGGTTTTCTATCGGAAAACGCTGCGTTTGCGCGTGCCTGCGAAGCGGCGGGCATCGCATTCATCGGGCCGCGCCCCGATCAGATGACGGCGTTTGGTCTGAAACACACGGCCCGTGAGATTGCCCAGACGAACGGTGTCGCGCTTTTGCCGGGCACGGGCTTATTGGCCGATGCCCAGGCGGCGCTTGAAGCCGCCGCGTCGCTTGGTTATCCGGTCATGCTTAAGAGTACGGCGGGCGGTGGCGGTATCGGCATGTCGCTGTGCCGTGACGCCGTGCAACTGGAAGCCGCTTTTGCGTCGGTCGCGCGTCTGGGGCAAAGCAATTTCGCCAATGCGGGTGTGTATCTGGAGAAGTTCGTCGAGCACGCGCGCCATATCGAAGTGCAGATTTTCGGCGATGGCAAGGGCGACGTGATTGCGCTGGGCGAGCGCGATTGTTCGGTGCAGCGGCGCAACCAGAAGGTGATTGAGGAGACGCCCGCGCCGGGTTTGAGCGCGGCGGAGCGGCAATCGCTGCACCAAACCGCGGTGCGTCTTGCGCGTGCGGTCCAATATGCCAACGCCGGCACAGTGGAATTTGTGTTCGATGCGCGCGAGCGCGCCTTCTATTTTCTCGAAGTCAATACGCGGCTTCAGGTCGAGCATGGCGTGACCGAAGAAGTGTTTGGCGTCGATCTTGTCGAATGGATGATTCGCCAGGCCGAGGGCACGCTCGCGCCGCTCGACACGCTCGTGAGTACACCACGGGGTGCGAGTGTGCAGGTGCGCGTGTATGCGGAAGACCCCAACCGCCAGTTCCAGCCGAGTTCGGGCCTGCTCACGCATGTCGTCTTTCCCGACGATGTGCGCGTGGATAGCTGGGTGGAGGCGGGCACGGAAGTCAGCGCCTATTACGATCCGCTGGTGGCCAAGATCATCGCCACCGGCAACACACGTGAAGCCGCGCTAGCGAAACTCTCCGATGCGCTCGAACGCACGCAACTTTACGGTATCGAGACCAATCTCGACTATCTGCGCGCGGTGGTGGGATCGGCGACTTTTGCTGCGGGCGAACAAACCACTGGATTTCTGGGCCGCTTCCTGTTTGCGCCGCATACTGTCGACGTGATCGACGGTGGTGTGCAAACGACCGTGCAGCAGACGCCAGGGCGTCTCGGCTACTGGGATGTGGGCGTGCCGCCGTCCGGGCCGATGGATGATCTATCGTTCAGCCTTGCTAACGAATTGCTCGACAACCCCACCAGCGCGGCGGGACTTGAGTTCACGATGGTCGGCGCGACCTTGCGTTTTAACTGCGAAACGCTGTTCGTGCTGGGCGGCGCGCCGCTGGCCGCTTCGCTGGACGGCAACTCTGTGTCGTTCTGGCAGGTCGTGCGCGCGACGGCTGGAAGCGTACTCAAACTCGGCGGCGTGAGCGGCGCGGGCGTGCGCGCTTGCCTTGCGGTGAAGGGTGGTCTGCAGGTGCCCGATTATCTCGGCAGCAAGGCGACGTTTACGCTCGGGCAGTTTGGCGGTCACGCGGGCCGTGCGCTGCGCAAGGGCGACGTCCTGCATCTCGCGCCCGAGGCCGGTAAAGGCGAGGCGGGCGCGACGCTAGCGCCTGCGCGAATTCCCGCGCTCACGCATGAATGGGAACTGGCGGTACTCGACGGTCCGCATGGCGCGCCGGATTTCCTCACGCGCGAAGACATCGCCATGCTTTATGAGGCGCGCTGGACGGTGCACTACAACTCGAGCCGCACGGGCGTACGCCTGATCGGCCCGAAGCCGCAATGGGCGCGCGCGGACGGTGGCGAAGCAGGGCTGCATCCATCGAATATCCACGACAACGCCTATGCGATCGGCGCGGTCGATTTCACGGGCGATATGCCGGTGATCCTGGGCCCGGACGGCCCGAGCCTGGGCGGCTTCGTTTGCCCGGTGACGGTGGTAGGCGAGGAGCTATGGAAACTCGGCCAGCTGCGTCCGGGCGATACGGTGCGCTTCGTGCCTGCGCATAGCGTCGAGCAACCCGTTGCGCACGAGTGCGTGCTCTATCGTAGCGAGCCTGCGGATGAAGGCGTGAGCGTGGTATTCCGGCGCTCCGGCGATCGCAATCTGCTGATCGAATATGGCGCGCCCGTGCTCGACCTCAAGCTGCGTTTTCGCGTGCACGCGCTGATGAACTGGCTCGCCGAAAACCGCGTGGCCGGCATTGTCGATCTCACGCCTGGCATTCGCTCGTTGCAGGTGCATTTCGACCCCACCGTGCTGCCGCTCGAACGGCTGATCGATTACATCAAGAGCGCCCAGGCGCAATTGCCCGCTGTCGATGCGATGCGCGTGCCCAATCGTATCGTGCATCTGCCTTTGTCCTGGGACGATCCATCGACGCGCATCGCCATCGAGCGCTATATGCAGAGCGTGCGCCCCGACGCGCCCTGGTGCCCAAGCAACATCGAATTCATTCGCCGCATCAACGGACTCGACAGCATCGACGACGTGAAACGCATCGTGTTCGACGCGCGCTATCTCGTGCTTGGGCTTGGCGACGTCTATCTGGGCGCGCCAGTCGCCACGCCCGTCGATCCACGCCATCGGCTCGTCACCACGAAGTACAACCCGGCGCGCACGTGGACGCCCGAAAACGCCGTTGGCATCGGCGGGGCCTATATGTGCGTGTACGGCATGGAAGGCCCTGGCGGCTATCAGTTCGTGGGTCGCACGGTGCAGATGTGGAACCGCTATCGATCGACGGCGGAATTCACGCCTGGCCAGCCGTGGCTATTGCGTTTCTTCGACGAAATCCGCTTTTTCGAAGTGAGCGAAGCCGAACTTGCGGAATGGCGCAGCGAATTTATCGCCGGACGGCGCTCGCTTCGCATCGAGGAATCGGTGTTCGACCTCGGTGAATACGAGCGCTTCCTGCAAGATGAATCCGCGTCGATTGCCACATTCAAGACCACCCAGCAGGCTTCGTTCGAAGCGGAGCGCGAACGCTGGCGCGCGGCGGGCCACGCGGAATATGTTGGCGAGGCGGGCCTGGAATCCGCCGCGCAATCGACCACCCAGGACGCGCTCGCCGACGATTGCCGCGCGATTGGCGCGGACGTATCGGGCAGCGTGTGGAAACTGCTGGTCGCCGCAGGCGAGCGCGTGGAGGAGGGCCAGGACGTTGCCATTCTGGAATCGATGAAGATGGAAGTGACCGTGTCGGCGCTTGCAGCGGGCGTGGTCGAATCGCTCGCTTGTGCGGAAGGCGACGCCGTCACCGCAGGGCAACGGCTCATGTTGATTCGCGTGGACGCCGATGAAGCCGTCACATCCCCAACAGAAAATATCGGCGGCGAGGAGGCCGCATGCCAATGAATGCGCTCACAACGAAATTCGATCAGCCGATGACGATTGCGGCGCTGCGTGCGCGATATATGGATGGCAGCCTCACGCCCGCACAAGTCGTCGAACACATTGCCGCGCGCACTGGCGGTGACGATCCGCACCAAGCCTGGATTCGCGCCCTGACGCGTGACGAAATGATGCGCTATGTGGCGGCGCTCGACGGTCGCGATCCGGCCACGCTGCCGCTCTACGGCATTCCGTTCGCGATCAAGGACAACATCGATCTCGCGGGCGTGCCCACCACGGCGGCGTGCCCTGACTATGCCTACACCCCGCAAACGAGTGCGGCCGTGGTGGCGCGTTTGATCGCGGCAGGCGCGATTCCCATCGGCAAGGCCAATCTCGATCAATTCGCAACAGGGCTTTCCGGCCAGCGCTCGCCTTATGGTGCGTGCAGAAATGCGCTGGACCCGGACTATGCCTCCGGCGGTTCGAGTTCTGGATCGGCGGTGTCGGTTGCATTGGGCATTGCGGCCTTTGCGTTGGGTACCGATACAGCCGGTTCAGGCCGCGTGCCCGCCGCTTTTCACGGACTCGTGGGCCTCAAGCCGACCAAGGGCGTGTTGAGCACGCAGGGCGTGGTGCCGGCGTGCCGCTCGCTCGACTGTGTGTCGATCTTCGCGCATACGGCCAACGACGCGCAGACGGTGTTTGAATCCGCGTGCGGCGTGACCGAAGGCGATCCCTATGCACGCGAATGGCAGGGCGTGGATAGCGAAGCCGTCTCACTGCGCGGCCTGCGCCTTGGGGTGCCGCGCGCCGCGCAGCGCGAATTCTATGGCGACGAATCCTACGCGCGCGCATTCGATGCCGCGCTCGACAAATTGCGTGCCGCAGGCGCTCAAATTATCGAAGTCGATTTCGAGCCGTTTCTCGACACCGCGCGCCTGCTTTACGAAGGCCCCTTCGTGGCGGAACGATTGGCGGCGATCCGCCCGTTTTACGAATCGAATCCCGACGCGTTGCATCCCGTGACGCGCGCGATCATTGGCGGCGCAACGCGCTGGAGCGCCGCCGATACCTTCGCCGCGTTCGACCGCCTGGCGGCGCTGCGTATGCAGGCGGAGCGCGTCTGGCCGCATATCGACGCATTGCTGACGCCCACTTCGCCGACCACGTCCACCGTCGCCGAACTGGAAGCCGATCCGATTGGCGTGAACGCGAAGTTCGGCTATTACACCAATTTCGTGAACCTGCTCGATCTTTCCGCACTGGCGGTGCCTGCGGGCATCTGCGCAACGGGCGTGCATGCGGGCAAACCGTTCGGTATCACTTTCGTTGCGCGCGCACATGAAGATACGAAGCTGCTGGCCATCGCACGGACGTGGCTGGGCGAGAGCGCGCCAATAAGCGGGCACGAAGCGAAAGACACGTGCGGCGACACCGTGCGTGTTGCCGTGGTTGGCGCGCATTTGAGCGGCCAGCCGCTCAACGAGCAGCTCACGTCGCGCGGTGCGCGCCTCATCGAGACCACACGAACCGCGCCCGTTTATCGACTCCATGCTTTGCCGCAAGGCCAGAAGCCGGGCCTTCAGCGTGTGGCGGCCGACGGAGTCAAGATCGAAGTCGAGGTCTGGGAAATGCCCGTCGAGCAATTTGGCTCCTTTGTTGCGCTGATTCCCGCGCCGCTCGGCATCGGCACGCTATTGCTGGCCAATGGCAGTCACGTGCAGGGCTTTCTTTGCGAAAGCATCGCGTTGAAGGACGCCACCGATATCAGCGCATATGGCGGTTGGCGTGCGTGGCTGCAGCGCGATACGTCATCGCTCGATGAAATGTCAGAAAAGCAGGAATCCTGATGAAAATGTCGAATCCCCGTGTTTCCAAAACCACCGCTTTACCGTTCAATACCTGGAGATCTGCCATGAAGAGCACGCACGTTACGTTTGAACAAGGCGCGGCCCCGGCGCGCCGCTGGGTCGCCCGCATCGCAGCGGGCGTCGCGCTGGCCGCTGGCCTGCTTGCGGCGACAAGCCAGGCCGCGAGCGCCGCACCGCTGCGTATTGGCTATAGCGACTGGCCGGGCTGGGTGGCCTGGCAGGTCGCCATCGACAAGGGCTGGTTCAAGGAAGCGGGTCTCGACGTGAAATTCGACTGGTTCGACTACGCGGCATCGATGGACGCGTTTGCCGCGAACAAACTGGATGCCGTACTGGTGACGAATGGCGATGCGCTCACGATGGGCGCGAACGGCGCGAAGAACGTGATGGCGCTCATCACCGACTATTCGAACGGCAACGACATGGTGATCGCCAAGCCGCCCGCCCGCAAGATTCAGGATCTGAAGGGCAAGAAGATCGGCGTGGAATTTGGCGTGGTCGATCACCTGCTGCTGCTCGATGCCTTGCAGCGCGCGGGCATGAAAGAGAGCGACGTCACGCTCGTGAATGCGAAGACCACGGAGACGCCGCAGGTGCTGGCATCGGCTGACGTGGCTGCGATCGCTGCGTGGCAGCCCAACGCGGGCGAGGCGCAGCGTGCGGTGCCGGGTGCGCGTCCGGTGTTCACATCGGCTGACGAACCGGGCCTGATTTACGACGTGCTGGCTGTGAATCCCGTGAGCCTGGCGGCGCACAAGGCCGATTACGAAAAGCTCGCGAAAGTCTGGTACCGCGTGGTGCATTACATCGAAGATCCGGCCACGCAGGGCGACGCGGTGAAGATCATGTCGGCGCGCGTGGGCCTTACGCCCGCGCAATATCTGCCGCTGCTCAAGGGCACCCGGCTCCTCACGCTGCCCGAGGCGCAACAAGCCTACGTGAAGGCCGACGGCTTCAAGTCGCTTTACGGCTCCAGCCACGCCGCCGATGCGTTCAACGTGAAGTATCAGGTCTACAAGACGTCGCAGGATGTAGGGGCTTATGTCGACCCGTCGCTCACGAGCGCATTGAAGTAAATCGTACTGCATGCACGGCAGGAAAAGAGGAGAGCGCCATGGCCGAAATCAGCCAGACCGGTATGTTTGCAGTACGCCGTGAGCTTACGCCGCGCGGCAAATGGATGTTGGGACTCGGCTCGTTTCTGGTGCCGCTGCTCGTCTGGTGCGTGGTGAGCTACGTGCCGTTCGTGTGGCATCCGCAGATGTTGATCACGCAGCCCGGCAGTGTCGATTATTTCCAGCCGGGCATGCGTATCGACAAGGCCGTGTTCGCGGATGAACTCACACATGCGCGCGAAACGCGCATGGCGCTCCCGGTGGGTATTCCTGCGAATCCCGTGTATCTGCCGGCGCCGCATGAAGTGCTGCGTGCGTTCTACACGGCGTTCACCACGCCACCCGCTTCCTCAGATGGCGTGTGGCTGCATCAGAGTCTCTGGCATAGCGTGCAGATTATTTTCTGGGGCTTTCTGGTTTCATCGTTGATCGGCGTGCCGCTTGGCATTGTGTGCGGTACCTATAGCGCGCTTGCACGGCTGCAGGAGCCGTTCTTCGAGTTCTTCCGCTATTTG
Source organism: Paraburkholderia sp. (assembly GCF_035948235.1). Classification (GTDB taxonomy): domain Bacteria; phylum Pseudomonadota; class Gammaproteobacteria; order Burkholderiales; family Burkholderiaceae; genus Paraburkholderia. The sequence continues at coordinate 5,689 of NZ_DASZJJ010000311.1, read as the reverse complement.
CCTGCGCCCGCTTTCGGCGCGCTGATGGTGGCCGTGCTCGGCATTTACGACGCGCCGAAGATCGCCATCATTGTGATCGGCACGCTGTTCCAGCAGGTGCTCATCATTGCGAACACCACGCGCAAGCTGGAATTCGGCTTGCTGGAGGCGGCCATGACGCTCGGCACGACGCGGCTGAAACTGCTCACGCATGTAGTCGTGCCGGGCATCCTGCCCGATCTCTATCGCGATCAGCGCATTTTGCTGGGCTGGGCGTGGACGTATCTGATCGTCGCGGAACTGGTGGGCACGAGTTCGGGCATCACCTGGTACATCACACAGCAAGCGCGTTATCAGCACTTCGACAACGTGTACGCCGCGATCATGATGATTGGCATTATTGGGCTGGGCACGGATCTGGTGCTCGCCTTTGTCGGGCGCAAGCTCTTTCCGTGGGACCGCATATTGAAGGCGTGAACGCGCTTCATGAGCCTCACAGGTATCACGCTTTCATTTCAAAGGACGCCACCATGTACAACCCGCAGCCCGTGCCCGACTATCTTTTACAATCCAGCGAGGTGCGCGAGCGCTTCGCGCGGCTCAAGGCACGCGAGCCGATTCTCGAAGTGCGTAACCTCGTCAAGCGCTTCTCCTCGCCGCAAGGCGAGCACACAGCGCTTGCCGATATCAGCTTTACGACGCACCGGCGCGAATTCGTCTGTGTGATCGGGCCTTCGGGATGCGGTAAATCCACCTTGATCCGTATTCTGGCGGGACTGGAAACGCAGAGCGCGGGCGAGGTACTCGTCAATGGCCGCGCGGTGCGTGGCCCAGGTGTCGATCGAGGCATGGTGTTTCAGGGCTACACGCTGTTTCCGTGGCTCACCGTGAAGAAGAATGTGATGTTCGGGCTGCGCATGAGCGGGCAGGGCGCGGCTCAAGCGGAGCGCGAAGCGCTGCAATGGCTCGATCTGGTGGGACTGGAGAAGTTTGCCAATGCGTACCCGCATCAGTTGTCGGGCGGGATGAAACAGCGCGTCGCGATTGCGCGGGCACTCGCCAATCGGCCCAAGATCCTTCTGATGGACGAGCCGTTCGGCGCACTCGATGCGCAGACGCGCGCGAAAATGCAGCGGCATCTGCTGGATATCTGGCGCAATGTCGATGTCACGATTTTCTTTATCACGCACGATCTGGACGAGGCGATTTTTCTCGCCGACCGCATTCTCGTGCTCAAGGCCAATCCGGGCGAAGTGCAGGAGCTGATCGAAGTCCCGGTGCCTAGACCTCGCAGCTACGCACAATTCAATTCGCCGGAATTTCTCGCCACGCGCGCGCGCCTCGATGCGCTGATTCATCCGGCCACGCCGGAAGACACAGAAGAAGAGACGAGCGTGCAGCCACATATGATCCGGCTGACCGATATTCACGATTCGGTGGAGTGAGCACCTGTCATGGCCAGGGCGCGGCACGGCAACCGCGCTAAATCTTTCCGTGGACTTTCGACCTGAAAAAAACTTCGTTCCCTTGCATGACTTGCACCTTTAGAGTGCGGACAGTGCGATCGGGCAGTCGATGCCCGACGACGCAACAAACAAAAAGGGAATCCGGCAATGAAGATCAAAATCAGGGGCGCAGTGCTTCCCGCACTGTTGACGGCTGTTCTGGCCGTGGCATCGAACGCGGCGCATGCCGATCGACTGGACGACATCAAGAAGGCGGGTGTGCTGCGCGTGGCAGCGTTCGACAGCAATCCGCCGTTCGGCTTCGTCAATTCCACCGACAATCAGATCGTCGGCCTGGACGTGGACTACGCGCGAGCCGTGGCGAAAAGCCTTGGCGTGAAACTCGAAGTGCAGCCGACCAACCCGGCGAATCGCATTGCGTTCCTGAAGTCGGGCAAGGTCGATCTCGTGTTCGCCAATTTCACCATCACGGACGAGCGCAAGAAGGAAGTCGATTTCAGCACGCCGTATTTCGCGTCGGGCACGCAATTCATCGCGAAGAAGGGCACGCTGAAATCGCCCGATCAACTTGCTGGCTTGCGCATCGGCGCGGACAAGGGCACGACCAACGAGCAGCAGGTGCGCGCGAAATATCCGAACGCGACCATCGTGGCCTATGACGACACGCCTTTTGCGTTCGCTGCGCTGCGCACCGGCAACGTCCAGGCGATCACGCAAGACGGCCCGAAACTGGTTGCGTTGCTCGCGCGCGTACCTGACAAGGCGAATTATGAAATTCCGCCGTTCACCATCTCCAACGACTACGAAGGCGTGGGTGTGCCGAAAGGCGAAACGCGTCTGCTCGACGTAGTGAACACGACGCTCACGCACCTTGAAGCCGACGGCCAGGCCGCCCAGATCTACGATAAATGGTTTGGCCCGAAGAGCGCCGCGCCGCTTCCGCGCCTCTTCAAGATTGGCGATCCGCAGAAAAACAGCTGATTTAGCGCTTTATTATCTGGACCCGGGCCTCGCTTGATCGAGGCTCGGGCTTTGTGCTTTTTGCTGCCTGATTCATGCATAGCTGGCTTGAACCCAAGTATTTCGCGTGGCTCGAACAGGGCCTTGTCGTCACGTTATTGCTTTCCGCCTGCGCGGGCTTGAGTGCGACGCTGCTCGGCTTTGCCCTGGCTATCGCGCGTTCAGCGCAAAGCGCAGTGGTGGCGCGTTTCGCATCGCTTTATGTGTTCGTGTTTCGCAATTCGCCGCTGCTGGTGCAGTTGCTGTTCTGGTATTTCGGCGCGGCTGCGTTGTTGCCGTCCGACTGGATGGCGTGGCTCAATGCGCTACATGTCATCGCCTGGGGACCGTTTTCCTTGCGCTGGCCGAGTTTCGAACTGCTAGCCGGCTGGATCGGGCTGACCTGCTATACGACGGCTTTTATCGGCGAGGAATTTCGCGCCGGGATGCGTGGCGTGAGCGAGGCGCAGGCACAGGCCGCCGCGGCACTCGGCATGCGCCGCTGGACCGCGCTGCGCTACGTGATCCTGCCGCAGGCGTTGCGTATCGCGACGCCACCGCTTGCAGGCCAATATATGAATCTGGTGAAAAACTCATCGCTCGCCATGGCGATTGGCGTCGCGGAGCTTTCCTATATGTCCCGCCAGGTGGATACCGAAACGTTCAAGACGTTTCAGGCCTTTGGCATCGCGACCGTGTTTTATGTGCTAACGATTGCGGTTATCGAAGTGGCGCTGGTCGTCTGGCAGCGCACCGGCACACGCGCATTGTCGCGAGGCCGCGCATGAATACGTTCGACTGGCTTCCTACGCTGCGCTACCTGCTGGTGGGCTCATTTCCGGCCGGGCCGCTGGGCGGCGTCGCATTGACCATCGTGCTCTCGCTCCTGTCGACCGTGCTTGCGGCGTTCATCGGACTTGCGGGCGGTGTGGCGCTGGCGATGACGCGCGGCATGGCGCAACTGGCGCTTACGGCGGTCGTGGCGTTCTTTCGCGCGATTCCCGTGCTGATGCTGATCTTCTGGACGTTCTTCCTGATGCCGGTGCTGCTGCACGTCGATGTGCCAGGACTGGCGACCGTCGTCTGCGCGCTGGCGCTGATCGGCGGCTCATACCTTTCGCATTCGGTCTATGCGGGCATCGTGTCGATCGGCACGGAGCAGCGTGACGCAGCACTATCGCTCGGCCTGACGCGATGGCAGGCGCACAGGGAGGTCATCCTGCCGCAAGCCATGCGCGTCATGATGCCGTCGTTCGTCAATCAGTGCGTGTCGCTTATCAAGGACACGTCGCTCGCGTATATCGTCGGCGTGCCGGAATTCACCTTCCTCGCGAATCAGTTGAATAACCGCTTGATGATCTATCCCGCGCAGATTTTTCTGTTTGTGGGTTTCGTCTATTTGTTGCTGTGTGGCGGGCTGCAGTGGATCGCGCACCGTCTGCTCGGGAAAGGCGCGAGAGCGTGACCGTTGAAGGGCTTGAATCGAGGAGGGCGCAGGCCGCTGACTTGCGCTGAAGGGCAGAGTTCGCGTAAGTTCTGGCTTTTGCCCGAAAGTCCGCCGGATTCGCCATTTTGACGTACTCATGAGCCACGACAGCACCGACCGCACCACCACACTTTCCCACGCATCGAACACGCCGCCGAACTCACCGGGATTCCTGCTGTTTTTGATCTGCCTCTTCGCCTCGGCAGGTCAGTTCGCGATCGACGTTTATGTTCCCGCACTACCGGCGATGGCGCACTACTTTTCCGCGTCACCGCAGGCAATCCAGTCGAGCGTTTCTGGCTACATGGCGGCGTACGCGCTCGGGCAGCTTGTGTTTGGGCCGATCGCCGATGCCTATGGCCGCAAGCGCGTGCTGGCAGGCGGATTGGTGATCTATACGATCGGCTGTGTGTTGTCGCTTGCGGCGCCCAATATCGGGTTATTTCTTGCAGCCCGATGCCTGCAGGGTTTCGGTATCGCTGCTACCAATCTGCTGGCAAAAGCGATTATCACGGACTCGTTTGCAGGGCAAGCCCTGATCCACGCGTTCACCTATATGTCGATCGCGTGGGGGCTTGCGCCGATCATCGCACCAGTAATTGGCGCGCATTTGCAGACGTGGTTCGGCTGGCAGGCGTGCCTTGTTTTTCTGCTGGCCTGTTCGCTCGTGATGTGGGCGTGTCTGTGGCGCTATCGGGAAACCTTGCGGCAGCCCGTGCATCTGGAGCCGCGCACGCTCATGCGCAATGCCGGCAAAGTGCTGTCGAGCCCGGTGTTTCAAAGCTGTTTTCTCGCCCAGGGGCTGTGCTACAGCATCCTGCTCGTTTTCAACATCGTCGGTCCGTTCATGGTGCAGGGCACCTTGCACAAACCGCCGACGTTCTTTGGCTACCTGGCGCTGGGTATCGGCATGATGTATTTCCTGGGCGGCCTGTCGAACCGCGTGCATGGCCGTAGCTTGCCGACTGCGGAACAGCGTCTGCGTATTGGTACGCGCATCATGGCAGCGGCGTCGATTGCGATGCTGGCGCTCGCGCTGACTGTCGGCCTGCGGGTCTGGACGCTGGCAGTGCCGGTGCTGTTGATGGGTTTCTGCGCAGGCGCGATGTACCCGACGCTGATGGCCAAAGGCAATTCGCTGTTTCCTCATATTGCCGGATTGACTAGCGCCATTCTTGGCTGCGCGTTGTTGCTTGTGTCGTCGGCAATGATGGGGCTTGCCGGATTTGTGTCGGTTCAGTCGCTGACTCCGCTCGCGATATTCTTTGTGATCCTTTCGCTCGTTGTGGCTGTGATGGTTTCCAAGCTGCTACGGCATTTGTTGCAAATGCAAGGTGCGGCTTGATGGTGCCAGGATGGAATCGGGGCATGTGCGCGGCGAGTTGTTGCACAAATAAAGCGATGCTTCGGGCGGCAGGGGTTAGGCCAGCCTTGACTCGTTCATCGTCGTGTCGGCATCGCAGATGTCAGGCGGCGTGGGGCTTCGCTGGGCTAGCAAGAAACTTCGCGACAGGCTTGCCCGCAGTAGGCTTCTTGCTCTGTGCCAGCTGGCCGACGTGATCCATCCTGGTGTCGATAGATTATGCTCATTGAATTTAAAATCACATTGCATCGATGTTCCGATGAATCGTTCTTGTGAGAGAATCAGAAAGCTGATTTTCCTGGACTACATGCCTGCCGGCGTGTTAGCGAGTCCAATAAACAAAGCAAAATAGATTAGGGGTTTAAAATGGCGAGTCTAGTTTATCTAATTATCTTT
>NZ_DASZJJ010000310.1:0-41160 GCF_035948235.1 Paraburkholderia sp. | reverse complement strand
CACGCGCTCGGAGAAAGCGCGCAAGATCATGGCGGAGCTCTACGGACCTTTCGTCCGCACCGAGAACCCGATCCTCTTCATGGATCCGCGCTCGGCCGAGCTGACCAAGTACGCGGCCAACGCGATGCTGGCCACGCGCATCTCGTTCATGAACGAGATGGCGAATCTGGCCGACCGCGTGGGCGCGGATATCGAATCCGTGCGCCGCGGCATCGGCTCCGATCCGCGCATCGGCTATCACTTCCTGTACGCGGGCTGCGGTTACGGCGGCTCGTGCTTCCCGAAGGACGTGCAGGCGCTCATCCGCACCGCTGCGGAATCGGGCCAGAACCTGCGCATCCTGGAAGCCGTCGAGGACGTCAATCACGCCCAGAAGGACGTGCTGGTGGGCAAGATCGTCAAGTCGCTGGGCGAGGATCTGCGCGGGCGTCACTTCGCGGTCTGGGGTCTCGCGTTCAAGCCGAATACCGACGACATGCGCGAGGCGCCGAGCCGCCGCCTGATCGCCGAATTGGTGTCGCGCGGCGCGACGGTGTCGGCCTACGACCCGGTCGCCACCGAAGAAGCGCGCCGCGTGTTCGCGCTCGACTTCGCGCAGTCGCCCGAGTTGCTCGCGCGCATCACTTTCGCGCCCAGCCAGGACGACACGCTCACGGGTGCCGACGCGCTCGTGATCGTGACCGAATGGACGGCCTTCAAGGCGCCCGATTTCGAAGCGCTCAAGGCGGAACTCAAAGCGCCGCGCATCTTCGACGGACGCAATCTCTACGAGCCGGACGCGATGGCGGAGCACGGCTTTGACTATCACTCGATTGGGCGGCCCCATGTCAAACACGCAAGCGACGCAACCCCAGCAGCCTGACCACGCGGCCCTCGCGCCCGACGTCCAGGTGGTGCCGCGCGAGCAGTTCGGCAAATCGCGCGTGCTGGTGGTGGGCGACGTGATGCTCGACCGTTACTGGTTCGGCGACGTCAACCGCATCTCGCCGGAAGCGCCGGTGCCGGTCGTGCACGTGCAGCGCCAGGAAGATCGCCTGGGCGGCGCGGCCAACGTCGCGCGCAACGCGGCGGCGCTCGGTGCGCAGGCAGGGCTGCTGTGCGTGGTGGGCCATGACGAGCCGGGCGAGCGTATCGTCGCGCTGCTCGGCGAAAGCCATGTGCACGCGCATCTCGAACGCGACCCCGCGCTGCCGACCACCATCAAACTTCGCGTGCTGTCGCGCCAGCAACAACTGCTGCGCGTGGACTTCGAGAACACGCCGGCGCACGAGGCGCTGCTCGCGGGCCTGGCGCGCTTCGACGCGCTGTTGCCCACGCACGACGTGATCCTCATGTCGGATTACGCGAAGGGCGGCCTTACGCACGTTACGCAGATGATTTCGAAGGCGCGCGCGGCCGGTAAGGCGGTGCTGGTCGATCCGAAGGGCGACGACTGGGAGCGCTATCGCGGCGCGAGCGTCATCACGCCGAATCGCGCGGAGTTGCGCGAAGTGGTGGGCACCTGGAAGTCGGAAGAAGATCTGTTCGCACGCGTGACGAAGTTGCGTACGGAACTGCAGTTCGACGCGCTGCTGCTCACCCGTTCGGAAGAGGGTATGACGCTCTTTTCCGCGGACGGCGTGCTGCACACGCCGACGGTTGCGCGCGAAGTGTATGATGTCTCGGGCGCCGGCGACACGGTGATTGCAACCGTTGCAGTCGCGCTGGGCGCGGGCCTTTCACTGCAGGAAGGCGTTGCGCTCGCCAATCGTGCGGCGGGCATCGTGGTCGGCAAGCTCGGCACCGCCACCGTCGATTACGACGAACTCTTTCAATGACGTTGCACGCGTAGCTGCCCATCGCACCGCTTTGGGCAGCCGAAGGCCGGGATTTCTGGAGAGTTCTCCCGGCCTCGCGTGAACTTCATCAACGCAGAAATACCATGACCATCATTGTGACCGGCGCGGCCGGCTTCATCGGCAGCAACATCGTCAAGGCGCTGAACGAACGTGGCGAAGACCGCATCATCGCCGTCGACAATCTCACGCGCGCCGACAAGTTCAAGAATCTGGTCGATTGCGAAATCGACGACTACCTCGACAAGACCGAATTCGTCGAGCGCTTCACGCGCGGCGACTTCGGCAAGGTGCGCGCGGTGTTCCACGAAGGCGCCTGTTCGGACACGATGGAAACCGACGGCCGCTACATGATGGAGAACAACTTCCGCTTTAGCCGCGCGGTGCTGGACGCATGCCTGGCGCAGAGTGCGCAGTTCCTCTATGCGTCGTCGGCGGCAATTTATGGCGGCTCGACGCGCTTTGTCGAGGATCGCGAAGTGGAAGCGCCGCTGAATGTCTACGGCTATTCGAAGTTCCTGTTCGACCAGGTGATCCGCCGCGTGCTGCCCAAGGCGCAAAGCCAGATCGCGGGCTTCCGCTATTTCAACGTGTATGGCCAGCGCGAGACGCACAAGGCGCGCATGGCGTCGGTGGCGTTCCACAACTTCAACCAGTTCCGCGCAGAAGGCCGCGTGAAGCTGTTCGGCGAGTACAACGGCTACGCGCCGGGCGAGCAGACGCGCGACTTTGTTTCCGTGGAAGACGTGGTGAAGGTCAACCTGTTCTTCTTCGATCATCCGGAGAAGAGCGGCATCTTCAATCTGGGCAGCGGCCGTGCGCAGCCGTTCAACGATATCGCCACGAGCGTGGTCAACACGCTGCGCGCGATGGACGGCAAGCCTGCGCTCACGCTCGAAGAGCAGGTCAAGGAAGGTCTGATCGAGTACATCGCGTTTCCGGACGCGCTGCGCGGCAAGTACCAGTGCTTCACGCAGGCCGATCTCACGAAGCTGCGCGCAGCGGGTTACGACGCGCCGTTCCTGACGGTTCAGGAAGGCGTCGATCGTTACGTACGTTGGCTATCTGGCCAGGTGTAAGCGCAAGCGGTCTCTCCCTAAACTGGACTCTCCTCGCCGGCGATGGTCGCCGGTGTTGGCTCACAACGGAGATCCAGCATGATCAGGAAAATTCTCGCACTGGTGGCGCTGCTCGCCGCCTTCGGCCAGGCATTTGGTGCCGTGGACGTGAACACGGCCAATGTGGACGCGCTGCGCGGCATCAAGGGCATTGGGCCCGCGCGCGCCAAGGCTATTCTCGACGAGCGCGGCGCACATGGTCCGTTCAAGGACGCTGCCGATCTCAGCAAGCGCGTGAAGGGACTGGGCGGCCATACCGTCGAACGTCTGCAGGCCGAAGGATTGTCGGTTGGCCCCGCTAACGGCAAGCCCGGTGCCGCAACGCAGACGGCCAATGCTGCAACCGGCGCGAAGGGCGCGGTGGCTGGCGCTAACACCGGTAGCACTACGGTCGCGGTCAAGAAGTAGCGTTTGCGCTTGAAAGCCGCGCTGCGTGCCTCGCGTGGCGCGGCGGCAGTCTCCTTCAGGTGTCGCCACGGTGCCGCTCAACCACCGTTCAGGCGAAGTTGAACCCGCGGTCCAGGCCGCGGGCTTTTTGCGTCTGTTTTGCCTGCAGACTCGACCCTTCTGCCACCATGGCCAGCCGGAGCGCCCCAGCGCTGACAGGCCGCGTGGTTTAGAATCGAAAGATCACGTAATCGCGCCTGACTGCCATCCCCTATGCCATACAAGACTATTGAAGACACGATCGGCAATACGCCGCTCGTGCAACTCGTCCGTTTGCCCGACGACGACATCCGCGCCCGCAACAACATCGTGCTGGCCAAGCTGGAAGGCAATAACCCGGCAGGTTCGGTCAAGGACCGCCCGGCGCTCTCGATGATCCGTAAGGCGGAGCAGCGCGGCCGCATCAAGCCGGGCGACACGCTGATCGAAGCCACCAGTGGCAACACCGGCATTGCGCTGGCGATGGCAGCGGCGATTCGCGGCTACAAGATGATCCTCATCATGCCGGAAGACCTGTCGGTCGAACGCCGCCAGAGCATGGCCGCCTACGGCGCCGAAATCATGCTCACGCCCGTGAAGGGCGGCATGGAATACGCGCGCGATCTCGCTGAACAGATGCAGCGCGACGGCAAGGGCATCATCCTCGACCAGTTCGCCAATCCCGACAATCCGCTTGCGCATTACGAAGGCACCGGCCCCGAACTCTGGCGCGAAACCGAAGGCCGCATCACGCACTTTGTGTCGTCGATGGGGACGACGGGCACGATCATGGGCACGTCGCAGTATCTGAAAGAGCAGAACCCGGCCATCGAGATCGTCGGTGCGCAGCCGGAAGAGGGCTCGCGCATTCCGGGTATCCGCAAGTGGCCCGAAGCCTATCTGCCGAAGATCTTCGATCGCAGCCGCGTGGATCGCGTCGAGAATGTGAGCCAGGCCGCCGCCGAAGCGATGGCACGACGTCTGGCCTCCGTCGAAGGCATCTTCGCGGGGATTTCGTCGGGCGGCGCGTGTGAAGTGGCGATGCGTCTTGCGCGTCAGCTCGAAAACGCGACGATCGTGTTCATCGTCTGCGATCGCGGCGACCGTTATCTGTCGACGGGCGTGTTCCCGGCGTAAGCGTCGCCGTTAAGCCGGCTCGCTCGAATGCAAAAGGGCGGTCTGTCGTGAAGACAGACCGCCCTTTTTTATGGCGCGAAGACCGGTTACGCCTTATTGCCCTTGCTTCAAGCGCTGCAATTGTTGCGGTGTCAGCGTCGTCGTACCGTTTGACGGCCCTGCGCTTACGCCATCGTCCGAGTCGGCGCCCGAATCCGTGCCGGTACTCGCTCCCGACTGCGTTGCCAGCATTTGCGCCTTCACGCGCATGCCTAGCTGATACACCGACAGCGCGTAGAAGAAGCTGCGGTTATAGCGCGTGAGCACGTAGAAGTTCTTCAGGCCCAGCATGTATTCGGTCGGGCGTCCGGGCGTCGGCAGGTCGATTACCGTGACCGGCGTGCCCCCTTCGGCGGCGATGTCCACATTCGGCTCATTGAGCACGAGGCCCGAGCGCAGCAGTTGCACAAGCGGCCAGCGCGGATCCGGTTTGCCGTCGGCGGCGGCCTGCGCGATGCCCTGGCTGCCCGGATCGTTGGCAATCTTCCACACCACGGGGCGGCCCGTTTCCCAGCCGTTCTGCTTCAGATAGTTCGCGACGCTGCCGATCGCATCGGCCGTGCTCGCACGCAGATCGATATGGTGATCGCCTTCGTAGTCGACGGCGTACTGCACGATGCTGCTCGGCAGGAACTGGGGGATACCGATCGCGCCCGTGTACGAACCCAGCACCGTCGACGGATCGATCTGCGAACCGCGCGTCCACACCAGGTAGTCTTCGAGGTTCTTGCGGAACGTCGCCATGCGGTCGGCGCGATTGGGCGTATCCGGATAATCGAACGCGAGCGTCGTAAGCGCGTCGAGCACGCGGAAGTTGCCCATATAGCGGCCGTAGATCGTTTCCACGCCGATGATGCCGACGATCACTTCGGGCGGCACGCCGAACTGATCGGAGGCGCGTTGCAGCGTCGCCTGGTTCGCGCGCCAGAACTTCACGCCCGCGTTGATACGCACGGTGTCGAGAAAGCGCGACTGATACGCGCGCCAGTTTTTCGCGCCCGGCGTGGGCGAAGGTGTGACCAGCTTCACCGCCGTGGCCGAATAGCTCGCGCTCGAAAACAGCGCGTGCAGTGCATCGGCGTTGAAGTCGTAGCGCGCCACCATGTCGTTGATAAAGGCATCGACATTCGGGTTGTTCGCGTAGCGTTGCGGAACGATCTCCTCTTCGAACGTCTGGCCTTGCGAGGCGGATTGCGGCTGCGCCTGGGCGAGCGTCACGGGCTTGCGCTTCGTGACGGACGCGCCCGCGGATTGCGCGTGCGCGGCGCCGGTCCACAGCGCCGCAGCAGTGCAGAGCGCGAGGGCGAAAGACGGGATGCGCGGGTGGCCGGAAACAAACGGAGCGGACTTTTGCGCGGACTTGTGCGTCATGGGAGGCGAGCGGGTCTGAACGGGAGGAGATGATCCGGGGCAGTATACCCGAGCACTTCGCGAGCACTAGCCCTGATGGGCGTGCGGCAGACACGCGGCGTTTGCATCCCGCGCCGGCTGGCGCAATCGATGCAGTAGCCGTGTGGTAACGTGACGCTGGACCGCGCTCGACCGCGGCCCGCGCGACTGTTGCGAATCCCTGCGCAGCACCCGACGAAAGACCTGATGGAGACCCGTGTTGCGCATCGTTGCGCCGCGCGGCCAGTACGACACATGACGACCGGATTTTTCACGCACCCCGACTGTCTGCTGCATGAAATGGGCGAATGGCATCCCGAATGTCCGGCGCGCCTGCAGGCAATCGAAGACCAGCTCATCGCCAGCCGCATCGACTCGCTGATCGAACGCGACGACAGCGCGCCTCTTGTGGACGAAGCAGCGTTACTGCGGGTGCACACCCAGGCGCATGTCGACTACCTGCGCCAGCTTGCGCCGCAGGAAGGCTACGCCGCGATCGATCCCGATACCTCGATGAACCCGCACACCTGGCAGGCCGCCTTGCGCGCGGCGGGCGCAGCCGTCGCTGCCACTGACGCCGTGATCGCGGGCCGCTTCGAAAACGCCTTCTGCAGCGTGCGCCCGCCCGGCCATCACGCCGAACCCGCGCGCGCGATGGGCTTCTGCTTCTTCAACAACGTGGCCGTCGCGGCGCGTCATGCGCTCGATGTGCATGGACTGTCGCGCGTCGCCGTGATCGACTTTGACGTACATCATGGAAACGGCACGGAAGCCGCCTTCGCGGGCGATTCGCGCGTGCTCATGTGCAGTCTGTTCCAGCATCCGTTCTACCCGTTCTCGGGCGCCGACAATCAGGCGCCGAACATGGTTAACGTGCCAATGGCGGCGCGCACCAAAGGCATGGAAGTGCGCGAGGCCATCGACATTCTGTGGCTGCCGCGCCTGCACGAATTCAAGCCCGAAATGGTGTTCGTCTCGGCGGGTTTCGATGCGCATCGCGAGGACGATCTCGGCAACATGGGGCTTGTCGAGGACGACTACGCGTGGATCACCGAGCAGATCGTCGATATCGCCAAACGCTATGCAAAAGGGCGCATCGTGAGTTGTCTCGAGGGCGGCTATAACCTATCGGCGCTCGGGCGCAGCGTGGTGGCGCATCTGCGCGCGCTGGCCGGCATCTGATTTTCAAAGGGAGCACGGCGTCATGAATCCCGCTTCTTCGCTGGTCGACGTGACGCACGACGCCTATGGCGTAGCGGGCGTTGTACGTCTCACCCTGAACCGGCCCGATGCGTTCAACGCGCTATCCGAGGCGCTGATCGACGCGTTGCAGGCACAACTCGCCGATATCGCGAAATCGGACGCGCGCGTGGTCGTGATCGCGGCGGCGGGGCGCGCGTTCTGCGCGGGCCACGATCTCAAGGAGATGCGCGCCGAGCCCTCGCTCGACTATTACAAGGCGCTGTTTGCGCGCTGCTCGAAGATGATGCTGGCGATCCAGAAGCTGCCGCAGCCCGTGATTGCGCGCGTGCAGGGCGTGGCAACGGCGGCGGGCTGCCAGCTCGTGGCGATGTGCGATCTCGCCGTGGCCGCCGACAGTGCGCGCTTCGCGGTGTCGGGCATCAACCTCGGGCTGTTCTGCTCGACGCCCGCGGTGCCGCTCACGCGCAACGTGTCGCGCAAGGCCGCCTTCGAGATGCTGATGACGGGCGACTTTATCGACGCCATGACGGCGCAGCGCGAAGGGCTCGTGAATCGCGTCGTGCCCGCGGAGGAACTGGATCACGCTGTGTCGGCGCTGGCCGCGAGCATTTGTGCGAAGCCGCGCGAGGCGGTGGAAGCGGGCAAGGGGCTCTTCTACCGCCAACTCGAAATGGGTATCGAGGCCGCCTATCAGCTCGCCGGGCAGACCATGGCGTGCAACATGATGACGGAGCCTGCACTCGATGGCGTGCAGGCTTTTATCGACAAGCGCGGATCGAAATAGCCCTGTGCTTCAGCAGCGTTTGTCGATCCAGTCGAGCAACGCCGTAATCACCCGCTCGCGATCCAGATCGTTGAGCGTCTCGTGCAAGCTGCCTTCATAGAGCGTAAGCGTGCGGTCGGGCGAACCCACCCGCGCGCCGAACGCGCGGCTGCCTTCCGGTTCCGTGAGCTTGTCCTCGGTGCCGTGCCAGACGAGCACCGGCAGGCGCAATTGCGCGCGGCCCGCCTCGATGCGTTTCATCGCTTCGAGCAATTCCGCGCCGGTACGCGCGGGAATCGCACCGTGGTGCACGAGCGGATCGGCGCGATTGGCCTCGACCACGGCGACATCGCGCGCCAGCAGCGCGGCGTCGATTTTCATCGCCGGGAAGCTCGGCCAGATCGCGCTCATTACGCGGCTTGCGGAAATCATCCACTGCGGCACATCACGGCCGGGTGCGAGCGCGGCGCTCGACAGCAGCAGGCCCGCGAATTTCACACCCGCGCGCGGCGCGCGCTCGATGGCGTAGAGCGCGGCGATCGCGCCGCCCATGCTGTGGCCCATCAGAAAGAGCGGTGTGTGGCGCTTCGCGGTTTGCGCAGCGGCATGCGCGACGAGCGCCTCCGTGTCGTCGAGATAGTCGTCGAAGCGCCGGATGGTGGCGCGCCGCCCGCTCGCACGGCCGTGGCCGCGCAGATCGATCGCATAGACGTCGATGCCTGCGGCGTTCAGCCGCGCTGCCAGTGCGGTATAGCGGCCGGCGTGTTCGGCAAGGCCGTGAATCAGCGCGATAGCGGCGCGCGCCGGCGTGGTGTGGGTGCGCCAGACGTAGAGCGGCAGTTCGGCGCCGTCGCGGGCGCGCAGCGTGACGGTCTCGGCTGCGCCGTAGCCGTTTTGCGTGGTGTCTGCAACCCGGTTCGGCACGGCAGCCGCCTGGTTTGTCTCCATATGCGCCTCTTTTCCTTGATGGTGTCGTTATTGTTTGAAACGGGATCGGGCAGTCGGGGCAGGGTAGCGCCGTTTCGCCGCACGCACAGCCGCATTTCACCGCACGTTCCCTCTAATGAGCAGGAGTTATGAAAGTATCGGAATTGATTATTAAAAGGAATTTTGCGAGCCAGGGTAAAATGCCGAGTTGATTCCAGTCCAGCAAACGGCGGCAGTCTGCCGGCGCGACGCGGCTTGTGCGGTTGAAAGATCGCGGCAAGATTCCAGCGGCGCGCGGCACACCCCGCCGTTTCGTTTTTTTCATGATCGAAATTCGAAATGTGTTCCAACGCTTCGCCGGCCCGCAAGGTGGCTGGGTCGAGGCGTTGCACAACGTCAATCTGACGATTCCGCAGGGCGAGGTGTTCGGCATCATCGGCCGCAGCGGCGCGGGCAAGAGTACGCTCGTGCGCACCCTCAATCTGCTCACGCGACCCACCGAAGGCGACATCGTCGTCAACGGGCGTTGGCTCACGTTGCTCTCCAGCGCAGAGCTGCGCGAAGCGCGTCGCGAGATCGGCATGATCTTTCAGCACTTCAACCTGCTGTCGTCGCGCACGGTCTACGACAACGTGGCGCTGCCGCTCGAACTCGCGGGCATGAAGCGCGCGCAGATCGACGAGGCGGTGCTGCCGCTGCTCGATCTCGTCGGCCTGACGGCGCAGAAGGATCGCTATCCGTCGCAGATCAGCGGCGGGCAGAAGCAGCGCGTGGGCATTGCGCGCGCGCTCGCCAGCAAGCCGAAGGTGCTGCTCTCGGACGAGGCGACTTCGGCGCTCGACCCTGAAACCACGCGTGCGATTCTCGATCTGCTGCGCAAGATCAACCGCGAGCTGAACCTGACCATCGTGATGATCACGCACCAGATGGAAGTGATCAAACAGGTCTGCGACCGCGTGGCCGTGCTCGACGCGGGCCGAGTGGTGGAAAGCGGCCCGGTGCTCGACGTGTTCCTGCAGCCGCATCACGAAGTCACGCGCGCGCTGCTCGGCGACGTGATCGCCCAGGAACTGCCGCCCACGCTCAAGGCGCGCGTGGTCGAGCGTCTGGCCAAGGGCAACGCCCATCTGCTGCGTCTGGCCTTCAAGGGCTCGGGCGTCGATCAGCCGGTGCTGTCGGAAACGATCCGTCGCTTCGAACTCGATTTCAACATCCTGCACGGCCAGATCGACGAGATCCAGGGGCAGGCGTTCGGCTCGCTCGCGGTGCTCGCGGGCGGCGATCCGGTGAAGGTGGCGCAGGCCATGACGTGGCTGCGCGAGCAGGGTGTGGTGGTGGAGGAGCTGTCCCATGTGGAGTGAAATGTTCGATATGTTCGTCCAGTCGTTCTGGGAGACGCTCATCATGGTGGGCATCTCCGGACTGGTTGGCGCGGCGGTCGGCTTGCCGCTCGGCGTGCTGCTCTATCTGACAGACCGCAACGGCGTGCTGCAGAACGTGGGCGTCAATCGCGCCATGGGCGTGGTCGTCAATGCCGTGCGCTCGACGCCCTTCATCATCCTGCTGGTGGCCGTGATTCCGTTCACGCGCATCGTGGTCGGCTCGTCGATCGGCACGGCGGCCGCTATCGTGCCGCTGACGATTTCCGCCGCGCCGTTCATCGCGCGTCTGGTGGAAACGGCGCTGCGTGAAGTCGACCGCGGCCTGATCGAAGCCGCCCAGTCGATGGGTGCGACCACCAGCCAGATCGTATTCAAGGTGCTGCTGCCGGAATCGCTGCCGGGCGTGGTGGCGGGTCTCACGATCACTTTCATCTCGCTGGTCGGCTATTCGGCGATGGCCGGTGCGATCGGCGGTGGCGGTCTGGGGGATCTGGGCATCCGCTACGGCTATCAGCGCTTCGAGCCTGAAGTCATGCTGCTGGTGGTGGTGGTGCTGATCGTGTTCGTGCAGATCGTGCAGTCGTTCGGCGACTGGCTGGTGCGGCGCTTGAGCCACAAATGAGTCACAAATGAGCCACAAATAAGGCGATCGTCCAAACCGACGAGGCTGGCCGTACGTTTTTTCGCTATAGATAAACACTACAGAGACAAAGGTTAGGCTTATGCAACGTCGTTTTGTGATCCGGATGGCTGCGGCGCTCGGCGCTGCGGCACTCGCCGCGCCGCTGTTCGCGCATGCCGCCGAAACCATCAAGGTGGGTGTGACGGGCGGCCCGCACGAGCAGGTGATGGAAGTGGTGAAGCGGGTCGCGGCGAAGAACGGCCTCGACATCAAGATCGTCGAGTTCTCGGACTACGTGCAGCCGAACGCGGCGCTGGCGGGCGGCGATCTGGACGCCAACAGCTATCAGCACGAGCCGTATCTGGATGCACAGGTGAAGGATCGTGGCTACAAGCTGGTGAAGCTGGCGGACACGGTCACCTTCCCGATGGGCATCTACTCGAAGAAGATCAAGTCGCTCGCGGATCTGAAGCCGGGCGCGCGCATTGCGGTTCCTAACGATCCGACCAATGGCGGGCGAGCCTTGCTGCTTCTGCAAAAACAGGGGCTCATCAAGCTGCGCGCCGATGCGGGTCTCAAGGCCACGCCGATCGACATCGTGGATAACCCCAGGAAGCTGAAGATCATCGAACTGGACGCGGCGCAGATTCCGCGTTCGCTCGACGATGTGGACGTCGCCGCGATCAACACGAACTTCGCGATGCAGGCGGGCCTGAAACCCCGCGAAGATGCGATTGCGATCGAAGATCCGCATGGGCCGTACGTGAATATCCTCGCGATCCGCGCCGAAGACCGCAACAAACCGTGGGCGGCGAAGCTGGCGGCGGCGTACCGGTCGCCGGAGGTCAAGCAGTACATCGAGCAGAAATTTGGCGGCGCGGTGATCGCCTCTTGGTAATGCTGATAAGGCAAGTCCAATCGCGACGCGAATTAGATAGAGAATTCAGTCGGAGCCCGGGCTTGAGCCCGGGTTTTTTCCGACATAAAATCGCACGACCGTTCGCTACTGGCGACAATGTAGCTAACCACGCAATCCGACCCCGAAACAGGGGCGGCTGCGGTATCAAAGCGGGTCGTGCGGGAAAAATGCTGGCGGCGGATGCGCGCGGGAACGCTATCGCTATAATGTCCGCCAGGTTGACGTATTCGTAACTTCGGAGCATGTGAATGAAAGTCCTTGTGCCAGTCAAGCGCGTAGTCGATTACAACGTGAAGGTTCGTGTGAAGTCGGATGGCACGGGCGTCGACATCGCAAACGTGAAAATGTCGATGAACCCGTTCGACGAAATCGCTGTTGAAGAAGCGGTGCGTCTGAAGGAAGCGGGTGTGGCGACGGAAGTGATCGCTGTTTCCGCCGGTGTGGCGCAGGCGCAGGAAACGCTGCGCACGGCGCTGGCGATCGGCGCGGACCGCGCGATCCTGATCGAGTCGAACGAAGACCTCCAGCCGCTGGCTGTCGCCAAGCTGCTCAAGGCGCTGGTCGACAAGGAACAGCCGCAGCTCGTCATCCTGGGCAAGCAGGCGATCGACGACGATTCGAATCAGACCGGCCAGATGCTGGCTGCGCTGGCCGACCTGCCGCAAGCCACCTTCGCTTCGAAGATCACGGTTGCCGACGGCAAGGCGACGGTTGCGCGTGAAGTCGACGGCGGCGCGGAAACGCTCTCGCTGACGCTGCCCGCAGTCGTTACGACGGACCTGCGCCTGAACGAGCCGCGCTACGTCACGCTGCCGAACATCATGAAGGCGAAGAAGAAGCCGCTGGAAACGATCAAGCCCGAAGACCTCGGTGTGGACGTCACGCCGCGTCTGAAGACCCTCAAGGTCGCCGAGCCGCCCAAGCGCAGCGCAGGCGTGAAGGTCGCCGACGTGAAGACGCTGGTCGAGAAGCTGAAGACCGAAGCCAAGGTGCTGTAAGGGAGCGAGAAGAAAATGACGAATCTGGTTATTGCTGAACACGACAACGCATCGATCAAGGCAGCGACGCTGAACACGGTTGCAGCGGCGCAGAAGATTGGCGGCGACGTGCACGTGCTGGTCGCAGGTCACAACGCGCAAGCAGCGGCCGACGCAGCGGCGAAGATCGCAGGCGTTGCAAAGGTGCTGCTCGCCGACGCGCCGCAACTCGCGCAAGGTCTGGCTGAGAACGTCGAAGCGACGGTTCTGGCGATTGCGAAGAACTACTCGCACATCCTCGCGCCGGCAACGGCAGCGGGCAAGAACGTCACGCCGCGTATCGCCGCGAAGCTGGACGTCGCGCAGATCAGCGATATCACGGCAGTCGATTCGCCGGATACGTTCGAGCGTCCGATCTATGCAGGCAACGCCATTGCCACGGTGCAATCGGCGGATCCGGTCAAGGTCATCACGGTTCGTACCACGGCATTCGACGCTGTTGCAGCAGAAGGCGGCAACGCAGCGGTCGAAAAGCTCGAAGCCGCAGCCGACAACGGCAAGACGGCGTTCGTTGGCCGCGAAGTCACGAAGCTCGACCGTCCGGAACTCACGAGCGCGAAGATCATCGTCTCGGGTGGCCGTGGTCTGGGCAGCGGCGAGAACTACACGCAAGTGCTCGAACCGCTCGCTGACAAGCTCAACGCCGCTCTGGGCGCATCGCGCGCAGCAGTGGATGCGGGCTACGTGCCGAACGACTATCAGGTCGGCCAGACCGGCAAGATCGTCGCGCCGCAACTGTATGTGGCAGTGGGCATCTCGGGTGCGATCCAGCATCTGGCCGGCATGAAGGACTCGAAGGTCATCGTCGCGATCAACAAGGACGAAGAAGCGCCGATCTTCAGCGTGGCCGATTATGGCCTCGTCGGCGATCTGTTCACGGTCGTGCCGGAACTCGTCAAAGAGCTCGGCTGAACCGCGAACGTCGCGTGAAAGAAGCAAACAGACGCTTGTCACCACATGACGTCTGACACAGAAAAGGGGCGCCTCGTGCGCCCCTTTTTCATTATCGGAGACAGGGAGGACTGACATGTACGACGCGCCAATCAAGGACATGCTGTTCGTAATGAAGGAACTCGCGGGACTCGACGAAATTGCCGCGCTGCCCGGCGGCGAGGACGCCACGCCTGAAACGGTCGAAGCCGTGCTGCACGAGGCCGCGAAGTTCTGCGGCGAAGTGCTGGCGCCGCTGAACGCCGAAGGCGACCGTAACCCCAGCCGCTGGGACAACGGCACGGTGCACGCGACGCCGGGTTTCGGTGAGGCGTTCAGCCAGTACGTCGCCGGTGGCTGGCAGGGCGTGCAACATCCTCAGGAATACGAAGGACAGGGTTTGCCCAAACTGGTCGGCACGCCGGTCGTGGAAATGCTCAACGCGGCCAACCTGTCGTTTGCGCTGTGTCCGCTGCTGACCGACGGCGCGATCGAGGCGCTCCTTACCGCAGGCAGCGAGGAGCAGAAACAGCGCTTCGTGCCCAGGCTCATCTCCGGCGTCTGGACCGGCACGATGAATCTCACCGAGCCGCAGGCAGGCTCCGATCTCGCCGCTGTGCGCACGCGCGCCGAGCCGCAGCCCGACGGTACGTACAAGGTGTTCGGCACCAAGATTTTCATCACGTGGGGCGAGCACGATATGGCGGAGAACATCGTCCATCTCGTGCTGGCGCGCACACCCAATGCGCCCGAAGGCGTGAAGGGCATCTCGCTCTTTATCGTGCCGAAGTTCCTCAGCAACGCGGACGGTACGCCAGGCGCGCGCAACGATGTGCAGTGTGTGTCGATCGAGCACAAGCTCGGCATCAAGGCGAGCCCGACGGCGGTGCTGCAGTACGGCGACCACGGCGGCGCGATTGGCGAATTGATCGGCGAAGAGAATCGCGGCCTCGAATACATGTTCATCATGATGAACGCCGCGCGCTTCGCGGTGGGCATGCAGGGCGTGGCGGTGTCCGACCGCGCTTACCAGAAGGCACTCGCCTACGCGAAGGAGCGCGTGCAGAGCCGGCCCGTCGATGGCTCGGCGAAACAGGCGGTGACGATCATTCATCACCCGGACGTGCGCCGCATGCTCGCAACCATGCGCGCGCAAACCGAGGCCGCGCGCGCGCTCGCGTACGTGGCGGCAGCAGAAAGCGACCGCGCGCATCGCGATCCCGACGAGGCGCGACGCGCGCGCCATCAGGCCCGCTACGAATACCTCGTGCCGATCGTGAAGGGCTGGAGCACGGAACTGGCCATCGACGTCGCGAGCCTGGGCGTGCAGGTACACGGCGGCATGGGTTTCATCGAGGAAACCGGCGCTGCGCAGTTCTATCGCGACGCGCGCATTCTGGCGATCTACGAGGGCACCACGGCGATCCAGGCCAACGACCTGATCGGCCGCAAGACGCTGCGCGACGGCGGCGCGGTGGTGAAGGCGCTGATCGAGGAAATCGGCCAGACCGTCACGGAGCTGGTCAAACACGAGGGCGCCGCCTTCAAGTCGATGGCGAATCACCTGGCGCTCGGCCAGCAGGCGTTGGGTTTGACGGTGGACTTCGTACTGGCGAATGCGAAGCGCGATCCGAACGCCGTGTTCGCGGGCAGCGTGCCGTATCTATTGCTCGCAGGCATCGTGCTGGGCGGCTGGCAGATGGCGCGCGCGATGCTCGCCTCAGCGCGTCTGATGCAGGACGATCCGAAGTTCCACGGCGCGAAGATCGCGACGGCGCAGTGCTACGCCGAACACGTGCTGCCGCAGGCAGTGGCGCTGGAAGCGGCGATCGTCAGCGCGAATGGCTCGGAAGGTGTGCTTGCGCTGGACGAGGATCAGTTCTGATCCCAGCCGCGCGGTGAGTGGTAAACGCAAAACGGCGGCCCATTTAAACAGGCCGCCGTTTTTCTACAACCGGTAGAAGAGTGCTTTAAGCGTAAGCCGGACGATGCTCGCCCTTGATTTCGCCGAGATAGCGATAGACCGAAAGATCGTCGGCCTTGATTGCGGGTTTCTTGCCCGAGATGAGATCGGCGAGCAACTGGCCCGAGCCGCACGACATGGTCCAGCCCAGCGTGCCGTGGCCCGTGTTCAGGAACAGGTTCGAGAACGGCGTGCGGCCCACCACCGGCGTGCCGTCCGGCGTCATCGGACGCAGGCCGGTCCAGAAGGTGGCCTTGGTCGTGTCGCCGCCGCCCGGGAACAGGTCGTTCACGCACATTTCCAGCGTTTCGCGGCGGGCCTGCTTGAGCGTCTTGTCGAAGCCGACGATCTCGGCCATGCCGCCCACGCGAATGCGGTCGTCGAAACGCGTAATCGCGATCTTGTAGGTTTCGTCGAGCACGGTCGAAACGGGCGCTGCGCCCGTGTTGACGATCGGCGCGGTGATCGAATAGCCCTTGAGCGGATAGACCGGAATCTTCACGAGACCGGCGAGCATCTTCGTCGAGAACGAACCGAGCGCGACCACGTAGGAATCCGCGCGCACGACTTCAGCGCCGCACTGCACGCCCGCGATGCGCTCGCCTTGTACAACGAGGCCGTCGATCGGCGTGTTGTAGCGGAACTTGACGCCCAGTTCAGCCGCCATGGCGGCGAGGCGCGTGGTGAAGAGCTGGCAGTCGCCGGTTTCGTCGCCCGGCAGACGCAGGCCGCCCGTGAGCTTGTGCGACACGGCAGCGAGCGCCGGTTCCGCGCGATGCAGTTCGGCGGCGCTCAGCAGTTCGTACGGGACGTTGGCGTCCTTGAGGACGGCGATGTCCTTCTGCGCACCGTCGAATTGCTGCTGGGTGCGGAACACCTGCAGCGTGCCGCCGGTGCGGCCTTCGTACTGGATGCCGGTGTCGGCGCGCAGTGCCTGCAGGCAGTCGCGGCTGTATTCGGCCAGACGCACCATGCGGCCCTTGTTGAGCGCGTAGCGGTCGGTCGTGCAGTTCTGCAGCATTTGCCACATCCACTGCAACTGGAATTTCGTGCCGTCGAGGCGAATGGCCAGCGGCGCGTGCTTTTCGAACATCCACTTGATGGCCTTGAGCGGCACGCCCGGCGCCGCCCACGGTGCGGCGTAACCCGGCGAGATCTGGCCGGCGTTCGCAAAGCTGGTTTCCAGAGCGGGGCCGGCCTCGCGGTCGATCACCGTCACTTCATGGCCCGCGCGGGCAAGATACCAGGCGCTGGCCACCCCGACCACACCACTGCCCAACACGACGACTCGCATAGCTGCTCCACCAGTTAGATTTGTTTGGGGCTACGCCGTTTTGCCGGGCCGGATACGCCTGTTTGAGGCGTGTGCAGCGCACAAGGCATGAAAAATCGGGGGTAGCCAGTGATATCGACTATGCTATTGTTCTACGTCTAGATTTTGTTATCGTATTTTTCAGATTTTCAGGAAAAAGACATGAGAACGCAGCGTCAGCCGGTCCGTGCGCTCGACCGGCTCGATCACCGCATCCTGAAACTGCTCCAGGAGGATGGCCGCATGGCCATGAAGGACCTCGCAGAGCAGGTGGGGTTGTCGGTCACGCCCTGCATCGAACGGGTCAAACGCATGGAGCGCGATGGCGTCATCACCGGCTACTACGCGCGCGTGAATCCCAACGTGCTGGGCGCGGCGTTGCTGGTGTTCGTGGAGATCACGCTCGACCACAAGAGCGGCAACATGTTCGACCAGTTCCGCCGCGAGGTGCAGAAGATTCCCGAAGTGCTCGAATGCCATCTGGTCTCGGGCGATTTCGATTATCTGATCAAGGCGCGCATTGGCGAGATGGCCGACTACCGCAAACTGCTCGGCGACATCCTGCTGCAACTGCCGGGTGCCGTGCAGTCGAAGAGCTATGTGGTGATGGAAGAGATCAAGGAATCGCTGACGATCGCCGTGGGCGAGTAGCAGCGATAGAGTCTGCGGCCCCGTTTTTCGCGCTCGACAAAGCGTCTCGATACTGTATATTTGTACAGTATCGAGACGCTTTTTTGCATTGAGCCGTGAACGACCCACACTCCAGGCGCGCGAGCGAAACCGCACGCGAGCGCGAGCCCGACTCCGAAACGTGGTATCCCGTCGCCCCGCCTGCGCCGCGCAAGGGGCGCGGCGCGGTCACGAACCTGCAGGGCCGCTACGAAGTCGATCAGCGCGAAGCCTTCGACGATGGCTGGCAGCAGGCGCCATCGGAAGAAGGCGAGGCGCATGACGAGGGCTATGAAGCGGCTCAAGCCGACATCCTCCGCACTCAGGTTTTCGAGGAGCGCGCGAAGAGCATTCTCACGCGCAACCAGTCGCCCGATATCCCGTTCAACGTTTCGCTCAATCCGTATCGCGGCTGCGAACACGGCTGCATTTACTGTTTCGCGAGGCCCACGCACAGCTATCTCGGTCTCTCGCCAGGGCTCGATTTCGAAAGCCGTCTGTACGCGAAGATCAACGCGCCGGAACTACTTGTGCGCGAACTCTCAAAGCCGTCCTACGAGCCGGAGCCGATCGCGCTCGGCGTGAACACGGACGCCTGGCAGCCCATCGAGCGCGATCTGCGTCTCACGCGCCGCGTGATCGAGGTGCTGGCGCAGCGTCAGCATCCGTTCGCGGCCATCACCAAGTCGTCGCTGATCGAGCGCGACATCGACCTGCTCGCGCCGATGGCGCAGCGTCGCCAGTTCATGGCCGCGATCACCATCACCACACTCGACGCGGATATCGCGCGCACGCTGGAGCCGCGCGCGGCCACGCCCGCACGGCGTCTGCGCACCATCCGCACGCTCGCCCAGGCGGGCATTCCCGTGGGCGTGAGCATCGCGCCGGTGATTCCCTTCGTGACCGAGCCGGACATGGAACGCGTGCTCGAAGCCTGCGCCGAAGCCGGAGCGACGAGCGCGAGCTATATCGTGCTGCGTTTGCCGTGGGAGGTTTCGCCGCTGTTTCAGGGCTGGCTGGAGGCGCATTTCCCGCAGCGTGCGGCGCGCGTGATGAGCCGCGTGCGCGACATGCGCGGCGGCAAGGATTACGAGTCGGAGTTCTCGCAGCGCATGAAGGGCACGGGCCTATGGGCCGACCTGCTCAAGCAGCGCTTTCACCAGGCCGTGAAGCGCCTCGGGCTTAACGAGCGGCGCCACGGCATTCTGGATATGTCGGAGTTCGTGCGCGAGAAAACCGTGCGGGACAAGCCGCAGCTCGATCTGTTCTAGAACGGCCCGGCTTTATTGCGAGAGCGCTTTGGCCGCTTCGACCTGCGATTCGAAATACGTCTGGAACGACAGCGCGAGTCCCGTCATCAGCAGGAAGGCACCGATCAGCAGAGAGAAGATCACCACGAAGATCACGGTCCAGCCCGAGCCGCTCACGCGCGTGCCCGTGAAAGCGGCGTTGAACTGCGCGTCCCATTTATCGTCGGGGCGCAGGCCGTAGACGATCGCAGCCAGAAACGCCGACAGCACCGAAACCGCACCGATCACGGCAAGGACCCAGCCGGCGATCGATGCACGTTCAGTGGCAATGAGCAGCATCACGCCCGGAATACCGAGCAGCGTAGCGGCGATGTGGGCCCAGCCCCACGCATCGCGCGGGCCATACAGATAGAAGCGGTGAGCGCCAAGGCTGCCGAGAAGAAAGGCGAGGGCGGCGGTGAGGGTCTTGTTGCGAAAGCGTGCGGGATTATTCTGCTTGGACATGGGCTGGCGGAGTGGTCGGGCAATACGTCAATCAACGAGCAAACGACACGCGGGCTGTCTCGGCCCGCGGCCCATTGTACGTGCCACGCTCCCGCTTCAGCAGGTGCTGCGCCTTATGTCCGGAACCGCTGCAACGTCTATGGCTGCGCGTAAGTCACGCGATAGATCGCGCCCGCGTAGTCGTCGCTGATAAGCAGTGAGCCGTCCGGCAGCGGCAGCACGTCGGCGGGGCGGCCCCACTGGGTGTCGTCGGCATTGAGCCAACCCTGCGCGAACACTTCCTGATGCGCGTTCGCGCCGTTGGCATCGGCCGTGACGCGCACGACGCGGTAGCCCACCTTGCGGCTGCGGTTCCACGAGCCATGTTCGGCGATAAAGATGCTATTGCGATACGCCGCCGGGAACATCGCGCCGGTATAGAAACGCATGCCGAGCGACGCGACATGCGCGCCCAGCTTCTCGACCGGCGGTGTGAAGCCCCTGCACGGGTGATCCTTGCCGTATTCGGGGTCGCTCACATTGCCGCCGTGACAATAAGGAAAGCCGAAGTCTTCGCCCACATGCGCGAGCCGGTTGAGCTTGTCGTCGGGGATATCGTCGCCGAGCATGTCGCGGCCGTTGTCCGTGAACCACAGTTCGTGCGTCTGCGGATGCCACGCAAAGCCCACCGTGTTGCGCACGCCGCGCGCGATGGTCTCGTAGTGGGAGCCGTCGGGGTCCATGCGGCCGATCATGGCGTAATGCGTGCGCTGCGGGTCGTTCGCGGGCAGGCAGACGTTGCAGGGCGCGCCCTGGGGCACGTAGAGCTTGCCGTCCGGACCGAAGGCGATGAACTTCCAGCCGTGATGGCGCTCGCTGGGCAACTGGTCAGTAACGACGGCCGGTTTGGGAGGATCGTCCAGATGCGTATCGATGGCGTCGAGCCGCACGATCGACGACACGGCGGATATATAGAGCGCACCGTCGCGCCACGCCACGCCGACTGGCATGTTGAGGCCGCTCGCCACCACATGGCGTTTCATGGCTTTGCCGTCGCGCAGTTCGAGCGCGTAGACGCTGCCCTCCATGCTGCCCACGTACAGAATCCCTTTGGGCGAGAGCGCCATTTCGCGTGCGGCGGGCACGTCGTCGCTAAGTATCTCGATATGGAAGCCGGGCGGCAGCTTGATGCGCTCGATGGGCAGCGCGGCGTGGGCGAGCGTTGCACCGAACACGACGCCGACGACCTGCGCCGCGACGATGTCGCGTACAATCCGCCCCACGCCGCGCACGACCGCTGTATGCGATGCGCCGGCGCCACACCCCGCGCAATTGAGGGGCGTATCCGCTGACGGCGCGAAAAACCGGTGGCGGCCTCGCCCGAAGATTGTCCCGAAGGCCATCCGGGCCCGCGCCAGCAACCGCTGCGCCGCTACCCGGCAGGCGCGCACGCCGCGCCTCTGAGCCGATGTTC
This sequence comes from Paraburkholderia sp., assembly GCF_035948235.1. Lineage (GTDB taxonomy): Bacteria > Pseudomonadota > Gammaproteobacteria > Burkholderiales > Burkholderiaceae > Paraburkholderia. Next base: position 20,282 of record NZ_DASZJJ010000310.1, on the reverse strand, counting down.
GATCGCCTTGCATCGTCGCCTTCCTTGCCGCTTTGCTGCGGCCTTTCTGGTTGAGCTGCGCGGTTTTCAGTTAAGTGTTTGTTATGCCATTGGTTTCGGGCTATAATCGCATGTTTCAGTAGTCCCGAACCCCCGGTTTTCAAGGATTCTAGTATGGTTATCATCCGTCTGGCACGCGGCGGCTCGAAGAAGCGCCCGTTCTACAACATCGTCGCAACCGATTCGCGTAACCGTCGCGACGGCCGTTTCATCGAGCGCGTGGGCTTCTACAACCCGGTCGCTACCAAGGGTGAAACGCTGCGCATCGCTCAAGATCGCGTGACGTACTGGCAGGAAAACGGCGCGCAAATGTCGCCGGCTGTCGAGCGCCTCGTGAAGGAAGCGCAAAAGGCTGCAGCTCAACCGGCTGCCTAAGTCTTTGACGTGTTTTACCCCGTGCGCGCAGGCTGGGTTTCATAAGCCGCGTGTGCGAATTCAAGCTGACTGCGAGGTTTGTCCATGCCTGTAATCAGGGACGCGAAAGCGGACGCCAAGGCTACGGGCGAAGCGACGCCGCAGGACAGTGGCAAGGCTGGCGGGCGCCCGGCACGTTCCGCACCGACCTTCGGTGCGTTCGTGCCGTCCGCGCGTAAAGCGCCAGTGCGCGAAAGCGCGCCCAGGGCAGAGGCTACGGCCGAAGGCCTGCGCGCTGAAACGCCGGCAAGCTGGCCGGCCGATCTGATCGAAGTCGGTGCTGTGATCGAAGCCTATGGCCTCAAGGGCGGGCTGAAGATCGCGCCGCACGCGCAAGGCGGCAAAGCCTTGCTGGCGGCAAAGCGCTGGTGGCTCCTCAAGGGCCGCGAACAGCCCGAACGTCATTCCGCGGTCCGCGTAAGCGCCAAGGTGCACGGCGATTCTGTCGTCGGGCAACTGGGTGGCGTCGCTGATCGTGACACTGCGCTGCTGCTGCGCGGCGCGCGCGTCTACGTGAGCCGTGCCGATTTTCCGGCACCGGAAGCGGACGAGTATTACTGGGTTGACCTGATCGGTCTCGATGTTGCCAATGAGGCGGGCGTCGAGCTGGGCAAGGTCGCCGACCTGATCGACAACGGTGCGCAGTCGGTGTTGCGCATCGAGTTCCCGGAAACGGGCAAGGACGGCAAGCCCACCACCGGCGAGCGGTTGATTCCGTTCGTCGGCGTGTTTGTGAAGACGGTGGACCTGGCGGCGAAACGCATCGTCGTCGACTGGGAAGCCGATTACTGAACCTGCTGTGCTGATTCGCTGAACGGAGAGAGCGATGCAGTTCGATGTCGTTACGCTCTTCCCCGAGATGTTCCGTTCGATCACCGATTGGGGCATCACCAGCCGGGCGGCCAAGCAGCAGCGTTACACGTTGCGTACGTGGAATCCGCGCGATTTCACGACCGACAACTACCGCACCATCGACGATCGTCCTTATGGCGGCGGGCCCGGCATGGTCATGCTGGCCAAGCCGCTGGAAGCGGCGATCGGCGCGGCGAAGGCTGCGCAGGCGGAGCAGGGCGTCGCTAAACCGCGTGTGCTGCTGATGTCGCCGCAAGGCAAGCCGCTCACGCACGAGCGCGCCGTGCAGTTCGCGCAGGAACCCGGTTTCGTGATCCTGTGCGGCCGTTACGAAGCGATCGACCAGCGTCTGGTCGACCGTTGCGTGGACGAGGAAGTCAGCCTCGGCGACTTCGTGCTCTCGGGTGGCGAATTGCCGGCGATGGCGCTGATGGATGCCGTGGTGCGGTTGCTGCCGGGCGTGTTGAACGACGCGCTCTCGGCGGTGCAGGACAGTTTCGTGGACGGTCTGCTCGACTGCCCGCATTACACGCGGCCGGAGGAATACGACGGCGTGCGGGTGCCCGATGTGCTGCTCGGCGGCCATCATGCGGAAATCGAGCTATGGCGTCGCCGCGAAGCGCTGCGCAACACGTGGCAAAAACGGCCCGATCTGATTGCTCGGGCCCGCAAGAACAAGATGTTGAGCCGTGCCGACGAGGCATGGCTGACTAGTCTCGCGAAAAGCGCGAACGAAGCGTAAGGCTTCGGGCGTGCAGGGCGCGAGGCGCCCAAGGCGGCGCCGCTTCATGCGTGAACGGTGCCAGTTGTGAATCCATCCTCTATCGGGGCCGTAGTTGCCGGAATTTCCAGCAACGGGTACGAACGCCGACAAGATGGCTTACGGAGTCAATCCATGAATCTGATTGCAAAACTCGAGCAGGAAGAGATCCAGCGCGTGCTGGGCGAGAAGACCATCCCCGAATTCGCTCCTGGCGATACGGTGATCGTCAATGTGAACGTGGTCGAAGGCACGCGTAAGCGTGTTCAGGCATACGAAGGCGTCGTGATCGCAAAGCGTAACCGCGGTCTGAACTCGGCGTTCATCGTTCGCAAGATCTCGTCGGGCGAAGGCGTCGAGCGTACGTTCCAGACGTACTCGCCGCTGCTGGCCAGCATCGTGGTGAAGCGCCGCGGCGACGTGCGTCGCGCGAAGCTCTACTACCTGCGCAACCTGTCGGGCAAGAAGGCTCGCATCAAGGAAAAGCTGGTGTCGAAAGACCGCGCAGCTGCTCCGGCTGCCGAGCAGGCGTAAAAGCTGTAAGAAAGAAGCACCCTCCGGGGTGCTTTTTTCTTTTTGGCCGCAAAATATTCAGATGTGCCCGAACCCCGAGTCAGCCGTTGATCCGTCCAGTATTTGAACCCGAAAGCCTGCCGATAGAATCGACTGGCGCCGATCTGCCGAAGGTCGCCGCCGGCCTCCTCACGCCCGATGGCCTGCGCGCGCGCTTCGAACAACGTCTGCCCTGGGACCCGGAGCCACAGGAGTCCCGCGTCACTGACATCCGCGACCCGCGTGAAGCCGCCGTGCTGATCCCGCTGGTGATTCGCGCGTCGGGTCTTTCGGTGCTGCTCACACAGCGCGCCGACCACCTCAGCAACCACGCGGGGCAGGTGAGCTTTCCCGGCGGCAGCCGCGAACCGTCCGATCCCACGCCGGTCGCCGCCGCGCTGCGCGAGGCGCACGAGGAAATCGATCTCGATCCGGCGCGGGTGGAAGTCCTGGGCGCGCTGCCCGAGTATCTGACCGGCACGGGCTTTCGCGTGACGCCGGTGGTGGGCCTCGTTCACGAGCCGTTTTCGCTGGCCGCCGATTCGCTCGAAGTGGCCAGCATCTTCGAAGTACCGCTGAGCTTTCTGATGAACGCCGCGAATCATGAGATCCGCGTGTTCCGCTGGGAAGGCGGCGAACGCCGTTTTTTCGCCATGCCTTATCCGCAGCAGGGGCTGCAGGCCGGGACCGTCGGCACCTCGCATTTCATCTGGGGCGCGACCGCCGGCATGCTGCGCAACTTCTATCGCTTCCTGCTCGCCTGAGACGGCACCTTCTTGCCGATTCGCGACGCAAACTTGCATGGCTGTTGTGTCTTTGCCGCCAGACGCTCAGGTACATCTGGCCCTGTGATATCGTTGCAACAATTTTCTGAAAGCCCCTGAAACCTCTTTTGCAACCCGACTTGCACGGCGCGTCGCATGACCTTCTTCTCCGTATTGCTGGCTCTCGTCATCGAACAGGTGCGGGCGCTTTCGCCGAATAATCCGGTGATGGCGCTGGTGCGCCTCAATGCGGAATGGGCCGCGCACGGCTTCGACGCGGGCAAGCAGAAGCATGGCCTGATCGCCTGGCTGGTGGTGGTGCTGCCCTGGACGGTGGCCACGGCGCTGGTCTACTACGTGCTCTATCACATCAGCTTCGTGCTGGCGTTCCTCTGGAACGTGGTGGTGGTGTACTTCACGCTGGGGTTTCGCCAGTTCAGCCACTATTTCACCGATATTCACCTCGCGCTGAACAACGACGACGTGCCGCGCGCCCGTGAAATCCTCACCGAATGGACCGGCATCGACGCCGTGGACATGCCCGTGAGCGAGATCGTGCGCCACACGCTCATTCATGCCGTGGTGGCCTCGCATCGTCATGTGTTCGGCGTGTTCTTCTGGTTTCTCGTGCCGATCGGGCCGGCCGGCGCGGTGCTGTATCGCCTGTCGGAATACCTCGCGCGCGAGTGGGCGCGTCCCGCCGAAGACCGCACCGAAGCCTTCTCGAACTTCTCGCAGCACGTATTCTTCGTGATCGACTGGATTCCGGCGCGTCTCACCTCGCTGGGTTTCGCCATCGTCGGCAATTTCGAGGATGCGATCTACGCCTGGCGCAATCACGCCAACCAGTGGCCCGATACCAACGAGGGCGTGCTGCTGGCCGCCGGCAGCGGCGCGCTGGGTGCGCGCCTCTCGGGTCCGCTGGCCGAACAGTCGAGCGTCGATGTGCTGGCGCAGCCGGGCGACGGCGGTCCTTACACCGTCGGCGACGACTGCACGCCGCGCACGCTGCAATCGGCCGTGGGCCTCGTCTGGCGCGCCGTGATCCTGTGGATGATCCTGCTGCTGATGCTGACGATCGCCTTGTGGGTTTGAGCGGCCAGAACGCCCGCTAGCTCGCTTTGCATACGAAAACGGCCCGCTTCGAGCGGGCCGTTTGCATTTGCAGCGGGAGAGTCAATCGTCGCGCGGATCGCGCTCGCGCCCGCATTGCCAGCAGACGGTGAACTGCGGCTCCAGCGTCTCGCCGCACTGAGGACAGCGCCATGAAGGCGTGCCGGGCTTGGGGCCCTGCGTCGCGTCGGCGATCAAGCGGCGCGCGAGCGTCTCGTCGCGATCGTCGACGAGCCAGATTTCGGGCGCGCATTGCTCGGCCGGAATCTCGCCCATCGCGCCGCTCAGATAACGGTTGTGCAACTCGCAGGGCACGCCCGCCGTGGCCAGGATGTTCATCCAGTGCTGGGCGATGACCACATTGGGCGCGCGCACGAGCTTGAGCATGGGCTTTCGCGAAGGCGCGCGTCAGCGCACGACCTGGCTGATTTCGTGCACGAGTTGCGCGTAGAGTTCGTGACGCTCGGGCGCGACGCGGCCGTCCTCGACCGCTTCGAGCACCGCGCAGCCCGGCTCGTGCAGATGATGGCAGTTGTAGAAGCGGCAATGCGCGAGCAGCGGCCGGAACTCGGGGAAGGCGCGCTCGAGCGTGCCTTCGGTGAGGTGATAGAGGCCGAACTCCTGGAAGCCCGGCGAATCGATCAGCGCGCCGCCGCTTTGGCCACCTTCGTTGCCTTCGTCGCCCGTTTTCGGCAGCTTGTAGAGCCGCGTGAACGTGGTCGTATGGCGGCCGCTGTTGAGCGCCGTGGAGATCTCGCGCGTGGCGGCTTCGGCGTCGGGGATCAGCAGATTCACGAGCGTCGATTTGCCCATGCCCGATTGCCCCAGCAGGATCGTCTGATGGCCCTGAAGATGCGCGGAAAGAATCGCGTGCGCCTCTTCCGGATGCTTCTTCTCCGACACTTCCAGCACCGTATAGCCCAGCTCCCGATAGCGCTCCAGCCGCTGGCGCGCGAGCGGCAGCACGGCTTCCAGGTCGATCTTGTTGAGCAGGATGATGGGCTTCAGATTGTTGGCTTCGGCGGCGACGAGCGCGCGCCCGAGCAGATCCTCGCTGAAGTGCGGCTCGGTGGCGAGCACGATCAGCAACTGGTCGAGATTCGCCGCGAAGAGCTTCGACTTGAACTGGTCGGAGCGATAGAGCAGGTTGCGCCGCTCGCCGATCGCGACGATCACGCCCTGATCCGCCGAAGTCGATTGATAGTCGACGCGGTCGCCCACCGCGACTTCGCTCTTCTTGCCACGCGGGAAGCACTGCAGCGGCGCGCCGCCGTCGTCCGGCGCGACGAGGTAGTGGCGGCCATGCGCGGCGATCACGACGCCATGCAGCGTCGCAGCTTCGGCGCGAGCGGGTGCAGCCCCGCCGGCGGCTTTCGATGCGCGCCGGTTCATGCGTGCGCGAGCAGTTTGTCGATCCGCTGCGAAGCCGGCGGATGCGAGTAGTAGAACGCGGTGTAAAGCGGGTCGGGCGTGAGCGTCGAGGCGTTGTCCTCATACAGCTTCACCAGCGCGTTGACGAGCTGCTGCGCGTCGGTCTGCGTGGCGGCGAAGGCATCGGCTTCGAACTCATGCTTGCGCGAGCTGAGGCTGTTCAGCGGCGTGATGAAGAACAGGAACACCGGCACCGCGAGGAAGAACAGCACCAGCGCGAGCCCTTCGTTGCCGCCGAGCAGCGACGGACGCACGCCGAGGCCCTCGTAGAACCACACGCGCTGCGTGAGCCAGCCCAGTAGCCCGAGCAGCACGAGGCTGATGAGGAAGGTGACGACCATGCGCTTGATGACGTGGCGGCGCTTGAAGTGGCCGAGTTCGTGGGCAAGCACCGCTTCGATCTCGCTGCCCGAGAGGCGCGCGAGCAGCGTGTCGAAGAACACGATGCGCTTGGCCGCGCCAAAGCCCGTGAAATAGGCGTTGCCGTGCGCCGAGCGGCGGCTGCCGTCCATCACGAATAAACCCTTGGCAGCGAAGCCGCAGCGCTGCATCAGCGCTTCGATGCGCGAGCGCAGCGCTTCGTCCTTGAGCGGCTCGAACTTGTTGAAGAGCGGCGCGATGAAGGTGGGGTAGAGCACCAGCACGAGCATCTGGAAGCCGACCCAGACCACCCACGTCCACAGCCACCAGAGGCCGCCGGCCTGCTTCATGAGCCACAGCACGACGAACAGCAGCGGAATGCCGAACGCCGCGCCGATCACGAGCCCCTTGAGGCGGTCCATGAAAAAGATACGTTTGGTCATGCGATTGAAGCCAAAACGCTCCTCGACCACGAACTGGCGATAGTAATCGAGCGGCAATTCGATGATGCCGCTCACCGCGAGCACTGCGCCAATCAGCGCGATCTGGCCGACGTAGCCGCGTCCGAGCAGGTCGGAGACGCCCAGATCGAGCGCCTGCACGCCGCCGAGCAGCGTCAGCGCGATCAGCACGACGGCGGACAGCACGATCTCGACCATGCCCAGGCGCGTGCGCGCGACGGTGTAGTCGGCGGCGCGCTGGTGTGCCGTGAGGGGAATGGTGGCCGCGAACTGCGCAGGCACCGCATCGCGATGGGCCGCGACGAAGCGCGTCTGACGCGAGGCCAGCCACAGTTTGGTCGCGACCATCGCCACGACGGCGAGCACGAAAAGCGCGCTGAAGCTCAGCGCTGGGGACATCGGGGGGGACAAGGTAGGCATCCGGGAGGTCCGTGGTATCTATGCGACAATTATATGTTCTTGGCGGCCCGCTCATGGCATCCCGGCGAACAGCGTACGCGGCGCAGGGTCGCCAATGCGCGCCGCCTTCTTACCGTTTCAGGCGACATTCATGACAGACATCACTTCTGCCGATCCGGCGGGCCAGGCGACTCCGGCGATGGAGCGCACCGACATGAACCTGATCTGGCTCGACATGGAGATGACGGGTCTCGACCCCGATAACGATCGCATCATCGAAATCGCCGTGGTGGTGACCAACTCGACGCTCGACAAGATGATCGAAGGGCCGGTGCTGGCGATCCATCAACCGGAGTCGGTGCTCGACCGCATGGACGAGTGGAACCGCAACACGCACGGCCGCTCGGGTCTGACCGAGCGCGTGCGCGCCTCCACCGTCACCGAAGAAAGCGCTACCGAGCAGATCCTGGCCTTCCTCGCGCAATACGTGCCGCCCGGCAAGTCGCCGATGTGCGGCAACTCGATCTGCCAGGACCGCCGTTTCATGGCGCGCTGGATGCCCACGCTCGAACGCTTCTTCCATTACCGCAATCTCGACGTGAGCACGCTCAAGGAACTGTGCCGCCGCTGGCAGCCCGCCATTTACAAGGGTTTCCAGAAGCGCGCGATGCACACGGCGCTGGCCGACATCCACGAGTCGATCGACGAACTCAAGTACTACCGCAAGCATTTCCTGATTCCGTCGGTGCCGGTTGGCGGTGCGACGGATGCGGCTGCGGGCGGCGAGGCGAAGTAAAACTCACCGCTTGCGATGAAAAACGGCGCCTTTGGGCGCCGTTCTGCTTTTTGGCTCAAAGGCTCAGCGCTTTACGCGCGCGGCGGCCGCTGGGCGTTTTTCGGCCGGAACGCCGCCACGATGGCCGGATCGGTTTCGATATACGGACCGCCGATCAGATCGATGCAGTAGGGCACCGCCGCGAAAATGCCGGGCACCTTCGCCTTGCCGCTCTCGTCGCGCAGGCCTTCCAGCGTCTCCTTGATCGACTTGGGCTGGCCGGGCAGGTTGATGATGAGCGCCGCGTGGTCCTCGGTTTCGCGGATCACGGCGACCTGGCGCGAAAGGATCGCCGTCGGCACGAAATTCAGGCTGATCTGGCGCATCTGCTCGCCGAAACCTGGCATTTCCTTCGTCGCCACGGCCAGCGTCGCCTCGGGCGTGACGTCGCGGCGCGCCGGGCCGGTGCCGCCCGTGGTCAGCACCAGATCGCAGCCCAGACCGTCGACGAGCGCCGTGAGCGTCGCCGAAATGGTGGCCGCGTCGTCGTGGATCAGGCGCGTTTCGGCGCGCCACGGCGACTTGAGCACGGCGCCGAGCCATTCCATCAATGACGGAATGCCCTTGTCCTCGTAGACGCCCGCAGTTGCGCGGTCGCTGACCGACACGAGGCCGATCACGAGTTCGTCAGGGTGGCTGCGCTCAGGTTTGGTCATCTTCGCGGTCCTCGCCGGCATCGTGGTCGGCGTCATCCGCTTCCTCGTTGCCCTGGCGGCTCACGTCCTTGATCCACTGGAACAGCTCGCGGAAGTATTTGGGCGGCTTGGCCTGCTGCTGCTCGCGGCGGGCGTTGCGGATCAGCGTGCGGCCTTCCTGCGGGTCGGCGGCCGGATAGTCGCGGATAAAGGCGGTGAGCGCCTCGTCGTCGGCCAGCAGCTTTTCGCGTGTGCGCTCGATCCAGTGCAGGCGTGCCGTAGCGGCCTTGTTCACGCCCTTATGCTCCTCCATCGCCTTGCGCAGCGCGGCGACTTCGGTTTCGGTGAGGCCGCGCATCATGCGGCCCACATACTGGAGCTGGCGGCGACGGCCTTCGTGGTCGGTGATGCGGCGGGCCTCGTGGACGGCGTCCGAGAGGTCTTCCGTCATCGGCATGCGCTTGAGGGCGTCCTTGGGCAGCTCGACGAGCGTCACGCCCAGCACTTGCAGGGCTTCCATCTCGCGCTTGAGCTGCGATTTGCTCGGGCGATCGTAACCGTTGTCGTCGACTTCGGCGACAGCGTCGTTCATGGGTTGAATGCGGGTTTTGCGTTTCATGACGCATATTGTAACGTGCGCGCGCGAGCCGATCGGACTCGATGGCCGCGGCCGCGTTCCCGGAGCGCGTGCGCGATGCGGCGTTGCGACACGCCTGGCCTCGGTGTGCGCGCGCAGTCCTTGCTATGATCGCGAAACGCGTCTGACGTAACGGCGCTACGTGTACGCAGTGGCATCAGCAAAGCGGGCACGCGCGCGACGCATCACGCGACACCTCCGACACACGACAAGCGGGCCGCACCGGCCCAATACCGGACCGTAACGACAATGGCAGCAGACATCGAAGCCCGGCAGCGTTTTTTTCCGCACACCCAGGACGAACTGAAGGAGATCGCGTCGGACATCCTCCGCCACGCGAAGGCGCTCGGCGCGAGCGACGCCGCGACCGAGATCTCCGAAGGCGATGGTCTTTCGGTGTCAGTGCGGCGCGGTGAAGTCGAAACCATCGAGCACAACCGCGACAAGATGGTCGGCGTGACCGTCTACATCGGCAACAAGCGCGGCAACGCGAGCACCTCGGACTTTTCCGCGCAGGCGCTCAAGGACACCGTGGCGGCCGCCTACAACATCGCGCGCTTCACCGCCGACGACGACTGCGCGGGACTCGCCGAGCGCGAGCTGCTGGAAACCGCGCCGCGCGACCTCGATCTCTACCATCCGTGGAGCGTCACGGCCGACGAAGCCGTCGAAATCGCGCGCCGCGCCGAAGACGCCGCGTTCGCCACCGACCGCCGCGTGACCAACTCCGAAGGCGCGAGCGTGTCCGCGCAGCACTCGCAGTTCGTGCTGGCCACCTCCAGCGGCTTCATGCACGGCTATCCGTATTCGCGTCATTACGTCGCCTGCGCGCCCATCGCGGGCAGCGGGCGCAGCATGCAGCGCGACGACTGGTACACCTCGCGGCGCAACGCGGACGAACTGGCCTCGCCCGAAGCCGTAGGCCGCTACGCCGCCGAACGCGCGCTGTCGCGCCTGAACGCGCGCGGACTCGATACGCGCAAGGTGCCGGTCCTGTTCGAAGCGCCACTGGCGGCCGGGATCCTCGGCGCGTTCGTGCAGGCCACGAGCGGCGGCGCGCTGTATCGCAAGACGTCGTTCCTGGTCGATAGCCTGGGCAAGCCGGTGTTCGCGCCGCACATCCAGATCGTCGAAGATCCGCACGTGCCGCGTGCGGCGGGCAGCGCGCCGTTCGACGAAGAAGGCGTGCACACGCAACGTCGCGAAGTGGTCAAGGACGGTGTGGTGCAGGGCTATTTTCTGTCGTCGTACTCGGCGCGCAAGCTCGGCATGCAGACGACCGGCAACGCGGGCGGCTCGCACAACCTGCGCCTGGAAAGCTCGCTCACGCGGCCCGAAGACGACTTCGAAGCGATGCTCAAGAAGCTGGGCACGGGCTTGCTGCTGACCGAGCTGATGGGGCAGGGCGTGAACTTCGTGACGGGCGATTATTCGCGCGGCGCGTCGGGCTTCTGGGTCGAGAACGGCAAGATCCAGTATCCGGTCGAGGAAATCACGGTGGCGTCCACGCTGCAGGAGATGTTCCACCACATCGTCGCGGTGGGCGCGGATACGCTCGCGCGCGGCACGCGTCAGACGGGCTCGGTGCTGATCGAGCGCATGACGGTGGCGGGGCAGTAAGCGGCGCGGGTGTTACGCCCGCTGGAAATGCGAACGGCACGCCTTGGCGTGCCGTTTTGTTTTGAGCGGCGGCAAAGCCGCCGCAGCCGCGCCTTAATCCCGCCGTTCGTAAGTCACAAAGGCGAAATCGAAGGTGTTCGGCGCATTCGCGTGCAGCGTCTCGCGTGCCGTCTCATGCCAGATTGCCGCGTCCGGCGCGGGGAAAAACGCATCGCCTTCAAAATCGGCGGCGATTTCCGTGACGATCAGTTTCTGCGCGAGCGCGATGCCTTCGGCGTAAAGCTGCGCGCCGCCGATCAGGAAGGCTTCGGGCGCCTGGTCCTCGCCCGCGAGCGCGAGCGCCGCTTCCAGGCTCGTGACCGTATCGCAGCCGGGAAAGCGCTTGCCGGCATCGCGCGTGACGACGATGTTGCGCCGTCCGGGCAGCGCGCGGCCGATCGATTCGTGGGTCTTGCGGCCCATCACGATGGGCGCGCCCATGGTGGTGCGTTTGAAGAAAGCGAGGTCTTCGGGCAGCCGCCAGGGCAGCTCGTTGTCGCGGCCGATCACGCCGTTCTGGGCGCGAGCGACGATCAGGGTGAGCGTCGTCATCGAGTGGGTCGGAGAGGGTCGAATTGCGATGGAATTGAAAGGTCGATCCCATCGATTCTACCCGACGGCGCGTTTTGACCCGCATCAACCCCAGGCGCTGCCACGGCCGACTTCAGCGTCGGGCCGCGGCGTCGCGCCTGGCTTAGTCGGCTGGGTCCGCTGGATGCGGTTCGCTTTGCGCCGCGCTTTCGGACTGATTTTCCGCATCCCCGCCGAAAATCGTCTTTTCGTCGCGCAGGCCGTGTGAACCCATCAGGCGATAGAGCGTCACCCGCGAGATCCCCAGATCGGCCGCCGCTTCGGTCAGGCGATGGCGGTGGCGCAGCAGCGCCGCCTCGATCGCGCGTTTCTCCGCCGCCTCGCGCGCCTGCGCGAGCGTGACCGTCTGCTGCTCGGTGAACTGGCCGAGGTCGAGATCCTCCGCCGAGATCAGCTTGCTTTCGGCCATCACGATGGCGCGGCGCACGCGGTTGATCAGTTCGCGCACGTTGCCGGGCCAGTTGTAGTTGTACATGGCCTCGATGGCGTCCGGCGTGAAGCCGCGGATCTTGCGCGCGCTGTCCATCTTGAACTTGTGCAGCACGTGATGCGCGAGGATCTCAATGTCCTTGCCGCGCGCGCGCAGCGGCGGCTCGTCCACGCGCAGCACGCACAGGCGGTGAAACAGGTCCGCGCGGAAACGTCCATCGCGCATCGCCGCTTCGAGATCGACGTGAGTGGCCGCGATGATGCGCACATCGACGGGAATCTGCTCGTGGCCGCCCAGGCGCTCGATCTTGCCTTCCTGCAAAAAGCGCAGCAGGCTCGCCTGGCTTTCCAGCGGCAGATCGCCGATTTCGTCGAGGAACAGCGTGCCGCCGTTGGCCGCCTCGACGCGGCCGATCTTGCGCTGGTTCGCGCCCGTGAAGGCGCCGCGCTCGTAGCCGAATAATTCGGATTGCAGAAGATGGTGCGGGATCGCGCCGCAGTTGATCGGCACGAACGGCGCCTTGCGGCGCGGCGAGCGTTCGTGGATCGCCAGCGCCGTCAACTCCTTGCCCGTGCCCGATTCGCCCGAGATGAACACCGACGCATCCGTGTTGGCCACCTTGCGGATCGTGCGAAAGAGCTGCTGCATCGCCTCGCAGGTGCCCACCATCTCATCTTCGTCCGCGCTTGCCGCCGACGCGGGGGCGTCGTCGAGATCGCACAGCGTGACCATGCCGAAGGCGTGGCCAACGAGATAGTCGAGCGTCGCGGGCGCGACCGGCAGATGCACATAGTCGAAGCAGTAGTGGCGGATCAGGCGGCGCACTTCCGGATCGGTCAGGCGCTGCGCATCGGTGAGCGCGATCCAGCCCACTTGTTGCAGCCGCAGCACGGCTTCGAGCCCGGCCAGATCGCGCGTGGCGAAGCCGGTCAGATCGATGATGCCGGCGCAGGTCGGCTCCTGCTTCACGAGGCGCGTCGCTTCGTGCGCGGACTTGGCCGTGGCGACTTCCCAGCCGCGGCTTTTCAGATACGCGCCAAGCTGCGTGTCGGGCGTGCGCGCGACGTACAGCAGCATCCGGTCGATGTCCGCAATCGGCCGGCCGTCGCTGGCCTGGCTCGCCTTGGCGGCGCCGGGCGCATCGAGATTGCGCGCCGATGAAGAACCTGCCGTACCCGACGTACCTTCGGCCGTCGCGTCCGCCTGCAAGGCGGCCAGCGGCGACTGTCCCACCACGGCGAGCCGCTGGCCCGCCCCGGCGAACGACGTCACGTTGGCGCTCAGATGTGAGGATTCGCGCACGATTGACCTCGTATTCATCAGAAGGTGTAGGGGAACCGCACGCCGACGACGAAGTTCGGCGCATCGGGCGTGAGGCCCACCGAGACAGCGCCGTTGATCGTCAGGTGCTTGTTGACCACGTGATTGAGCCCGAAGTTGAGCACCGAGGCGGTCGTTTCGCTGCCCGGCACGCCGGCCCAGCTGCCGCCGGGCGCCTTGGTCTTCGATTGCGGCTCGATGGCCATGGTGTAGGAGATGCTGGCCGAGTCCTTGTCCGAGAAGGCGAGTGCAACGCCGCCGCCGAACTGGATGATGTCGCCGAGCTTCACTTCGGCCGGCTCGGTCTGCCCGATGACCGACGAGATGTCGGAGAACGAGCGCGAGATGTTGTAGGTGTACGACAAGCTGCCGAACAGCACGACCGGGTCATAGGTCTTGAGCACGGACAGACCAGCCGTGACGTTCCAGAAGCCGGTGCCGGTGGGCAGCTTGGAGGGTGCGACGAGGTTGGTGTTGTCCTGCGAGATCTGCTGCACCTTGATGCCGAACGGCGAGGTGCCGGTCGGCGTCTTCACGCGCAGGCTGCCCACCACGTCGGGCATGTTGTTGGTTTCCTTCAGGAACTGATAGTAGATCCCGAAGTTGACGTCGCCGATCGCATTCGAATTCACCGACGAATCGGACAGCGAACTGGCCGAGCCGCCCGCGCCGCCCACAATGAAGCTGCTGTGGCGGTAGATGTAGGGCACATCGATGTCGATGCTCATGCGGTCGGTCAGGCCGTACCGCGTGTCCAGATCGGCCATGATCTGGTGCGACTTGGTTTCGCCCAGATTGATGTTGCCGAGGAAAATCGCATCGAGCGCGAGGAAGCCGGAAAGCTGCAGCTGGCGCCGGTCGTAGTAGGTGTCGCTGATACCCCAGTCGAGCGTGAGCTTGTGGTCGAACAGCGGTGCGTGCTCGCGCTGCACGACGGCCTGTTCGGCCTGGGTGCGCTCGGGCTCGGCGTTCTTCTGCGTTTCGCCGACAGTCGGGTTATTCGGATTGTTGGGGTTCACGCCAACGGGCGCACCCTGTTGCGGGCCGCTCGCGGCGGAGGTGCCGGTCGCCGCGCCGCTTGGGCCGGCGTCAGGCGAGGGCGGGTTCACCGGCACGCCGGTGGCAGTGCCCGTGAGCGAGCCCGGCGCGGTGGCGCCTGGCAGCGCCTGCGCGAGCGGCGGCAGCGGGACGGGCAAGCCGTCCGCGCCGGGTTGCTCGGCGACGCTTGTGCCGGCGGCGGCGTCGGGCGCACCGGCGCCCGGCATGCCGCGTCCGCGCTCGGACATTTCCAGGTTGGTGACCTGGCGCTCGAGAGACTGGATCTGGCGTTGCTGCTCGTCGACCACACGCATGAGCGTGTTGACCCGATCTTCAAGCGACTGGCCTTGCAGCGCCTGCGCGTGGGCGGATTGCGCGAGCGTGAAAAGCAGGACTGCTGCTGGAATCGCGGCCAGCGAAAAATGCGGCGCTGCCGTCTTCAATATCGTGTTCATTTTTCTTCCCCCGGATCGAAATCGCACGCATGACCGAACCCCCTGGTCCTGTACCCCGCGTACGTCGATTCACCTCCTCGATACGTCACGCAGGGCCTCGGCCTGCGTGTACTGGTCCCCCTGCTTCGGTCTCCTTCTGGTGTATGGCCGTCCATGGCGGTGGACGGCTTGTCGTTGATTGGCGGTTGGTTGTCAGCGGATGTTGCGCAGAGCCTGTAATACGCCGGCCTGCCGGATCATTTGCGCGCTCATCTGCTGCGTCTGCAGGCTGAGTTGCAACTGGTTGGCGACCTGCTGGTTATTGCCCGCGACCTGGAGCAGCTGAGCGATGGAGCCCGCCTGCGCCGTGTTGCTCGGCATGATGTTCTGTGTCGCTATGCCGGCGGGTGTCTGCAACGTGACACTGATGCCGTTATTGCCGAAGGCAATGCCCGCGCGGACTGTGCCGTTGGCGTTCGAGGCGGATGCGCTCGGCGTGTTCGCGAGGCTCGCGATCTGTGCGCTGTTGCTGCTGCCGCCGCTGCTATTGGCGTAGTCGATGGTCGCGGCATTGGAGCCGACGTTGTTGTTGCCGGCCACCTGGGTGACCTGCGAGACGCCGTTGACCGACACGTTCTGTCCGCCCGTGGCCGACGTGTTCGGCGTGGCGCCGCTGTTGGCGGTGGTCGTGCCGCCCGCGACGGGGTCGGTGACCTTGGCGCTGGTCTGTACGCTGGCGCTCAGCTGGTTGGCCGTGTTTTGCACGACCGTGAGCGCGCCCTGGGCCGTGGCGGTGGCACCGTTGGGCAACTGCCATTGCGAGATGACGTTCAGGACCATGCCCGAAATCATGTCGTTGCCGGCGTATTTGCCGGTCTGATGGGCGAGCACGTCGTCGTCGACGGCTTCGACTTCCACGGGGTGCGCGTCGGCGCCGCCTGCGGAAAGAAATGCGGGTGCGAGGGGCAAAGGCGGCTGCGTGGCGGCGAGGCTCTCGGCGGCGTACGCACCGTTCGAATAAGCGCAGGCGAGCGCGCAGATACCTGCAGCGATGCCAGTCTGTGAGAGGTTGCGATTCATGACTCTTGTGTACTTCAGAACATGACGGCCTTATCGAGGCCGTATTCGAAGAAGGGAGTCGCGGCGGTGCCGTTGAGCAGGGCGTTCTCGCGCAGCTTCAGCGCGAGCGACTCGTTGTTCTGCAACAGCGGAGAGTCCTCCAGAAACGGTCTGCCGAGTACCGCGAAAACCAGTCCATTCCAGGTCTTCGCGAAATCGTCTTCGGCCACGATCCGGTTACCGAGCGCGGGGTCCGCGATAAAGACGCGGCCGTTCTCGGCGTGCTTGACGATCACGAAATGCTCGTAGCCATCGATGTTCATCAGCACGAGCACGGGAATCTGCAGGTGATACAGGGCGTCGGTGTTGACGCGGAAGCCGCGCCCGCGCAGGCCGATCGTTTCGACGAACTTCTTCATGTCGAGCATGGAGAAGCCGTTCTTTACGACGACCTCGGGCGTGGAGTACACCATCATCCGGCGGATCAGTTCCGGTTCGGGGATGTCGATGCCGTAGCCATACTTGAGCAGCGTAGCGAGCGCGGCGGCGCCGCAGCTGTAGTCGTATTGCTGGCTGACGATGCTGCTGTACCGGATATCGCGCATCGAGTGCAGCGGCAGCTTGATCGGCACGCCGACCAGATGCGTTGCGTCGATCATCGATTGCGCGTGGACAGGCACGAAAGCCGCGGTGGCGACGAGCGCCAGCGCGACAGCACACATCCTTGACGCCGGGGACGATGCGAGCCCGGACATGGTGGTCTCCTGCTTCTGGTTCACGCACCGGCCGCGTGTGGCGGCGGCCGGTGCGTCGAGGTACAGCCCTGTTTGCAGCGACTTGCTGACTGCTTAGTGGCCGTTGCTGATTGCCGCGATGGCCATGCCGTTGTGCTGCAGGTTGCCGATACCGCCGGCAATGTTCACGCCGATGTTGCCGCTGGCGCCTGCAAGTGCGCCGGCGCCGAGGCTAGCCGTGCCCTGGAACTGGCCCGTGGCGTTCATCGCCGCGTCCTGCACGTTGTTGTCGGTCGCAACCATCGCCGTCGTCTTGGCGGTGCCTGCGTTGCTGGACGTCGTCACAGAGCCGGCGAGGCTGTTGTTCTGCGCGTTGCCGATACCCGATGCCACGTTCACGCCCACGTTGCCCGAGACGCTGGCGAGCGAACCATCACCCACCGACGCATTCAGGTTGAAGTTTTTCACGTTGGCGGTGCCGCCCGAAGCTTGAGTGTTGAAGATCTGAGCGTTACCGAACACATTGCCGACATCGACGGACGCGAGGGCAACGTTGTTGCTCTGTGCGTTGTTGATGCCTTCGGCGATGTTCACGCCCAGGTTGCCCGTGACACCCGTTGCTGCGTCGCTGCCCGTGGTGGCGTTGAGCGTGCCGGCGACTTGCGTGTCGTAGTGCTGCGTGACCGAACCGGTCGTCGTTTCGTTGACCGTGGTGAGCGAGTCGCTCACGTTATAGCCCCACGACTTGCTGGCTTCCGTCGCCGTTGCATACGAGTGAGCGCTTGCGCTCTGGCCGCTGCTCGATTCGCTGGACGAGCGGCTGGCCGACTTGCTCGAGCTGCTCGACTTCGAGCTGCTGCCGTTCACGTAGGCCGACAGTGCTGCGCTGCCCGTGCCATCGGCGTAGGCGGCGTTCGCGTTCTGCGACGTGCTGCTCGTGCTCTTGTTGTCGGATGCCGTCCAGGCCACGCCTGCGGACGTGTTGTCCGTGTTGTTATGCGAGTTGGTCGTCGTATGCGTCGTCGCTTCGTTGCCCGCGATGGCGCCGCCGGCCATGCCGTTGTGCGAATTGCCGCTGTGGTTCCACGACACTTCCACTGCGGCGTTGCCGCTGCCGCTTTGCGACTTCGTCGACGTGTTGTTCCCCGTGCTGTTGTATGCCGTCGCGACCGCTGCGTTGCCCGTGTTGCTGGAAGCGCTGGTGGACGACGAGTTGCTGGCGCTGCCGCTATCCGTGGCGACGTGGTAGTCACCCGAGATGCCGGCGTTCAGGGTCTTCGAGAAGTTCGAGCTGCTCGACGAGGACTTCGACGACGACGACGAGGAGCTGCTCGAGTGCGACTGCGAGTGCGACGAAGCCGACTGGTCAGCCGTGGCATACGACGAGTTGGCGTAGACGCTGTTGGTGCCCGTACCGGTCACGCTCCACGTGTTGTTGTCATACGTGGTCTTCACGTTGCCGGTGACATAGCTCTGTGCCTGGGGCAGCAGCGTGCCGCCTTGCGTCGTCTGCGAGTTGTTGATGACTGCGCCTGCCGTGCTGGAGACGGCGACGCAACCATACAGGCTGACCCAGCCTTCGATGCCGACCTGTTCGCCCACTGCCGTGTAGTTGAACAGATAGGCCGAGTTCGAGGCTGCAAACGAGGACGTGGCTGCCGTTGCGAGGACTGCCGCTGCGATGAGGGTGCGCTTCATGTTTCGCTCCGATACTTGAGTGGTCAGTTAGAAAAGAGTGCCCGCCGGGGGACGGAGCACAAAACTGTTCGCCGTTGCATTACCGGCACCGGCCGTCTGGTTCACCTGCACGAGGCCCGTTGCATTCCTGAAGGTCACACCGTCGATGCGTACCTCACGAATGCCGCCTGCCTGGCCTGCCTGGTTTGCCTTATTGCCGTTCTGAGCGGTGACCGCGGACAGCTCGCCGTCCGAGAGCATCGCCACTCCGAGCGCCCCAGTGCCGATCTGCGCACTGTTACGCTGGATATTGCCCACGCCTGCCGCCTGATTGATCATCATGGCGCCCGACGTGTTGTTGAATGCACCCGAGCCGATGATCGCGCTGGCGTTGCCTAGCCGTGCGCGGGTCGAGGTGCTCTGGTCATCCAGATTCAGATTGCCGACTGATCCGCCCGTGGCGATGGTCAGCTGGTTGCCTTGTGCGTTGTCGAGCCCAGCCGCTTCGTTCACGGTCAGCGCGCCGGTCGTCGAGGTCGCGGCGTTCGGCGCGATCACGGCGATGGCGCCGACGGTGGCCTGCGCGTGGGCGCCGGTTGCGAGCGCAACGGAAGCGGTCGCGAGCGCAAGCGTGGCCAGAAGTTTGGGACGACGAATCATTTCACTCCTCCGATGGAACCGAGCGCGCTGGTCAGCGGCGCCAGTGCACCGGTGACGGTGCTGGAAATCGTGTTGCCGATACCGCCCATTGCGGTCGCGCTGCCGCCGGCGCCCAGGCCGCTGTTCGAGCCGCCTGCCGGGTTGCCCACGAGGATGCGGTTGATGGCCTGCACGCCCGCAGCTTCGCCTGCCATTGCGCCGCTGGTGTTTACGCCCGAGTTGCCGCGGGCGTTGGTCAGATCCGTATCGTTGACGAGCGTGGCCATGGCCGGGTCGAAGGAGTTCTTCGGGAACGTCGTGGCGCGCACGAGTACCGGGTCCTGGCTCTTCGGAACACTGGCGAACGCGCTGCGTGGCGTGACGTCGCGCTCGACGATGATGTCGCCGGGGTTCGTCACCTGCTGCGCGCTGACGCCTGCTGCGAGTGCCGTTGCACACACACCGCTTAGGACTGCTGCGATCTGCGCGCAACGCCGGCGCACGCCTGGCGTCGTAATGCGAACATTCATGTTGGTCTCCGTCTTGCCCCTCGGGGCGGCGACTATCGTTCGCCGCTCCCGAACCGCGCCGCCTTCTGCGCGGGTCCTGTATCTGGATTACAGCGTGTGTCTGACTGCGTTAATCTGTTTCACTTGCGGGTGTAGCTGGCGATGTTGCCTTGCGCGGCCTGTCCGCTATCCACCGGAATCGGCAGTGGCGCGGGCGGGGCGATTTCGTCCCAGAGCGTCACGTTGTTGCCGCCGCGCATCAGTTGCGGGGTGGCGGCCACCATCAACATGCCGACCGCGCCGCCGCGTTGATGCGAGAGCGTCTGGTCGTCGATCGAGCCGACGCCGGCGATCACCGGTTCGTCGCCGGCTTGGCCCGGATCGGCGGCGAGCGGCGCGGCGCTCAGGTTTGCGCCGCTCGTGCCGTTGTCCGTATTGCTGGCAGCGTTTTGGTCCACGGCGGCTGCGGTGCCCAGATTCAGCGTGGCCGGCTGCATGCCGGCTTCGATGCCGGCCTGGACGCCGGAATCAACTGCCGGCGTGATCAGGGTGCTGCTGACTGCGGTTGTTGCAGGAACGACATCGGCGTTCACGCTCGCCACGACGAAGGAGGCGCTGGCCGCATCCGTTGCGGTTTGCGCATACACCGACGGGGCGACCGCGAGGAGCGCAGCGGGGATCAGCACGGCCGCCAGAGCGGTGGCGTGACTGACTGCGCTGTGCTGGACGTTCGAAGGAATGAGTCGCATGGCTTGCCTCCTGGTGCGAGGACATTTAGCGAAACGTGTGCCATGTCCCGCAAACCGTTGATGCGACGGGGGTCCCGATATTTTCTGCGGGCTTTGAATTGCGGATATTCGAGAAAATGTTTCAGTGCTGAAACGTCGGGCTCTTTAAACCCCTGGAAATCGTTCAGGAGTTTCAACGGAGAACGTTTGCG
>NZ_DASZJJ010000309.1:0-16298 GCF_035948235.1 Paraburkholderia sp. | reverse complement strand
ATTGCGCACTTCGCCCGCGACCACTGAAAATCCGCGGCCCTCCTCGCCCGCGCGCGCCGCTTCCACGGCCGCGTTGAGCGCGAGAATATTGGTCTGGAACGCGATGCCCTCGATCACGCCGATGATGTCGGCGATGCTCTTGGCGCTTTCGTTAATCTGGTTCATCGTCGCGACCACGCGGCCCACCACGGCGCCGCCCTTCTCGGCGATCTGCGAGGCGTTGCCCGCCAGCGTGCTGGCCTGCTGCGCGTTTTCCGCGTTCAGGCGCACCGTCGACGTCAATTGCTCCATGCTGCTCGCGGTGCGTTCGAGCGCGACGGCCTGCTCTTCGGTGCGGTGCGAGAGATCGAGATT
The DNA here is from genome assembly GCF_035948235.1 of Paraburkholderia sp. GTDB lineage: Bacteria > Pseudomonadota > Gammaproteobacteria > Burkholderiales > Burkholderiaceae > Paraburkholderia. The sequence continues at coordinate 15,944 of NZ_DASZJJ010000309.1, read as the reverse complement.
GCCGGTCGAGATCTCGCTCGATGCGCTGGCGATGGCCTCGGCGCTCGCAGCGATTTCCGCGACCGTGGTCGAGAGGCCGTTCTGCATGTCGCGCAGCGCGCCGAGCATGCTGGAGGCGTCGCGCGCATGCACCTTGACCGGCTGCGCGAGATCGCCCGAGGCGATGCGCGCGGCGATGGCCTTGGCATGCGCAGGCTCGCCGCCGAGTTGGTGCGCGAGACGCCGCACCACCCACTCGCTCACCACAAAGGCGAGCACGAAGAGCGCGACCGTCGCCACGGCGATCATCACGAACGAGGACTTGAAGATGAACGCCGACGCCGCGATGGTCGCCTTGGCCGCCGCACCGCGCTGCTCGACGATCTGATCGACGAGGGTTTCGAGCTTGCCGGTTTCGACCAGCAGCGAGACGTCCTGGGTGCCGACCTGCCAGCTCATCTGCGAAAGATCGAGCGGCTGCGCCTTCACGAGCGTGACGAAGTCGCGCAGATGGCCGCTCCAGGTTTGCGCCGCCGCGGCGAACTGCTTCTGTTGCGCGATGGCGTCGCCTCCCGATTGGGCCGCGTACTGGCCCAGCGCCTGAATCTCCGTGCCAAGCGTCGCGAGGTCTTTTTCGATGCCGTCGCCGAGTTCGTCGCGCTCTTTGGCCGTGGTGGCCGTGAGCAACATTTTCTGCGCGCGGCTCGCCCGCAGCACATGGCCGCGCGCTTCCTCGGCGGCGCGGCTCGCGACGTGGCCCTGTTCGTAAATCGACTGGGTGGAATCGTTAAGCCGGCTGATCTGCGCCAACGAAAACGCGCCGATCGCCAGTGTGCCGATCAGCACCACCGCAAAGGCAATGCGAAGCATCGCCTTGACCGAAAGCTTGCCGCTTTCCCTCGACTTCCCGTACTTCTTTCCCCGTGACGCGCCACCCGGTGCGGCGCTTGCTCCACTGTCCACTTCCGGCACGAAACTCGTGTGCAGGCTGGCCTCTTTGATTGCTCTCATCGTCCGTCGGTCTCCATGCAAAGCTGACGACCAGAGTCGGCGCTTTTGGCGCGTGTCTGGTTTCCTGCAAAGCGCTGATTGTTGTAGGACGCCACCTCCGCATCGATCCGATGACTATCGATGCGTGTTGCGTAGCGCCTCAACTCCGGTCAACGGCACGGCGTCGCGCATTCTTTAGTCGCGCGCACACCCTGCGTGTTCCGGCCCCGTAGCTTCGAATGTGTGTGCGGCCCTCGCCGCGCACACGCATGGGCCGGGTTATAACCGGCCAAAATCCGCGATCAATAAAGCCCGGCGAATTCGAGACAATCCTCGACGGGCCGCTGCGACAAGGCGTCGCGGCTCGACGCAAAAATCAAACCATCTGCAGATGTCCGATTCTCGACAAAATTTGTCAGGACGATTCAAGCGAGACACATTACACTGCGCTTCATAACTCCTATACATGACAACGTCACGCCATCGCCACGTGCGCCGCTGTTGCGCGACGCGGTGCCCGCGTGAGCCTCTTCTGCTTATCGACACCATGGAAACCAGTCTCGACAAGCGCGCCGTCACCGGCGCCGCTCCCGCGTCCGCCCAAAGTGCGCAAGGCGCCACGCCTGCCGCGTCCGGCGCGCAGCGCACCGTGTACTCCGTGCTCGGCGCGATCAGCTTTTCGCATCTGCTCAACGACATGATCCAGTCGCTGATCCTGGCCATCTACCCGATGCTCAAGGACAACTTCGCGCTGTCGTTCACGCAGATCGGCCTCATCACGCTCACTTACCAGATCACGGCTTCGATGCTGCAGCCGCTGGTGGGCGTCTACACCGACAAGAAACCGATGCCGTATTCGTTACCCGTCGGCATGGGCTTCACGCTCTGCGGTCTGCTGCTGATGTCGGTAGCGCCGAGCTTTGGCGTGCTGCTGGTCGCCGCCGCGCTGGTCGGCTGCGGCTCGTCGGTGTTCCATCCGGAATCGTCACGCGTCGCGCGCATGGCTTCGGGCGGCAAGCACGGTCTGGCGCAATCGCTCTTCCAGGTGGGCGGCAACGCGGGTTCGTCGCTCGGGCCGCTGCTGGCCGCCGCGATCATCATTCCGCACGGCCAGCGCAGCATCGCGTGGTTCTCGGCGGCGGCGCTGGTCGCGATCGTCGTGCTCACGCAGATCGGCCGCTGGTACAAGGCGCATCCGAATCTCAAGAAAAAGCGCGCCGAAGCGCCGCATGTCGTACTCTCGCGCGGCCGCGTGGCGATGGCCATCAGCATCCTCGTGCTGCTGGTGTTCTCGAAGTACTTCTATCTCGCGAGCATCAACAGCTACTTCACGTTCTATCTGATCGACCGTTTCCATCTGCCCGTGCAGGCGGCACAGGTGCATCTGTTCGTGTTCCTTGCGGCTGTCGCGGCGGGCACGATCATCGGCGGGCCGGTGGGCGACCGTATCGGCCGTAAATACGTGATCTGGGGTTCGATTCTGGGCGTGGCGCCCTTCACGCTGCTGCTGCCCTACGCCAACCTGTTCTGGACCAGCGTGCTGACGATCATCATCGGCGTGGTGCTGGCTTCGGCGTTCTCGGCGATCCTCGTGTATGCGCAGGAGCTGATTCCGGGCAAGGTGGGCATGGTCGCGGGCCTGTTCTTCGGCTTCGCGTTCGGTCTGGGCGGGATCGGCGCGGCGGTGCTCGGCCAGCTTGCGGATGCCACCAGCATCGGCTTCGTCTACAAGGTCTGCTCGTTCCTGCCGCTGATCGGCATCCTCACGGTGTTGCTGCCCGATATCGAGGGCAAACGGGCGAAGAAAGCTGTCTGACGCGTCGCACGCACGACGCGCTGCACGAAAGACCGGCCGGCTGCCTCTCAGGGCGCCGGCCGTTTTTCATGGCGCGCCGATTGCGTCAGCCCCGACTTGGACGGCCCGTCGCTTCGTACTAGTCTTGAAGCTATCGTCCGTGCCTGCGGGAGGTTCGTCATGCAACTGTCCACGGTAGACATCGTCAAGCCTGAGAACACCAACTTCATTCTCGGCCAGTCGCACTTCATCAAGACCGTCGAGGATCTGCACGAGGCGCTGTTTGGCGCGGTGCCGGGCCTCGCCTTCGGTCTGGCGTTCTGCGAGGCGTCGGGCAAGCGGCTCGTGCGGCGCTCGGGCACCCAGGACGCGCTCGTCGAGATGGCCACCGATAACGCCATGCGTATCGCGGCGGGCCATAGCTTCATCGTGTTTCTCGGCGACGGCTTTTTCCCAGTGAACGTACTGAACGCCGTGAAGGCCGTGCCCGAGGTGTGCCGTATTTTCTGCGCGACGGCCAATCCGACTCAGGTGCTGATTGCGCAAACGGATCAGGGGCGCGGCATCGTCGGCGTGGTGGACGGGCTGCCGCCGCTGGGTGTCGAAACCGAAGATGACGTGCGCTGGCGCAAGGATCTGCTGCGCGCCATCGGCTACAAAGCGGGCCTTTGAGCGCCAATGACTCCGCTCACCGAACAAACGCTCTGGCCGGCGCTACGCGCGCAGACGCAGCGCGCATTGGCGTGTGGCGCGTTGCAGCCGATTGAAACCGCGCTCTCGCATCTCGAACAGGACGGCGTGCGCTTCGCGATACGTCAGGTGTCCAGCCTCGCGCGCAAGGAGGCCGCGCGCCGCACCGATGCCTCGACCGCCAGCGGCGTCAATGCCACGCATCGCAATCCGTTTCTGCCTTATGAGCCCGATCTCTGCGTGGGCGATCTTTCGCCCACGCATGTCGCGCTGCTCAACAAGTACAACGTGATCGACGATCATTTGCTGATCGTCACGCGCCAGTTCGTGCCGCAGACCGCGCTGCTCGACCACCACGATTTCGAAGCGCTACTCGTGGCGCTGCGCGGCGGCGATACGCTGGGTTTCTACAACGGCGGCGAAGCGGCCGGCGCAAGCCAGCCGCACAAGCATCTGCAGGCCGTGCCGTTGCCGCTCGACGATGCGGGTTGGCCTGCGCCGCTCGAAGCGCTGTTTGCTTCGCTGAGCGTCACGGAGCGCGGCGCACGCATCAGCGCGCTGCCATTCGCGCATGGCTTCGCGCGGCTCGATCTATTGGCGGACGACGCGGCGCAAACCGCCCTCAAAACCTATCGCGCGCTGCTGCAAGCAACAGGCATCGACGCCATCGAAATCGACGGTCTCGCGCATCAGGGCGCGCCCTACAACCTGCTCGTCACGCGCCGCTGGATGCTGGTGGTGCCGCGCGCGGCGGAGCGCGTCGAAGGGATCTCGCTCAACGCGCTCGGTTTCGCGGGCTCGCTGTTCGTGCGCGACGCGCAGCAACGCGACGCGCTCGCACGCATCGGGCCGATGACGGCGCTCGCTCGCGTGGCGCAACCCGCCGCTTAGCTTCCTAGCCGATCCCCAGCCAGTCGCGCACCACGTCTTCGCGTTGCGCGAGCGTGCCCGGCGTGCCGTCGAACACGATGCGGCCATGCCCCATCACCGCGATGCGATCTGCCAGTTGCGGCGCGAGCGCAAGCCGCTGCTCGATCAGCAGGATCGCGACGCCGCGCTCGCGCAGCGTGTGCAGGCATGCCGCCACGCGCGCGGCCATCGGCGCGGACAGGCCCTCGGCGGGTTCGTCGACGATCAGGAGCTTTGGTGCGCCCAGCAGCGCACGGGCCAGCGCGAGCATCTGCTGCTCGCCGCCCGAGAGCACACCCGCGCGCGCGGCGCGGCGCTCGCGCAGGATCGGGAAAAGCGCGTGGGCGTCGGCGAGCGTGAAGCCCGCGGCGCGTTTCGTCATGCCCAGGCGCAGGTTGTCGTCGACGCTCAAGGTCGGGAAGATATCGCGCTGCTCCGCCACGTAGCCGAGACCCGCGCGCGCAACCTCAAAGGTGCGCAGCGACGCGAGATCGGTGCCCGCGAAACGCCGCACGCCCTCGGTCGTTACCATCGACATCAGCGCCTTTGCGAAGGTCGAGCGCCCCGAGCCGTTGCGTCCCGCGAGCGCCACCACTTCGCCCACGCCGATGCGCAGATCGACGCCGTGCAGGACCTGGCTCGCGCCGTACCACGCGCGCAGATTGACGACGTCGAGCAGCGGTGCCATCGCGTTGGCCTCACTCATCCGATGCTCCCGCAGCGCCAGTTGGCGTGCCGAAATACGCTTCGCGCACGGCGGCATTGGCACGAATCGCTGCGGGCGTGCCGGTCGCGATCACCCGGCCCTGCGCGAGCACCGAAACGCGATCGGCAAGACCGAACACGGCGTCCATGTCGTGCTCGATCAGCAGCACGGTTTTGCCCGCTGTCATCGTGCGGATCAGGTCGATGGCGCGTGCGGCTTCGGCGCGGTTCATGCCTGCCGTGGGCTCGTCGAGCAGCAGCGTGTGCGCGCCGCCCGCCAGCGCCAGGCCCAGATCGAGCGCGCGCTGCTGGGCATAGCTGAGCGCCGCCGCCGCGTGATTCGCCACATGAGAGAGATCGAGCGCGTCGAGCAATCCGGTTGCGCGCGCATCGATCTGTTTTGCTGCGCGCGAGGAGCCGAACCAGCGCGCCGTCAGCCCCGCCCCACCGCCCAGCGACGCCAGCATCGCGCAGCGCAGGTTGTCGCGCACCGACAGCTTCGCGAACACGCTCGTGCTCTGGAAGCTGCGCGCCAGACCGCGCCGGGCGAGCGCGGCGCTGGTCAAGCGCGTGACGTCCGCGCCGCGCAGCGCGATGCGGCCCGCGCTCGCGCGCCGCTCTCCGGCGATCAGGCTGAACAGCGTGGACTTGCCCGCGCCGTTCGGGCCGATCAGCGCGTGGCGTTCGCCCGCGTGAACATCGAGATCGACGCCACGCAGCACGCGCGTGGCCCCGAAGCGCTTTTCGATGCCGCATAGTTCGAGCGCGAGCGCGGTCATGGGCGCTCCTTGCTGGCTTCGTCGAGCGATGCGCAGGCCCGTTGTGCAAGCCACATGAGCCACGCCGCAGCCAGCGACAAAACCACGATCGCCGCCGCGAGCGCGCGCGACGCACCAGGCGACAGCGCGGCGAACCACGCACTCGCATCGTCGTCGCCGAAACGCAGCGCGTAGGCCCACTGCACCGCCAGCACGAGCGCGAGCGTGCCGCAGGCCGCCGCGAGCGCCGCCGACGCCCAGTACGCGCGACAACGCCGCCAGCCATACCGCGCAAGCGCCGCGCGCTGACGCGCCGCGAAACCCGCCAGCCCGTCTGGCGCGGCCAGCACCACGACGATGAAAAAGAGCCCGACGTAAAGCATCCACGCGCGCGACACGCTCGCCACACCGACGCTGAACCCGACCCACACGAGCGCGCCCAGCACTGGCCCGAAGAACGACGCCGTGCCGCCCGTCACCGTCGCGATCAGCACGCCAGCCGAGCGCGTCATACCCACGCTTTCCGCTGCGGCCAGCTCCACATTGATGAGCGCGAGCGTGCCCGCGACGCCCGCGAACGCCGACGCCAGCACGATCATCGCGCCCCGCACGCGCGCAGGCGACGCGCCGAGCGCCGCGGCGCGCACCGGGTTGTCGCGCACGGCGTTGGCAAGGCGCACGTACGGCGCGCGCGAGATCGCGTAGACCGCCGCGCTCGCCGCGAGACACCAGAGCGCGATCACGCAGTACGCCTCGCGCTGCGGCCCGAAGGTCCAGCCCGCGATGGCCGGTCCGCTCGCGCGGTCGATGGCGACGCCCGCTTCGCCGCCAAACCAGTCGGGCAACGCCCACGCGGCAGCCGCCACCAGTTCGCCCAGGCCCAGCGTAATCATCGCGAAGGCGGTGCCCGCGCGGCGCGCGGCGATGAGCGCAGTCAGCACGCCGACGGCTGCCCCTGCCGCGCCGCCCACGAAGGGCAAAATCGGCAGAGGCAGCGCTGAATAATTGAAAACCTGCGCCGCCGCCAGTGCGCCGAGACCCGCAGGCGCGGCGTGGCCGAACGAGAGCAGCCCGGTCTCGCCGAGCAGCAGGTTGTAGGAGAGCGCAAAGACGATCATCGTCGCGGCCTGGGCGAGGCAGGCAAGCAGCCAGCCCTGCGGCACGCCCGCAGGCGAGAGACACGCCGACACGAGCGGCGGCACGACCAGCAGCACCGCCAGCGCGATCCACGGCGCCAGACGCCAGGATGCGCGCAGGCGCTCATTCGTCGTCGATCGGGCGGCGGCCATGGCGCGTCAGGCGTCCTCGCCGCGCTGCCCGAGCAGCCCTTGCGGGCGCACGGCGAGCATCGCGACCAGCAGCAGATACGGCAGCATCGGCGCGATCTGCGCGAGCGTGAGCGCGCTCCACGCGGGCGCGAGCGTCACGCCGATCCGGTTGGCGAGCGCGCCGAACGAGACGTCGCTCGCCACCGCGAAGGTCTGCAGCCAACCCACCGCCAGCGAGGCGACGAACGCGCCGCCCAGCGATCCAAGCCCGCCCGTCACCACCACCACGAAAACGATCGAGCCGACCGATTCGGCCATCGCCGGTTCGACCACGAACAGCGGCGCGGCCACCGCGCCCGCCAGCGCCGCGAGCGCCGTGCCGAGCGCGAACACCAGCGTCTGCACGCGCGGCACGTCGTGGCCGAGCGCCTCGACGGCCTGCGGATGCGTGAGCGCGGCGCGCACGATCAGGCCCGTGCGCGAAACGCGCAGCGCCGCGAAGATCAGCCCGAACATCGCCACGGCCACGCCCATCGTGAAGGCGCGATAACGCGAGAACGCCGCGCCGCCGTAGGTGAACAGCGCGCCGTCGAGCCAGGCCGGCACCGGCGCCGCGAGCGGCTGAAGACCCCAGACGAGCTTGACGAGTTCGCCGATCGCCCACGCCGCGCCGAAGGTCAGCAGCAGCGCATTGAGGGGCCCGCCCGGGCGGGCGCGCCGTAGCAGCGTCGTCTCGAACACGGCGCCAGCCACGCCCGCGACGAGCGGCGCCAGCACCAGCGCCCAGCCAAACCCGAGCGTGCCCGCGAGCGTCACGCCCAGATACGCGCCGACCATGTAGAAGCTCGCATGCGCGAAGTTGAGCACGCCGAGCATGCTGAAGATCAGCGTGAGACCGGCGCACAGCATGAACAGCAGCAGGCCGTAGCTCGCGCCGTTGAGCGTGTCGATGACGAAGGCCTGCACCGTTTGGGGCGCTCCTCAGCCGTGCGTGTCGGCCAACGCCAGCGGCGCGAGCGCGGCGCGCAAGGCTTCGGGCAACGCGCTCACGGGGCGGCGCGTTTCGCGATCGACATAGACGTGCACGAAATGGCCCTGTGCGGCCGGCGTGCTCTCGCCTTCGCGAAAGAGACCCACTTCGTAGCGCACGCTCGACGAGCCAAGACGCGCCACGCGCAGCCCCGCCTCGACGCGCTCCGGAAACACCAGCGGCGCGAAGTAGTTGCACTGTGTTTCGACCACGAGGCCGATGGTCTCGCCATGCTCGACATCGAGCGCGCCTGCACGGATCAGATACTCGTTCACGACGGTGTCGAAGTAGCTGTAATAGACGACGTTGTTGACGTGGCCGTATACGTCGTTGTCCATCCAGCGCGTGGTGATGGACAGGAAGTGACGGTAATCGGAGCGGGCAATGGCGACGGGTCGGTTCATCGGGAGCGTGAAGTTCGGAAGAAGAAACGAAGCGTGACAGGAAAGCGCGGGATGCGATCAGTCGCCGGGACGTTCGACGAATTCGAACGGCAGACCGCGCCGGCGCATCCATTCGCCGAGCGCCTGGCCCGTGCCCGCGCGCCAGGGGCGTAGCTTCGCTGGCTCAACAAGACGGTATTCGAGCAACTCGGGAGAAAGCGCCACCGTGCCCGTCGCCTTCACGTGGTAGGCGATGATGAGTTCGTTCTTGCGGATGAATTCGTAGACGCCGACGAGATCGACGCTCTGCGCGTGCAAGCTGGTCTCTTCCAGCACCTCGCGCGCGATGCCCTCTTCCGGCGTCTCGCCGTTTTCGAGGAAACCGGTGATGAGCGCGAACATGCCTTCGGGCCACGCGGCGTTGCGCGCCAGCAGGATGCGCCCTTCGTATTCGACGATGGCCGCGACCACCGGCAGCGGGTTGTTCCAGTGCACGTAGGCGCAGACGGTGTCGGGGCACGCCATGCGCACGCGGCCGCCCTCGTGGGCGGGGTCGGCGCGCTCGACGAGACGCGAGGCGCAGCGCGGGCAAAACTGATAGTCGCTCATGGATCGATGGAAGTCGCAGAAAGCCGCAGGATTCGCACGAGCTTGTGCAAACGCGCGAAGCGGCTATTTTAGTGCGCTATCCATCGCGGCGTGCGAGCGCCGATTTTTGGCTTTTCGTGACGGCAAGCTCATTGCCCGCCGCGCAGCGTGCGCCACACGAGCCCCGCCGCGCCCGCAACCAGAGCCAGCGCCGCGAGCCACAACGACGGCGAGAACGAGCCGCTCGACGCTGCAAGCGGCGCAGCCACCAGCGGCCCGAGAATCTGGCCGATCCCGTATGCGCCGGTCGCGTAGCCCATCAGCGCGGCCGCGTGATCGCCGCGCATGATGCGCGCTTCGCGCATCGCGAACAGCGTGATTGCGGTGAACGGCAGGCCGATCAGCACGCTGCCCAACGAAAAGCCCGCCGCGTTCGGCCATACGATGCCCGACGCGATGCCCAGCGCCTGCAACACATAGCAGGCGGCCAGCAGCAGGCGGTTGTCCCAGTGCAGCGGCAGACGCGCCGCACACAACGCCCCGACGATCAGCGCCGCGCCGAACATCGGCCAGAACAGGTCCGGCCAGATCGAGCCGGGCAACGCGTGGCGCGCGATCACGGGCAGGAAGGTCGCGGTGATGATGTAGCCGAAACCGGGCACGCCGTAGAGCACGACCAGCCAGAAGGCGTCGGCGCGACTGGCGCGCGGTGCGCTTTGAGCACTCGTGTGAGCCGATGGCGCGGCGCCAGCCGGATGCGCAGGATACGGCGTTTCGACGAACACCGGCCAGACGATCGCCACGATCAGCGCGCACACCACGCCAAAGCCGATCCACCCCGCCCGCGCGCCGAAGCCGCCCGCCGCACTCACCAGCAATCCTGTCGCGACGATGCCCACACCCGGCCCGGTGTAGATCACCCCGCTCCACGCGTGCGCGCCCAGTTGCGTGAGGCGCCGCAAGCCCCATTGCGACGCGAACACGAAGGTCGCCGCACTCACCGCGCCCGCCACGAAGCGCACGATCGCCCAGAGCCAGAATGACTGCGTGAGACCCATCACGACGGTCAGCAGCGCCGTAGCCACCAGCCCGGCGCGCACGACGCGCGCGGGCGCGAAGCGCAGCGCCGCACAACCCATCGCGCCAACGAAATAACCGGCGTAGTTCAGCGAAGCCAGCCAGCTACCGTGTCTGAGATCGAGGCCGCCGCCGTGCAGCATCAGCGGCAGCAACGGCGTGAATGCAAAGCGGCCGATGCCCAGCGCCGCCGCGAGCGTCAGCATGCAGGCGAGTGCGGCACGGCGCGCTTCATGGGGACGGTGGACCGGTTGCGCGAAGGGCGCGTTCGGAACGTTCGGGGCGTTGGGGCGGGAAGCGGTGTTGTTCATGATCGGCGCCGTGTGCAGACAAAATCGGGACAAATGAGGCATCGCGCGCGACGCCGTTCCGATCATCCTAGTCGCCCAGAACGTTCACGAAAAATGAATTATCATGAATCAATCCATTCCAAGGAGAGAATCATGGATCTGGCCGCGCTGGCGATCTTTCGGGCCGTGGTCCGCGAAAACGGCGTGACGCGAGCCGCTGCGAAGCTCAATCGCGTGCAGTCCAACGTCACCACGCGCATCAAGCAGCTTGAGGAGCAGCTCGGCACGCCGCTCTTTACGCGCGATGGCCGCCGCCTCGTCCTGACGCCCGCCGGCGAAACGCTGCTGCCCTACGCCGAACGTCTGCTCGCGCTCGCCGACGAAGCGCGCCACGCGCTCAAGGCCGGGCGTCCGTCCGGCCGCCTGCGGCTGGGCACCATGGAAAGCACTGCGGCGAGCCGCCTGCCTGGCGTCCTCGCCCACTATCACCAGAACTGGCCCGACGTGACGCTGGAACTGGAAACCGGTACGACCGGCTGCCTCATCGAGCGTCTGCGCGAATTCGAGGTCGATGCCGCGCTGATCGCCACGCCGCTGGCCGGGCAGCCCGACCCGGAAGTGTTCGACTGCGTGCCGGTGTATCGCGAGGAACTGGTCATGATCACGCCGCGCGGGCATCGGCCGATCCGCCAGCCGGGCGACGTCGCGCTATCGACGCTGGTGGCGTTCGAGCGCGGCTGCGCGTACCGCAGCTACGTTGAAGCGTGGTATCTGGAGCATGGCATCCGGCCCACACGGGTGCTGGAACTGGGCTCGTATCACGCGATCGTGGCCTGCGTGGCGGCGGGTGCGGGCGTGGCGGTCGCGCCGCGTTCGGTGCTCGATGTACAACGCAGCGCCGATGACTTCACGATTCATTCGCTCGGCGAACCCGGCCGGATCGACACCTTGCTCGTGTGGCGGCGCGGGCATTTCTCGCCGGCGCTCGACGCGCTTAAATCGGCGTTGCTGGAGCACGCGCGCAGCGAAACGCCTGCGGCAACCGAAACCGCCTCGGCCTGACACGTTCGCCAGCCGCGCACAAACAAAAAGGGCTGCCCTCGCAGGCAGCCCTTTTTTCATGGGGGAAGCGACGCGCTTACAGCTTCGCTTCGACCCAGCCCTTCACGCCCGCGAGCGCGGCCGGCAGGTTCGCCGGTTCCGTGCCGCCAGCCTGCGCCATGTCCGGACGGCCACCGCCCTTGCCGCCCACCTGCTGGGCGACGAAGTTCACCAGTTCGCCGGCCTTGACCTTCTTGCTGGCTTCGGCGGTCACGCCCGCGATCAGGCTGACCTTGCCGCCTTCGACGGCCGCCAGCACGATCGCCGCGCTCTTGAGCTTGTCCTTGAGCTTGTCGACGGTTTCGCGCAGCGTCTTGGAATCCGCGCCTTCGAGCGTCGCGGCCAGCACATGCACGCCGTTCACTTCGATGGCCTGGCCCGCGAGTTCGTCGCCCTGGCTCGACGCCATCTTCGACTTGAGCGCGCCCAGTTCCTTCTCCAACGACTTGACCTGGTCCTGCACCTGCGCGATGCGCTGCGTCAGTTCCGAAGGCTGCGCCTTGAGCGCCGCCGCCGCTGCGTTCACACGCGCGTCCAGATCCTGCACGAAGCGCACGGCGTTGTCGCCCGTGATCGCTTCCACGCGGCGGATGCCGGCAGCAACGCCGCCTTCCATCACGATCTTGAACAGGCCGATGTCGCCGCTGCGCTGCACGTGCGTGCCGCCGCAGAGTTCGCGCGAGAAGCCGAGATCCATCACGCGCACTTCGTCGCCGTACTTTTCGCCGAACAGCGCCATCGCGCCGCCCTTCACCGCTTCGTCGTACGACATCACGCGCACCACGCCCGGCGCGTTGGCGAGCACTTCCGCGTTGACGATCTGCTCGACGCGGCGGATTTCGTCGTCCGTCATCGGCGCGTTGTGGGCGAAGTCGAAGCGGGTTTTGTCGGCATCGACGAGCGAGCCCTTCTGTTGCACGTGGCCGCCGAGCACTTCACGCAGCGCCTTGTGCATCAGGTGGGTCGCCGAGTGGTTGCGCGCGGTGCGAGCGCGGCGCACCGCGTCGATTTCCGCCTTCACGACGTCACCGACCTTCAGCGTGCCCTGTTCCAGCGTGCCGTGGTGACCGAACACATCGGCCTGAACCTTGAGCGTATCGGCCACCGCAAAGCGGATGCTGGCGTTCGCGATCACGCCCTGGTCGCCGGCCTGACCGCCCGACTCCGCGTAGAACGGCGTGTGGTCGAGCACAACCACGGCGTCCTGGCCGCTCTGCACTTCATTGACCGATGCGCCATCGACGTAGAGCGCGACCACCTTGGCGTCGTCGAAGATGATCTCTTCGTAGCCGTGGAACGTGGTCTTCGCGCCCGAGTATTCGAGGCCTTGCGCCATCTTGAATTTGCCCGCCGCGCGAGCCTGTTCGCGCTGGCGCGCCATCGCTTCGTCGAAGGCGGCTTCGTCGACCGTGACATTGCGCTCGCGGCAGACGTCGGCCGTGAGGTCGAGCGGGAAGCCGTAGGTGTCGTGCAGCTTGAACGCGAGTTCGCCGTCGAGCGTCTTGCCGCCCTTGGCGTCCAGATCCGCCAGCGCCGCGTCGAGGATCGACATGCCGTGTTCGATGGTTTCGAAGAAGCGCTCTTCTTCCTGGCGAAGCACGTCCGTCACGCGTTGCTGCGCTTCGGCCAGTTCCGGATAGGCCACGCCCATTTCCGCGACCAGATCGGCCACCAGTTTGTTGAAGAACGCGCCCTTGCGGCCGAGCTTGTAACCATGGCGGATCGCGCGGCGCACGATACGGCGCAGCACGTAGCCGCGGCCTTCGTTGCCCGGAATCACGCCGTCGACGATCAGGAACGAGCAAGCGCGGATGTGATCGGCGATCACCTTCAGCGAGTTGTGTTCCAGGTCGCTGATGCCGGTTTCGCGCGCAGCCGCCTTGATCAGATTCTGGAACAGGTCGATCTCGTAGTTGCTGTGCACGTGCTGCAGCACGGCGGCCAGACGCTCGAGTCCCATGCCCGTATCGACGCACTGCTTGGGCAGCGGCGTCATGTTGCCCTGGGCATCGCGGTTGAACTGCATGAACACTAGATTCCAGATCTCGATGAAGCGGTCGCCGTCTTCCTCAGGCGATCCCGGGGGGCCGCCCCAGATTTCCGGGCCGTGGTCGTAGAACACTTCCGAGCACGGGCCGCACGGGCCGGTGTCGGCCATCTGCCAGAAGTTGTCCGAGGCGTAGCGCGAACCCTTGTTGTCGCCGATGCGGATGATACGCTCGACCGGCACGCCGATTTCCTTCGCCCAGATGTCGAAGGCTTCGTCGTCTTCCTGGTAGACCGTGACGGTGAGCTTCTCTGCCGGCAGCGCGTAGACCTTGGTCAGCAGTTCCCAGCAGTAGTGGATCGCGTCGCGCTTGAAGTAGTCGCCGAACGAGAAGTTACCGAGCATCTCGAAGAACGTGTGGTGACGCGCGGTGTAGCCGACGTTTTCGAGGTCGTTGTGCTTGCCGCCTGCGCGCACGCTGCGCTGCGCGGTGGTCGCGCGCGAGTACGGGCGCGATTCGGCGCCGAGGAACACGTCCTTGAACTGCACCATGCCCGAGTTGGTAAAGAGCAAGGTGGGGTCGTTGCCCGGCACGAGGCTCGACGAGCGCACGATCGTGTGGCCCTTCGATTCGAAGAACTTGAGGAATTTCTCGCGGATTTCGGAGGCTTTCATGGCGTGCTGTATTTACCTTCGGGGCGTCTGTGCTGAATCTTGTCCGATCTCGGAAACCGCGCCTGGCCACGTCTGCCAGCGCACGCATTTCGTCGATGCTGAATCGACCGATTATACGGGATCGCCGCACGCTCGCGGCGGCGCGCGCAGGGTGGTTGGCATGCTTGCGACAGTGATGTGCGCATGCATCGGCCATCCAGTTTTGTTCCGCTTAGCGAAACATCGTACCGAAATTTGACACGCCGTACGCTGGATCGCTTAAGATGGCCCGAACTAGAACGACATTGGAAGACACCGTATGGGCGCTCTGAGCCACATCCGCGTACTCGATCTCACCCGCGTCCTGGCCGGACCGTGGTGTGCACAGACTCTCGCCGATTTCGGCGCCGACGTCATCAAGGTGGAGCGCCCCGGCGCCGGCGACGACACGCGCCACTGGGGGCCGCCGTACCTGAAGACGCCCGCGGGCGAAGATACGGCCGAAGCCGCCTACTATCTCGCCCCGAACCGCAACAAGCGCTCGGTCACCGTCGATATCGCCACGCCCGAAGGCCAGCGCATCGTGCGCGAGCTGGCCGCGCAGAGCGACGTCGTGCTCGAAAACTACAAGGCGGGGCAACTCAGGAAATACGGACTCGATTACGCGTCGCTGCGCGAAGTGAAGCCCGATATCGTCTACTGCTCGGTGACGGGCTTCGGCCAGACCGGGCCGTATGCGTCGCGCGCGGGCTACGACTTCATCGTGCAAGGCATGGGCGGTTTCATGAGCATTACCGGCGAGCGGGATGCCCTGCCCGGCGGCGGTCCGCAAAAAGCGGGCGTGGCCATCGCCGATCTGATGACCGGCATGTACGCGACCGTTGCCGTGCTCACCGCGCTGGCGCACCGCGACCGTACCGGCGAAGGCCAGTACATCGACATGGCGCTGCTCGACGTGCAGGTGGCAATGCTCGCCAACATGAATGCGAACTACCTCGCGAGCGGCACGCCGCCCGCGCGCTGGGGCAACGCCCATCCGAACATCGTGCCCTATCAGGCGTTCCAGACCAGCGACAGCTGGATCATTCTCGCGATCGGCAACGACGGGCAGTTCCGCAAGTTCGTCGAGGTGGCGGGCCGCCCGGATCTGGCCGACGACGTGCGCTTCGCGACCAATCCGGAGCGAGTTCGCCATCGCGAAACTCTGGTGCCGATCGTCGCCGACCTGATCCGCACGCGCAGCAAGGCCGACTGGATCGGCGCGCTGGAGGGCGCGGGCGTGCCGTGCGGGCCGATCAACAATCTCGCCGAAGTGTTCGAAAACGAGCAGGTGATCGCGCGCGGCATGCAGGTGGATGTGCCGCATCCGTCGGGCGGCACGGCGCGGCTCGTGCGCAACCCCATCCGCATGAGCGGCACGCCGCCCACTGTGGCGGGCCATCCGCCGACGCTCGGCGAACATACGGAGGCGGTGCTGCGCGACGTGCTGGGCTATGACGGCGATCGAGTGGCGGCGTTGCGGGATAAGGGCGTGGTTTGACGCGCGGGCGGCGGATTCAGCGCGCCTTCATCGACATCAGCCATTCGAAGCCTTGCGGCCAGTCGGCCAGGCCACTTTCCGCGTTGATGTGGCCGCGCTCGCCGATGTCCATCCAGCGGCTGCCCCACGCGTTGGCGCAGCGCTGCGAGAACGCCACGCCGCCATAAGGATCGTCGGTGCTCGCCACCACCACGCTCTCG
>NZ_DASZJJ010000308.1:0-21506 GCF_035948235.1 Paraburkholderia sp. | reverse complement strand
TGGCGCGCCTTGCGTGCCTTGCAGCGTTTTCGCCGTCTGCCAGAAGTCGAAGTAGTTAAACCAGTTATAGGGCGCCGCGCGGCAGTGGCGGTCGAGCAGCGCGACGTAGCGCACCAGCGCTGCGTCGATGGCCGCCTGGCGCGCCTCGCGCGGCGTGTGCGTGAAATCGGCGAGCGTTTCGAAATGCACGTCGTAGCGATTGCCGCCGCGATAAAGCCCGGTCATGAAAATAACGGGGCGCTTGAGCATCGCGGCCATATAGAGCGGCCCGAGCGGAAACGCCGCCGGTTCGCCCAGAAAGGCCATGCGACGCAGCGCGGCGGTGTCGTCGGCGAGCAGGGTGCGGTCGGCGAGCATGCCCACCATGCAGTTTTCGTCGAGCCGCTGGCTCACGCGCAGCATCGAATCCACCTGGCCGAGTCCGATCACCTCGGGCTGCGCGGCAGGATTGACGGCGGCGAGCGTCGCGTTGATGCGGCGCGCGTTCTCCTCGAACATCGTCACGACCACGCGCAGATCGGGTCGCGTGCGGCCGAGCGCGCGCACGACCTCGAAGCTGCCCAGATGCGCGCCCATCAGGAATGCGCCGCGTCCGCCCGCGAGCGCATCGTCCACGAGCTGATGGCCTTGCGGTCTGATGTCGAACAGGTCGAAGCGCTCGTTCATCAGATAGATGCGGTCGTGAATCGTTGCCGCGAACGTGAAAACGTGGCGGTAAAGGTCGGCCCAGTTTGCCGGGCGGCCCAGCACGCGGCGCAGATAGTCGCGCGAAGCGGCCCGCGCGCGCGGCGAGAACAGCACGAAATAGAGCGCGGTGAGATGCACGATGGCGCGCGCCACACGGCGGCCCAGACGCAGTGAGATCCACGTCATCGCGCGCAGCAGCAGGGCGTTGCCGCGCTCCTCGCGCTGGGCCCAGTCGGTGCGGTTAGTGGCGTGGGCGGCGCTGGTCGGGTTCTGCTGGGTCATGGCTGCGGCCCTTCCTGCGGTTTTGTTGCGTTCGTCGCCGGGTGGTCGGTCAACGACAGCGTGCCGCTCGCGACATCGCGCTCGCCCGCGCGCACGGTGAAGCGGACCGCGCCGCTTGCCAGGGTGTCGAAGGCGAGATCGAGCGCCATGCCGGGCGCTGCCGGACTGAGGAATTTTGCCGCGCTCAGGCGCCAGCCGTCGACCGGACGGTCGAGCGCCGCGCCGATCGCGTCGATGGCGTGATCGAGCAGCATCACGCCGGGCACGATAGGGTGGCCCGGAAAGTGGCCAGGCAGCGCGGGATGATCGGCGGGAATCGTGAAGCTGAGGGCGGCGTTCACACTCGCTTCGTTGCCGTCTTCGTTGCCGGTTATGTTGCCAGCCAAAGCGCCACGCGTATGCTGCGCGACCAGCGCGGCGAGCATGTCGTGCGGCAGCTTGCCGGTCTCGTTGCGCGGCAGCGATTCGACGAACACGAGCGGGCGCGGCATGAACGCCGCGTCGATGCGCTCGCGCAGCGCGCGCTGCAGGCGCGGGGCGTCGAGCGTCGGCGCGACCACCAGCGCGACCAGGCGCTTGACGCGCTCCAGGCCTGCGGGATTGGAGTGAGTTGAGTGAGCGTCGTCGTCGGGCATGAAGAACACGCCGTCGGTCACGCCGTCGATCGCATTGAGCTGATGATTCAGATACGCCAGCGACGTGCGTTTGCCCGCGATGTTGATGAGGTCGGCTTTGCGGCCGTGCAGACGGAAGTGCCGCGCGTCGAGCATTTCGAGCGCGTCGCCCATCGGCACCGGCACTTCGACGTGGCCGCCCGAGGCCCACATGGTCGGGCCGTCGTCCTGCGTGCTGTTCTCGTTACCGCTGTCGCCCGAGCGCGCTTCCAGGCGGATATCGTCGAACAGCGTCCACGTCGCGCCCTGCGCGGTGCGGCGCGTGGCGATCTGGCCGGTTTCGGTGCTGCCGTAGATCTCGATTAGCGGCGCGTGCAGGCGGGCTTCGGCAACGCTTGCGAGCTTTTCCGAGAGCGGCGCGGTGGCGCTCAGCATGAGCGCGGCTTCGGGCAGCGCGGCGTCGCTGGCGAGCAGTGCGCGCAGATGGATCGGCGAAGTCACCAGCACGCGCGGCTGCGGCACGGCGGCCAGTTCGCTGCGGATGTCCTCGGGGTAGAAGGGCTGGCGGTTGCTGAACGCAAGACCGCCGATCAGCGCAAGCAGCACCGTCGATTCGAAGCCGTACATGTGCTGCGGCGGCACGGTGCCGATCAGCGTGTGGGTGCGATCCGGCTGATTGTCGAGGCGCTGATCGAGGCGCTTGTCGAGGCCAAGCCGTGCCGCCGACGCCTGCACGTTGGCGACCAGAAAGCCCCAAGTCTTGCGATGCGGCACCGGCGCGCCCGTCGAGCCGGACGTGAACACGTAGGCCATGATGCGCGCGGCGTCGATCTGCGGGACTTCGAAGGGCGCGTCGTCATCCGTCTCTGCGGTGGTTTCTTCGGTTTCGGGATAACGGAAACGCGGCAGGTCGATCGTGCAATCGGCCGAGTCGTGCAGGCAGAAGGCGTCGGGCGCGAAACTGGCGAGCTGGCGCACCATCTCCGGCGTCTGCGTGGACGGCAGCAGGCTGATGCGGCCCGTCACGAGCGCCGCGCACAAGCTCACGGCAAAACGGTAGCGGTCGCGGCAGACGTTGAACACGTGGCCGCCCGGCGGCAACGCAGCCGCGACCCGCGTGACCTCGGCGAGGAACGCGCGCACCGTGACCGGCGAGCCGTCGCGCCAGGCGATGACCTGACGGGGCGAGGTGTGAAAAACCAGCGGCTTAGTCGGCATACTGCGTCTGCATAATCGGTTGAGACAAAAACGGGGGCCGGCGCGATGGCGCTTCGGCCCGGAATTCACTGCATCTGGCTCGCGTTCGTCGCCCGGTAAGCGCGGATGGCATCCATCATGCGCGCCTGCGGCTCTTCCGGCACCACAAAACGCCGTACCGCGTGTTCGGCGACGAACATCACGCCCACCAAAGGCAAGGCCAGATAGTTCGCGAAAGTCGACCAGTCGACGATCGGTGCAAAGGCGAACAGCAGCGTTGAAACTGCGGCAATTGCCCCGAAGAACACCGTCCAGGCGAGCGTGATGTGCCGCGTGTAGCGCACAACCGCAGGCGAAAGCCGCTTCGCGTGCGCGCCGCGGATCATGGACGCGAACTGCGTGCACAACGGCATGCGCCCTGCCGCGAGCGTGCGCCCGAACAGCAGCGCCATGCCCAGATTGAAGCTTGCGTGTTCAAGGTACAGGCCCCATTCAAAGTGCTGAGCAAGCGGCGTGCGCGCGGTCCATAGGGCGAGCGTGCCTGCCGTCCAGAGCGTCAGCCACCACGCGCGGCGCGGCGCACGGGCGGCTGCGCCCAGTGCGAGCAGAAGCGGCGGCGCGAGCGCCATCGCGAGCCCCAGCCCATGTTCGTCCGGCGTTGCGACGGCGTGATGCGCGAGCACCTGATACGCGACGACCGCTGCGACCGCGAAAAACGCCCGCATCAAGCCGACAAACCCCATCGAGCCCATCGAAGTTTTCATCGCCGGCCTCCCGGGCGCGCCGCACCGCGCACTGCATGGCAGGGCGATATGGGGCGGTGGTGAGCGCGGCGAACAAGCATGATCGAGGTGAGTTCCAATGGGTTTCAGTTGGCTTTCGGGATAGTGGTGCGGGCCACGAAGCGTCTTATGTCATATGAATGACGGGGCCAAATTCAGGGCAGGCGTATTTTAAGATGCTTGGGTCGGATCCTCGGTAAGCCTTCCGGACGGTTTGTAACCGTTTGTATGACACGGCTCACGCGCTTTCGGGCCGCTGGACGGGGGAACGCCCTGTACCGTTCAGGCACCGCGCGGCTTTGTCTCCTGCCAGGAGCTTGGCGCGTGCCCGACCCTCTGTAACCTTTCGGAAGGGCACCCCGTATACGCACCGATACCCATCGTCTAGAATCCGCGTAACTTTTACCAACGAACCCTAAAATCAGGGCAGGCGGGGGCTGGCGCTGCAAGACCGGCGCGGGCACGGGCCATTGGCCGACGGCATTGCACCCCGCGCCCCTGATCCCACG
This sequence comes from Paraburkholderia sp., assembly GCF_035948235.1. Classification (GTDB taxonomy): domain Bacteria; phylum Pseudomonadota; class Gammaproteobacteria; order Burkholderiales; family Burkholderiaceae; genus Paraburkholderia. The sequence goes on along the minus strand of NZ_DASZJJ010000308.1, from coordinate 17,435 downwards.
CACCGCACGCACATGAATCCACTCGAAAACGAGCTTGCTACGCTGATCGTCGGCGAACTGAATCTCGAAGACGTTTCGCTCGACGACGTGAGCGCCGAAACCCCGCTCTACGGCGAGGGTTTCGGGCTGGACTCCATCGACATTCTGGAAATTGCGCTGCTGATCTCGAAGAAGTACGGTTTCGAGCTGCGCTCGGACAATCCGGATAACGAAAAAATCTTCGCGACGCTGGGCGCGCTTGCCGCCTACGTCGAAGCGCATCGCACGCGCTAACGGGGCGCATCGGTCCAGCAATCGGTCCTGAGAGTCAAACGGGGGAGTACTGATGCAGAACGATAAACCCATGCGCGCGCTCGTGACGGGCGGCAGCGGGGCGCTCGGTCAGGCCATTTGCGCGGCGCTGGCCGCTGCCGGCCACGAGGTCTGGGTGCACGCGAACCGGCGCCTCGCCGACGCGCAGGCCGCCGCGCAACGCATTGTCGATGCGGGCGGTCGCGCGCATGCCATTGCCTTCGACGTGACCGACGCCGACGCCGCACAAGACGCGCTGGAGCGGCTGATTGAAGACGCGCCGGTGCAGATTCTCATCAATAACGCCGGCATCCACGACGATGCGCCGCTCGCGGGCATGACGCGCGAGCAGTGGCGCCGCGTGATCGATGTGTCGCTCAATGGCTTCTTCAACGTGACGCAGCCGCTGTTGCTGCCGATGATCCGCACGCGCCGCGGGCGCATCGTCAATATCGCCTCGCTGGCGGGCATGATGGGCAATCGCGGCCAGGTCAATTATTCGGCGGCCAAGGCTGGTTTGATCGGCGCGACCAAGGCGCTGTCGCTTGAAGTGGCTTCGCGCGGCATCACCGTGAATGCGATCGCGCCAGGCATCATTGCCTCGCCGATGGTGCAGGACGCCTTTCCCGCCGAGCGCATCAAGCAGCTCGTGCCCGCGCAGCGCGCCGGCCAGCCCGAGGAAGTGGCTGGCATGGTCGCCTATCTCGTGTCCGATGCCGCCGCCTATGTGACGGGCCAGGTGTTGTCGATCAACGGCGGGCTGGCTTAAGGCCAGAGGGCGCTTGCAAGGCCCAACCTCGCCGTGTCATCAAACTTTGTCAGCATTCCGTTCGCCATGTCCACGCCCACCGCCTCCACCACGCATCTTGTCCTGATCCCGAGCTACAACCCGGGCGTGAAGGTCGAGGAAACCGTGCGCGGCGCGCGCGCGCAATGGAACCCGGTCTGGGTCGTGGTGGACGGCAGCACCGACGGCAGCGCCGAGCGCCTGCAGGCCATGGCCGCCGACGATCCCGGCCTGCATGTGATCGTGCTGCCCGCCAATCGCGGCAAGGGCGGCGCGGTGCTGGCGGGCATGGAAGCCGCGGCGGCGCGCGGTTTTACGCACGTATTGACGATGGATTCGGACGGCCAGCATCCTGCCGCGCTGATCCCGCGTTTCATGGCGGCTTCGCAGGCCGAGCCCGATGCGATGGTGCTGGGCGTGCCGAAGTTCGACGCGAGCGCGCCGCAACTGCGTGTGCAGGGACGTCGCCTGTCCAACTTCTTCGCGGACTTTGAAACCTTGTGGGCGGGTATTGGCGATTCGCTGTATGGCTTTCGCGTCTATCCGATCGCGCCGCTCGTGAACATCATGCAGCGCCAGTCGTGGATGCGCCGCTTCGACTTCGATCCCGAAGCTGCAGTGCGCCTGTGTTGGGCGGGCGTGAGGCCGATCCAGATCGAGGCGCCCGTGCGCTACTTCGGCGCGCATGAAGGCGGTGTTTCGCACTTCAATTACGCGCGCGATAACCTGTTGCTGTCGTGGATGCATCTGCGGCTGGTCGCGGGCTTTGGCGTGCGGCTGCCGGGGCTGGTTGCGAAGCGGGTGCTGCGCTAGGTTGCATTCACGCGCGGCGCAGCGCGGGCAAACTCGTTGCGTGCGCATCGAATTGATGAAGTGAAATCGCTTCTCCAATGGCATCGCCCACCAGAATGATTGCGGGACTGCCCAGTCCTGCTGCGTGCGCCAGTTCCGCAATATTGCCGAGCGTGCCCATCACGCGGCGCTCTTTTGCCGTGCCGGCCCATTGCACGACCGCCGCTGGCGTGTGTGCTGAAAGCGTCTGCGCAAGCGTCGCGCACAGCCCTTCGATGCGGCTCATCCCCATATAGATTGCCAGCGTCATGCGCGTGGCCGCCAGCGCCTGCCAATCCGGTTCGCTATGGTCGCGCAGATGGGCCGTCACGAAGATCACGCCCTGGCAGTGGTCGCGATGCGTGAGCGACACGCCCAGACCCGCCGCTGCCGCAAACGCCGACGACACCCCATTGACGATTTCAAACGGCACGCCCGCGCGATGCAAGGCGGCGAGTTCCTCGCCAGCGCGCCCGAACAGCAGCGCATCGCCGCCTTTCACGCGCACGACGTCGTGCCCCTTGCGCGCATAGCGCACCATGAGCCGCTCGATGAACGCCTGTGGCGTCGAACGGCAGCCGCCGCGCTTGCCGACCCGGATGATGCGCGCCTGCGGTGCGAGCGTGGCGATCTGCGGATTGACCAGATCGTCGAGCAGCACGATTTCGGCGCGCGCTAGCGCTTTTGCGGCCTTGAGCGTGAGAAGGTCTATATCGCCAGGCCCTGCGCTCAACAAGGTGACGGTCCCGGTTGTGGCGTTGGTCGTGTCGTTCACGTTGTGATTCATATCGCGTCCTCTGACTGCGCACTCGGTGATTTTGCGCTTCAAATGCAAACGGCGTCCGCCCGTCTTTGATGACGAGGGGACGCCGTTGTCCGTTCGTGGGGTCGTGCCTGTGTGCTGCTTTGTGCCGCTGTGTTCTGTACCGGCGTCGTTGCCGGTCGAGTCGATTAACGCAAGTTCCAGACCAGTGAGCGACAAACGCCAATTCGCCGTGGTCGGCGCTTAAGTCCGCACCGAAAACGCACAGCCCGCGTGCTGCATGGCACCAAACCTGTGCCCGCCTGCATCGTCGTGTATCAGCGCGAGGTAGGCGCCGAAGTAGCGCATGGCGGGTGCAAAAGCCCACCAGAAAAGGCATTGCGCCGATTGCACACGCATTGGCACGGTCATTGCGTAACGACTTGCAAACCGGATCAATGGCGATCCGGCTGCTGCAAAGCAAGCAATGCGATGCAGCAGGTAGCGAATTCTATTGAACACAGGACAACGGCGTCCCCTGAATCTGGCTCATCGCGAGCCGGATTTGCGGGACGCCTTTTTATTTTCTCGTCGCTTTTTCTCAGGCAAGGTGCACAGGCATGACGCAATCTACGCTCGCAACGAACGCTCTGAACGTGGTCGTCATCGGCCACGGTATGGTGGGCCACAAGTTTCTGGAAAGCGTGCTCGCCGACGCCGCGCAATCTGCCCGCAACGTGCGTGTCACGGTGCTCTGCGAAGAGCCGCGTCCCGCCTACGACCGCGTGCATCTCTCCGAATTCTTCGCAGGCAAAAGTGCCGACGATCTATCGCTCGTGAGCGCAGGTTTTTTCGAGCGCGACGACGTGCGTGAGTGCGTGCGCCTCGCGCTCGATGCGAAGGTCGTGTCGATCGACCGCGCCGCACACACGGTGAGCGTCTCGAACGGCGAAACGATCGCCTACGACAAGCTTGTGATCGCAACCGGTTCATCGCCGTTCGTGCCGCCCATCGAAGGCAATGATCGTTCGGACTGCTTCGTGTATCGCACGATCGAAGATCTGGAAGCGATGCGGGCACGCGGCGCAAGCGCAAAAACTGGCGTGGTGGTGGGCGGTGGCCTGCTGGGTCTCGAATGCGCCAAGGCTTTGCGCGATCTCGGGCTGCAAACCCATGTGGTCGAATTCGCGCCGCGCCTCATGACTGTGCAGGTCGATGAGGATGGCGGACGCATGCTGCGCGGCAAGATCGAGGCGCTGGGCGTGAGCGTGCACACGCAGAAGAACACCACGGCAATCGTCGATGGCGAAAGCGCAGCGAATCGCATGGTGTTTGCCGATGGCACGCACCTCGAAACCGACATGATCGTGTTCTCGGCCGGCATTCGTCCGCGCGACGAACTGGCGCGTGCGTGTGGTCTCGAAGTCGGCCCGCGCGGCGGCGTCGTGATCGACAACGCATGCCGTACGACTGACCCGGACGTCTATGCAATCGGTGAATGCGCGCTCTGGCAAGGGCAGATTTTCGGTCTGGTGGCGCCGGGTTACGACATGGCGCGCATCGTCGCGAAGGCGCTGGCGGGCGCATCCGCGCAGGACTTCGCCGGGGCGGACATGAGCACCAAGCTCAAGCTGATGGGCGTGGACGTGGCGAGCATTGGCGACGCGCATGGCAAGACGCCGGGCAGCCGCTCGTATCGTTTCGCCGATGAGCGCCGCGAGGTCTACAAAAAGATCGTGGTGTCCGAATGCGGCAAGAAACTGCTGGGCGCGGTGATGGTGGGCGACGCCGGCGAATACGGCACGCTGTTGCAGATGATGCTCAACGGCCTTGAATTGCCCGAAGCGCCCGAGTTCCTGATCCTGCCGCAAGCGGACGGCAAGGCGAAGCCCGCGCTCGGCGTCGAAGCGCTGCCCGATGGCGCGCAGATCTGCTCGTGCAATAACGTGTCGAAGGCGCAAATTTGCGCCGCCGTGCGCGAAGGCGCAACCAGCATCGGCGCGATGAAGACGGCCACGTGCGCGGGCGCGTCGTGTGGCGGCTGCGTGCCGCTCGTCACCCAGGTCATGAAGTCGGAGATGAAGCGCCAGGGCGTGGCCGTGAACAACCACTTGTGCGAGCACTTCCCGTATTCGCGCCAGGAGCTTTATCACCTCGTGCGCGTCGAGCAGATCAAGACCTTTGGCGTGCTGCTTGCAAAGCACGGTCACGGTCTGGGTTGCGATATCTGCAAGCCTGCCGTGGCCGGCATTCTGGCGTCGTGCTGGAACGAGTTCGTGCTCAAGAAGGAACACGCGAGTCTGCAGGATTCCAACGACTATTACCTTGCCAATATCCAGCGCGATGGCACCTATTCGGTGGTGCCGCGCATGGCGGGTGGCGAGGTGACGCCCGAAGGGCTGATCGCCGTGGGCATGGTCGCGAAGAAGTACGGCCTTTACACGAAGATCACCGGCGGCCAGCGTGTGGACCTGTTCGGCGCGCGCGTCGAGCAGTTGCCCTTCATCTGGGAAGAGCTGATCGAAGCGGGCTTTGAATCGGGGCACGCCTACGGCAAGGCGCTGCGCACGGTGAAGTCGTGCGTCGGATCGACCTGGTGTCGCTTTGGCGTGGGCGATTCGGTGGGACTCGCGATTGCGCTGGAAAACCGCTACAAGGGCCTGCGCGCGCCGCACAAGATCAAGTTTGGCGTCTCGGGCTGCACGCGCGAGTGCGCGGAAGCCCAGGGCAAGGACGTGGGCGTGATCGCCACGGAAAAGGGCTGGAATCTCTATGTGTGCGGCAACGGCGGCATGAAGCCGCGCCACGCGGAACTGCTGGCCGCCGATCTCGATCGCGTCACGCTCGAACGCTACATCGACCGCTTCCTGATGTTCTACGTGCGCACGGCGGACCGCCTGCAACGCACCAGCGTGTGGCGCGATAACCTGGAAGGCGGCCTCGATTATCTGATCGATGTGATCGTGCACGACAAGCTCGGTATTGGCGCCGAACTCGAAGCGGAAATGCAGCTAGTGGTGGACACCTACGAATGCGAATGGAAAAAGGCCGTGACCGATCCGCAAACGCGCCGCCGCTTCCGCCACTTCGTGAATAGCGAGGAAGGCGACCAGCATGTGACGTTTGTGGAGGAACGCGGTCAGATCCGTCCCGCGACGCCTGCCGAGCGAGAGCAGATTCCGGTGCGTGCGCAACATGATGCGCTGGCGGATATTCCCGTGGTCGTCGAGGCAGTCTAAATCCGTTAAATAGAGAGGAATCCAGAATGAACGATATGAGCCATGGTGTGTTCGCTGAAAGCTGGGTGCCGGTTTGCCAGCTTGACGACATCGTGCCGAACACGGGCGTGTGTGCGCTCGTGAACGGCGAGCAGGTTGCCGTATTCCATATCGACGACGCTCAGGCCGGTCAGGCGCGCGTCTTCGCGATTGGCAACTACGATCCGAATTCGCAGGCGGCCGTGCTCTCGCGCGGGCTGGTAGGCAGTCTTGGCGAGCGCATCGTGGTGGCTTCGCCCATCTACAAGCATCATTTCGATCTCGCCACGGGCGAGTGTCTGGAAGAGCCGCGCAGTTCGGTGAATGCGTTTGCGGCGCGGGTGGAGAACGGGCAGGTCTGGGTAGCTGCGTAATTCGTGATGTAAAGAGCCAGAGAAAGATATGACGGGCAAGAGCGTCAAGACCGTGTGTCCTTATTGCGGCGTGGGTTGCGGCATGGTGTTGCACGTCGAGGACGGCGAGGTCAAAAAGATCTCCGGCGACACCGAACACCCGAGCAACTTCGGACGCCTGTGCACCAAGGGATCGTCGGCGCATGTGGCGCTGCGCAAGTCGGGGCGGCTTGAACGCGCGTTCGTGCGCCGCGCGCGCGACGAAGACCCGGTGCCGCTGCCCATCGCCCAGGCGATTGCCGATACGGCGGCGCGGTTGCGCGCGACGCTCGACGCGCACGGCCCCGATGCGCTCTCGTTCTACGTCTCCGGCCAGATGTCGATCGAGGCGCAATATCTCGTCAACAAGCTCGCGAAGGGCTTTGTCGGCACCAACAATATCGAATCGAATTCGCGCCTGTGCATGGCGAGCGCGGGCAGCGGCTACAAGCTCTCGCTGGGCGCGGACGGGCCGCCGGGTTCGTATCAGGACTTCGATAAGGCCGATTGCTTCTTCGTGATCGGCGCGAACATGGCGGACTGCCATCCGATTCTGTTTCTGCGCATGATGGACCGCGTGAAAGCGGGCGCCAAGCTGATCGTGGTGGACCCGCGCCGCACCGCAACGGCGGACAAGGCGTCGCTGTACCTGCCGATCAAGGCGGGCACCGATCTCGCACTGCTCAATGGCCTGCTGTATCTGCTGCACGAAAACGGCCATACGGACGCCGATTTCATCGCGCGTCACACCGAAGGCTGGGACGCGATGCCCGCGTTTCTCGCCGATTACACGCCGGAGAAAGTCGCTGAAATCACCGGGCTGGCTGAAGCCGATATCCGCCGCGCCGCGCAAATGATTGGCGAAGCGCCCGAGTGGATGAGCTGCTGGACCATGGGCCTGAATCAGAGCACGCACGGCACATGGAGCACCAACGCGATCTGCAATCTGCATCTGGCGACGGGCAAGATCTGCCGCCCCGGTAGCGGTCCCTTTTCGCTCACAGGCCAGCCCAATGCGATGGGCGGCCGCGAAATGGGCTATATGGGCCCGGGTCTGCCGGGTCAGCGCACGGTGCTTTCCGAGGACGACCGCGCCTTCGTAGAGGATCGCTGGAGCTTGCCGCGCGGCACACTCACGACGAAGCTAGGCGGCGGCACCATCGACCTGTTTTCGCGCATGGCGGCCGGCGAGATCAAGGCGTGCTGGATCATCTGCACTAACCCGGTGGCCTCGGTGGCGAACCGGCAAACGGTTGTGGCCGGTCTGCGCGCCGCCGAACTCGTGATTACCCAGGACGCCTTTCTGGACACCGAAACAAATCAGTATGCGGACGTGCTGCTGCCCGGCGCGCTGTGGGCCGAAGCCGATGGCGTGATGATCAATTCCGAGCGCAACATGACGCTCACGCAGCCCGCTATCGCACCGCCCGGCGAAGCCTTGCCCGACTGGCAGATCATCGCGCGCGTGGCCTGCGCGATGGGCTATGAGGCGGCATTCAGCTATGCCAGCGCAGCCGAAGTATTCGACGAGATCGTGGGCTTTTCGAATCCGAAGACCGGCTACGATCTGCGCGGCGCGAGCCACGCGAAGCTGCGCGAAACGCCGCTGCAATGGCCGTGCGCGCCTGAGGCGCAAAGCGACCGCAATCCGATTCGCTACCTCAGCGATGGCACGAGCGGCAACGGTCAGCGTATCGTCTTTCCGACCCCGCACGGCAAGGGCGTGTTCTTCGCGCGCCCACACGTCGCGCCCGCCGAACTGCCCGACGGCACTTTCCCGATCGTATTCAACACGGGGCGCCTGCAGCATCAATGGCACACCATGACGAAGACCGGCAAGGTCGCGATGCTCAACAAGCTCAATCCGTCGCCTTTCGTCGAGATTCATCCCGAGGATGCGAGCGCGCTCGGCATTGCGGCGAAGGATCGCGTGGAGGTGCGCTCGCGGCGCGGACGCGTCGTGCTGCCCGCCGTCGTCACTGATCGCGTGCAGCCCGGCAACTGCTTCGCGCCGATGCACTGGAACGATGTATTTGGCGAAGACCTCTGCGTGAACGCCGTCACCAGCGACGCGATCGACGCCATTTCCCAGCAACCCGAACTGAAATTTTGTGCCGTCGCGCTGACGCGCGTCGCGCCGGAGCCCGTGATTGTCGAACCGGATGCGCATGACGCGCAGACCGAAACCAACGCTCACGCTGCTTTGCACCAGGAATTCGACATGACCCGAATCGATGCATTCGCGAACTTACTCGACCTCGGCGCCATGACCGCGCCTACGCTCAGCGAAACGGAGCGACTGTATCTTGCGGGCTTTGTGAACGGACTGCGCGCGTCAAGGGATGAGGCGTCGGGTGCCGCATCGACACCGATTCTGCCGGACCACGCGCCCATGTCCGCGCCCAAGCGCGCCTGGGTGGATGGGCTGCTTGCGGGTTTGTTCAGCCGCACGACGCCGCGCGCGGCGCCTGCTATCGAAGGCGCACAGCACAAGGACGCGCTACACAATGACGATCAGGCAGGCGCCGTGCGTATCGCACACACGCGGCCCAAAGTCGTGCTGCTCTGGGCTTCGCAAACGGGCAACGTCGAGTCGCTGGTCGAGCGCTTCGCAACGCAACTGATGGAATCAGGCTGCGAAATCCGCACCGCCTGCATGGCTGACTACGCGCTGGCGAATCTGGAAAAAGCCCAGTACGTGCTGCTGATGACGAGCACCTTCGGCGACGGCGATGCGCCCGACAACGGCGAACCGTTCTGGAGCGCGCTCAAGGCCGACAACGCGCCGTGGCTGGCTGCGCTGCGGTACGCCGTGCTCGCGCTGGGCGACCGCAACTACGACCAGTTCTGCGGCCACGGCCGCAATCTCGATGCGCGCCTCGAAGCGCTGGGCGCGCAACGCCTGATGCCGCGTGTCGATTGCGATACCGAATTCCAGAGCGCCGCCGACGCGTGGCTCGAACGCGTCACGCTGCGCATCAAGGAGGAAGACGCGGCGCTGCACGCGGTGCCCGCGAGCGGTTCGATCCCCGAGGTATTGCCCGGCTGCGCGCCGACGAAAACGCGTCCCGGCGCATCTCGCCTCGTCGAAAACGTGCGCCTGAACCTGCAGGGCGCGACCAAGGACACGCGCTATTTTTCGCTGGCGACGGGCGAGGCGGGCATCGAATACGAAGCCGGCGACGCGCTTGGCGTGTGGCCGACGAACTGCCCCGCGCTAGTGGACGAATTGCTGGCGCTCACGCATCTGCACGCCGATACCCCCATCGACGTGCCAGGCGTTGGCGACGTGCGGCTTGCCGATGCCTTGAGCCATCACTACGAAATCGCGCGTCCCGGCCCCGATGCGCTGGCGTTCATCGCGGCGCGCGCACGCTCGCCTGGCCTGAGCGATCTGCTGCGAGATGAGCGCAAAGGGGATTTGAAGCACTGGTTGTGGGGGCAACAACTTGCCGACGTATTGCACGAATATCCCATCGATTTAACGCCGCGCGAATTGACGGGCATGCTCAAGCGACTTCAGCCAAGGCTCTATTCGATTTCGTCGAGCCCGAAAGCGCACGCAGGCGAAGTGCATCTGACTGTTTCCGCGGTGCGTTATCACAACGGGCGGCGCGATCGAAAAGGCGTGGCCTCGACGTTTCTCGCCGACCGCGCTGCGGCCGGCAGCGTGCCCGTATTCGTGCAGAAGAGCACGCATTTCCGCCCGCCGCGCAGCGGCGACACGCCGATGATCATGGTTGGCCCCGGCACGGGCGTAGCGCCTTTTCGCGCCTTCCTGCACGAGCGGCGTGCGCGCGGCGATGCGGGCCGCAACTGGCTCTTCTTCGGCGAGCAGCATGCCGCTACCGACTTCTACTATCGCGACGAACTTGAGCAGATGCACGGCGACGGTCTGCTCAACCAGCTCGACCTGGCGTTCTCGCGCGACCAGCATGAAAAAGTCTATGTGCAGGACCGCATGCGCGAAAACGGCGCACAGCTCTGGTCGTGGCTGGAAGAGGGCGCGCATTTCTACGTGTGCGGCGACGCGAGCCGCATGGCAAAGGACGTGGACGCTGCCTTGAAATCGGTCGTGGCCCAGCACGGCGGCCTGAGCGAAGAGGCCGCCGGAGAATACGTCGGCCAGATGGCGCGTGATCGGCGTTACGTGCGCGACGTGTATTGATTTAGCCCGGGCCTAACGTCGTTCGCTGGCGCTCGCGCGCTTTTGCTGATACATCGCGGCGTCGGCGCGCGCGAGCAGATCGTCGACGGTTGAAGGCAGATCGTCGCGCGTCATCGCGCTGCCCACGCTGCTGCGTAGCTGATAAGGCTTTTGCGCGGCGCGATTAAACAAGTCGAGCTGATTGCGAATGCGCTCCATCGCGCTCATCGCGCCGTGCTCGTCGGTGCTGGAGAGCAGCACGGCGAATTCGTCGCCGCCCATCCGGCCGATCACATCGCCGTCACGCAGGGCAGTGCGCAATATAGTTGCGAACGCAACGAGTGCGTGATCGCCTTCGGCGTGACCATAGGTATCGTTGATCTGCTTGAAGCCGTTCAGATCGAGATAGAGCAGCGAGGCGGGCCGCTGCGTGCCCAGGCACAGACGGACCGCCTGCTCGGCGAGCGACTTGAAGCCGCGCCGGTTCGCGAGACCCGTGAGTTCGTCGGTGGTCGCCATCTGGGTGGCGGCGATTTCCTGCTCGGCCATATCGGCGAGATCGCGCAGTACGATGCGCTCTTCGTCGTCGAACAGGCGCGGGCGGCTATCGATCACGCACAGCGTACCCAGGCGAATGTCGCCGCTCACTGAAAGCGGGCAGCCCGCATAGAAGCGGATATTCGGCGTGCCGGTGACGAGCGGATTGTCGGCGAAGCGCACGTCGGTGCTGGCGTCGTTCACGAAGAACAGATCGTCGCTGAGAATCGCGTGGCCGCAGAACGAGACGTCGCGCGAGGTCTCCGAAGCATCGAGGCCCGGATGCGACTTGAACCATTGGCGGCCGGTATCGACCAGCGTGATGGCGGCAATAGGCACATTGAACAGACGGCGCGCGAGACGTGTGATGCGCTCGAACCGGTCCTCGGGTGGTGTGTCGAGGATCTTGTAAGACCGCAGCACTTCCATGCGCTCGGCTTCGTTTGCGGGTACGGAAGGTCGAAGCATAGATAAACGAAACGATGGTGAAAAGATGCGATCGATTCTAACGCGAAGAATCGGCGCACGGCACGCGCGAGTGTGAGTATTGAAATGCGGATATGCGCTTTGCCTTTCGGATCGATTGCGTTCGCATGCAATTCAAAGCGATTCGCAAACCTCGAATAGCAAGGCGCGTGCCCAGCGCCGTGCCGGGTCGCGGTGCGTGCGTTCGTGCCATGCGGCCGTCTTGGTGAAGCCCGCGATGGCAAGCGGCGGCGCGAGAATGGCGAGGCCTTGCGCATGCTCGGCGAGCCGGCGCGGCACCACCGCGATCAGGTCGCTATCGCGCAGAATCTGCGGCAACACCAGAAAGCTCGTCACAGAAAGCGCGACGCGACGCTTGCGCCCGAGTTGGTCGAGCGCTTCATCGGTCACGCCCTCGAAGGTGCCACCCGAATACGACACCAGCGCATGTTCCAGCGCGCAAAATCGCGGCAGCGTGATGCGCTTGCGCGCGGCATCGGGATGATCTTCACGCATCGCGCATACATAGCGTTCGTCGAACAGACGCCGCGAATGGAGATCGGCGGGCGTGCTCTCGGGCGTGACGAGCGCGATATCGACGTCGCCGCGCGCTAGTTGCGCGTGAAGCGAGCGGTCCTGCACGGGCACGACGGCGACACGGATGCCGGGCGCCTCGCGGCGCAACGCCGCGAGCCATGGCGTCACCACGGCTTGCAGGGCGTAGTCGGTTGCCGCCACTGTGAGCGTGAAGTCGGCGCGCGTGGGATCGAAGGCCTGAGGCGTAAGAAGCGATTCCACCTCGCCGAGAATCTGCCTGACGGGCGCGGCCAGTTCGAGCGCGCGCAGAGTGGGCGAAATGCCGCGCTGCGTGCGCACGAACAAGGGATCGTCAAAGGCTTCGCGCAGTCGCGTGAGCATGCCGCTCACGGCGGGCTGCGTAAGCGACAGGCGCTGGGCGGCACGCGTGACGTTGCGCTCGTCGAGCAGGGCGTCCAGCGCGCGCAGCAGGTTCAGATCCATCGTTCTGATATCAGCTGGCATGATTTCAAAAATAAGAATACTCGATTGGCCTTATTTCAGCATAGCGGCCATCATGATGAACGTCCAGCGCACGCGCAGCACGGCGCGTCGTTTTCACCCTGTTTATTCGAGTGCCCAAACTGGAGGCAATCATGCACGCAATCATCTGGCCCGACGACTATCAACCCGGCTTCACGGACAATTTCGCTTCGAATGAAGTCATCGTCGCGGACTTGAGCGTGGCCGATGTCTGGCCGCAACTGGCGAACACCGCAGCGTGGCCAACGTACTATCGCAACGCATCGGATATCGCGTTTCACGACGACACTGGACCGCTGCTGTCGGCTGGCGCACGGTTTCGTTTTACGACGTTTGGGTTTCCCGTCGAGGGTGAGGTGACCGAATTCGTGCCGCCCACAGCAGGCGCACCGGCGCGCGTGGCGTGGCACGGCTGGGTCGAAGGCGACGCGCAAGGACGCCTGGACGTGCATCACGCATGGCTGCTCCAGGATCTGCCGGGCGGCCGCGTGCGGGTGTTGACGCAAGAGACGCAAAAGGGTGTGCCAGCCGTAGAACTGGCAAAAACGCGGCCGAATCCGATGATCAACGGCCATCAGGAATGGCTGGATGGGTTGATCGAATCGGCTCGGGAAGTTCGCAGCGCGAAGTAAGTCGCCGATCATGAAACTGGATCGTCACGGGCCGCGTTACCATGGGGTCTTCATGCACTCATTGGGAAGCCGCCTATGAACACTGATCCGCATCGTGGATTTCTTATCCGTCCTGCATGCGCTAGCGATAAGGATGCGTGGTATGCGCTCTGGCGCGCGTACTGCGATTACTACGGAGTCGCGCTCGATGAACGCGTGACGTCGCGTACGTGGGAACGCATCGTCAGCGCGGTCGATCCCATTTACGCGTTGATCGCCTTGGGCAAGGACGGCAGGCCTCTGGGGCTGTGCAATTACGTCCTGCATCCCAATACATGGAGTGACCAGACGGTCTGCTATCTGGAAGACCTGTACGTCGCGCCAACGGGTAGACGCCAAGGGATCGCGACGGCCTTCATCGAGCGGTTAAAGGCGATGGGCGTGGAACAAAACTGGTTTCGGATTTACTGGGTCACGAATCAGGAGAATGTCGCGGCGCAGGCCGTCTATGACCCGATCGCGACGCGCACGGGTTATGTGCGATACGAGATTGCAATGGCGCACAAGGAGTAATTGCCGGGTTAAAGGCCCACTCAAAAGCTCCATCAAATCGGCAGTGAATTGCTTCAAAAGCGGCTTTAAATCGGCATCTTCAATTCATATGACGAATCATATTAATCTTGGAAAATGAGTAATCCGGTGTTATAAACCGATCCACGTACCCGATTGCTGTCGCAACGTTCCTGACTGCGGACGAGAAAATGCGAAGACGGACGTGGAAAACCGGTTTGGGCACTATGGCGCTGCTCTCCGGCGCTACGCCTCTGGGCGCATACGCGGTCTGTTCTTCGACCGCGCCCGCAAGCAATACGGCAGTGACGTGCAGCGGTGCAGGCGTTCCCGCCGTGGTCGCGCTCGCGGGCAGCACCCAGGTTTCGATTGCGCTGGACAGCACGGCTACAGGCAATTACACGCTTGCCAGCACGCCCACGCCATTCTCCGTCGACACCTCCAGCACGATCTTCAATAACGGCAGCCTCGCGATGTCAGGCAATGGCAGCGGCGTCGCCAATCGCGGCGCCGTGCTCATCGGCGTGAACGCCGGCAATACGATTACCAACGGCGCAACCGGCGTGATCGCCACGACCGGCGCTTACAACGACGGCATTGCCGCGAACGGCAACAACAACACGCTCGTCAATAACGGCAAGATCACGACCGCCGGTGCGAATTCATATGGCATGACTGCCGCCTGGGGGCAAAGCAATCTGGGCGCTTCGGGTAATACGCTCGTCAATACCGGCACGGTTTCGACCTCGGGCAGCAATGCGCGCGCGGCGTCGTTGCTCGGTGGCAGCGGCACGATCCGCAACAGCGGCACCCTGATGTCCTCTGGCCGCGACAGCCCTGCGGTCTACATGCAAGGCAATAACGACACGCTCATTAATAGCGGTACGGTCAGAACTACCGGCACCGCTTCGAGCAGCGGTAGCGTCGATGCGGTCGTGTCGAATACGCTGGGCAGCTCGTTCGTGGCGACGATCACGAACCAGGCGGGCGGCGCGATCATCAGCAATAACGGCATTGGCGTGCGCTCCACCAACGGCAACACGACGATTACGAATGCGGGGCTGATTCAGGGAGGCAGCGGCACCGCGATCAAGAACGGCAGCGGCAACGATGCGCTCATTCTTCAGACCGGCTCGCAGATTATTGGTACTGCTGATGGTGGCGGTGGCGCGAACACGGTTCAATTGCAGGGCAGCGGCACGGCTTCGAACGCTTTCGTCAACTATCAGACCCTGACGATGACCGGCGACGACTGGATCTGGTCGGGCAGCGGCACCTTCGCGAACGCGTACGTCAAACAGGGCACGCTCGACCTCACGGGGACGCTGGGCACGACAACGGCTTCAGTGAGTGCGAGCGTCGACAGCGGCGCCATCCTGCAGGCCAACGCGGGAAACTTGCCGCTCGCCGTAGCCGATAACGGACTCGTGCGCTTTCAGCAGGATGCCGATGGCACGTACACCGGATTGATTGCCGGCGCGGGCTCCGTCGAGAAAACCGGTGCAGGCGTGCTGACACTCGCGCCAGCCGCGTTCGGTGGCAACACTTATGCGGGCGGCACGACGATCACCGAAGGCACGCTGGGGCTCGCGGCCGATAGCGCGCTGGGTGCGTCGTCCGGGGCGCTCACGTTTAATGGCGGCACACTGCGCTTCGATGCTGCGTTCGATCTCGCGGCGAGCCGCACGATCGCGATCACGTCGAACAACGGCGCCATCGATACGCAAGGTTTCAGCTCGACGGTTGCGCAGAACATCACGGGCGCGGGCGCACTCACCAAACTGGGTGCTGGCGCGCTTACGCTCAATGGCGGCGACAATAATTATGCGGGCGGCACCAGCGTCGATGCAGGGACGTTGATCGTCGGTGATAGCGCGAGCAACAGCGCGGCGCTTTCTGGCGGCGGTGCGGTGACGGTTGCGACGGGCGCGACGCTGGGCGGTTATGGCAGCGTGAAGGGCGATGTCGCCAATAGTGGCACGATTGCCGTCGCAAACGCGATGTCGAACCTTGCGAGCGGCGCCGTGGGCAACTTTCAGATCGACGGCACGCTGATCAATGCGGGGCTCGTGCTGTTAGGCGGAAAGAGTGTCGGTAATACATTGACTGTGAACGGCAGTTACGTGGGTCAGAACGGGACCATCGCCCTCAACACGTATCTGGCCGGAGACGGCGCTGCGTCCGACAAACTGGTGGTGAGCGGCGGCACCGCGAGCGGCAGCAACACGCTGAATGTGACGAACGCAGGTGGCCCTGGCGCGCCCACTTTGATCGATGGCATTCAGGTGGTGCAGGCGCTCAATGGTGCGACGACCACGGCGGGCGCGTTCTCGCTCGCACAGGGATCGATCAAGGCAGGCGCCTACGAATATTACCTGTCCAAGGGCGGCGTAAGTGCGGGCACGAGCGAGAGCTGGTATCTGCGCAATACGATACCGGCCATGGCGGGCAATCCCACTGCGCCGCCCGCATCGCAGATCGAAGCGCCCATCGTTGCCGCGCCCGGCACGCCTGAACCGATCGCGCAGGCTGTATCCGCCGCCGTCGAGAGCGCCGCCAGCCACGACTTACCCGTTTATCGCCCCGAAGTTCCGCTGTACACGCAAGCGCCTGCCGTTGCCCGTCAGTTGGGAATCCTGCAGATCGATACCTTCCATGACCGTCAGGGTGAACAGAGCCTGCTTGCTGAAACGGGCAGGGTGCCAGCGTCGTGGGCGCGGGCGTGGGGCGCTTACAGCAATATCGTACAAGGCGGCGCGATAAGCCCTTCGTTCGATGGCTCGGTTTGGGGTATGCAGATCGGTCAGGATCTCTACGCATCGGCAGCGACAAGCGGCGCGCGCGATCACTTCGGCTTTGTGCTGGGTTTTTCGCGCGCGGTGGGCGATGTGAACGGACTGGCGCTGGGGCAGCCTGACTACGGCGTTGGATCGCTACAGATCAATGCCTACAGTCTTGGCGCGTACTGGACCCACATTGGCGCGGGCGGCTGGTATACGGATGCCGTGGCGATGGGCAGCGCGCTTACCGTGCGAACCCAATCGAACGATGCCGTGGGCGGCGTGGCGGCTTCGACGCATGGCAACGCCTTCACGGGGTCAGTCGAAGCGGGCCTGCCCCTCGCGCTTGCGTATGGCCTGACGCTGGAGCCACAGGCGCAGATCGTCTGGCAATGGCTTGCGCTCGATCGATTCAACGATGGCGTTTCAGACGTCACATGGAACAACGGCAACACGTTTCTTGGCCGCATCGGGGCGCGGCTGCAGTACGCGTTCGATGCCGGCAGCGTGAGCTGGAAACCCTATGTACGCCTGAATGTGCTGCGCGCCTTCGGTGCCGATGATGAAACGACGTTCAGCGGCGCGACCACGCTGGGTACACCGGTCGGGCAGACGATGGGGCAGATTGGCCTTGGGCTGGTTGCGCAAATCACGAAGCGCGGCAACGTGTTCGTCACGGCGAGCTGGCTGACGAATCTGGGCGGCGAGCATCAGCGCGTGATCGCGGGCGATGCGGGCGTGCGCTGGGCGTGGTGAAAGAAACAGCCTCAAAAACAAAACGCCCCTGCAACCAGAAGCTGCAGGGGCGTTTCTACATCGAGGCCCTGAAAAACAGGCGTCGAATCCATCTAAAGCTTACTTCGCAGCCGCTTCAAGCGCAGCGTTGAAGGTCGTGCTCGGGCGCATCACTTCAGCCAGCTTCGCGAAGTCCGGCTTGTAGTAACCGCCGATGTCGACCGGCTTGCC
>NZ_DASZJJ010000307.1:0-37402 GCF_035948235.1 Paraburkholderia sp. | reverse complement strand
GCTCTGCGTCCTTGCCACCTACGTCTCGTTTCTTGATACCGTAGGTCGGATCAACTTTAACGATCTCCCGCACGGCTCCGAATCCGAACATCTGCCTCATTTCCGCCAGCAGTCGGTTTGCGAGCCGGTTTGCATTTCGGGCCTTCACTCCGTCGAGGATCGCCATGATGTCGGCGCGAGTGATGTCGTCGGCGTGCCGGTCGCCTATCGCGCTCAGAACGTCCTTTTCAAGTCCGCGCTTCGTTTCGGCGCCACCGTCCTTTCGGCTTGACAGTTCGGCGGTCGCCCATTGTTCGAACAGTTGGCGAACGGTCTTGCGGCGATTGCGCGCTTCTTGTTCGTCGCGCTCGCGTTGCCGTGCTCGCTCTTCGGCGGCCCGGTCGTCTGCGATCTTTTGCTGGTAGTCGGTGCCGCTGCGGGCGAGGGCGCGAATGCCTGCTGCCTCGATACGTGCATCCTCAAGTGAGAGATGGCCGTCGTCCGTCCGTTGGCCGTATCGGCGCGGGAGTGTGACAGTCGTTTCCTTCCCGTTGGCCGTGTATTTGATCTGCCAGGACTTTGTGCCGTCAGTGGCAATGCGAAGCCGTAAACCGTCGCCGTCAGGTTTGTGATACGGCTTCTCAGCCGGTTTGAAGCTCTCGATGGCGCGCACCGTCAGCTTTCCCATGTTTTCTCCGTTACCGTCCCGTTACCGTCTGGTTACCGGAAAATCTTTGGTTTGGCTTAGATGGGGGCAGACTGAGCCAGAGTGCGAATACGGCTCAAATCCCCGTCTGACAAGGATTTCCCAGAGCGGGGCAGTGTATACCGGATTCGGAAAGAGTACGAGTTGCCTTTATGGGGTGCAGGTGGTAGGAGGTTCAAATCCTCTCGCCCCGACCAGGACAAGAAACCCGCACGGTGTCAAAACCGTGCGGGTTTTTTCATTTGGCGCGGGAAAAAGCGTTGATAGCCCGAGTGAAAGGCAACGCCCGTGAACTGGGTCCACTCGATCCGCACGCCGCCCAAGCTCATCGCGCCTCAACAAACTCCACAATCTCCCCGCTGTCCCGCTTGAGATACAGGTCGTTGCCTTTCATGCGCACGTCGTTGCACGAGTACGGGATCTTGCTGCCTTTGCTGCAGACCTTGCCGTCCTGAGCCTGCCAGTCGCCGTGATCGGCGAATCCCTTGCTCGACTTGAAGTCGTAGTCGCCGCTGTTGTCATACTGGACGTGCCACATGCTGCCATCGGCGAGTTTGATGTCGAATGCCTTGCCTGTCAGGTGCTGCTGGATGTCGGCCGCGCTGGGCGTGGTGGCGTCGGCGGGAAATCCGCTGCTCTGGGCAAAAGCGATTGTGGTGGGCAGAAGAAGCAGGATGGCAAGCCGGGTTTTCATGTCGATTCTCCTTGTGCGCGGCGCCCGGATGGGCCGCAATACTGCCGAGCCTCAATCTACTCCGCCCGTTTAGTCCGTTATGTGGCCTTGCGCACATACCACCGGGGCCTACTTCTAAGCTGTTAACGCTTTGAATTCATAGGGTTATCGGTCCGTAAACCGGGAATGACTGAGCAAGATCCGGCTGTTAGTTTTTCTCACATATCGATGAGAATCATTCGTTATGAGAGATGCGCCGCGCGCCTTACGATTAGCGCAATTCCGCCGTGTTTCTGTCACGTTCCGCATGTCGTCGCTATGACGTCAGCATGTGGGTTCTGCGCATTGGGCTTTCGCAGCCGATGCAGACATGCCCGGATGCCTCAGCCAGACAAAATCAGGCCACGCAAAACCCAGGCATAACAGAGCGCTTTATCAGCGCCATTCCCCATGAATCCGATCCAACTCGCTCAGCTTATTTTTCTCGCTTCCCTATGGGGCGGCTCGTTTCTCTTTATCCGCGTCGGCGTGGTCGATCTGGGCGTGGCGCCGCTGATGGCGCTGCGTGTGGGCATCGGCGCGACGTTCCTGCTGCTGGTGCTGTTCTCGCGCCGCTCGCCGCGCGAGGCGCTGGCCACGCTGCGCGCGCGCGCCTGGCCGCTGCTCGTGGTGGGCATCCTCAACTCGGCCGCGCCGTTCTGTCTGTTCGCGTGGGCGGAACTGACGCTTTCCGCAGGCGTGACTTCGGTGATCAATGCGACGACGCCCTTGTTTGGCGCCGTGGTCGCCTATGTCTGGCTCAAGGACCGCTTGAGTGGTCCGCGCGTGGTCGGTCTCGTGGTTGGTTTTGTGGGCGTGCTGGCACTGGTCTGGGATCAGATCGCCACGCGAGCCGGTGACGGCGCGAGCACATCGGCCACGCTGCTGGCGGCGCTTGCTGCACTCGTCGCCTCTGCGCTTTACGGCGTCGCGGCGAGCTACACCAAGCGCCATCTGACCGGTGTCGATCCGCTCACCGTCGCCGCCGGCACCATGACGGCGGCGACCGTCGTGCTCGCGCCGTTTGCAATCGTCACCTGGCCGCACGCCGCCGTCTCGCCGCACGCGTGGGCCGCGGCGATTGCGCTGGGCGTCATCTGCACCGGCGTCGCTTATCTGATGTTCTTCCGCCTGATTGCCGCGATCGGCCCGGCGCGCACGATCACCGTGACCTTCGTGATTCCCGTGTTCGGCATTCTCTGGGGCGCGCTGTTCCTGGGCGAGCGCGTGTCGCTTGGCATGGTCGAAGCCTGCTTCACGATACTCGTGGGTACCGCGCTCGCGACGGGCTTCATCAAGCGTCTGCCGGGCTTCGGTCCGCGCGCTGATCGCGCGGGCGCCAAGTAATAAACCCGTCTTTCTCTTCCCGATAAATCGTTGCGCGTACATCGATGTGCGCGCAACGATCTTCAATCACCGGGCACTCGTTTGCTCGCGTCATCCAGTCGCCCATTCGCCGGGCAAGACCCCACAGCCCAAAAGCCGTTAATCCCCGCCATTAGTCAGATTTAAATCCGGCGATTATCTGCGAGTGATTCCCGTTGCAAGTAGCGGATTGTATTGAAAGCAATAAGTCAGCTTCAACCAAGCTGGGCGGGCGTGTGCGGGCGAACATGCGCATTTGTTAAATCGCGTCTAAACTTGGCCACACATCGTGTTTCTGATTTGCAAACCGCTGTCAGTGGCTCGATGCGCTCAAAGAAATCGTTTTGAATTGCCACGGTTTTTGCTGTGTCCGCAGATGCGTGCGGTGGCGTAGTGAAAACCCGCGGCGAGGGAGAGCAGGCCGTACAACGGCCGGGTCGTGAAGTGTCGTTCCTTTTCGGGGATGTTCATGACAGAAAGACAAAGGGCCTGGCAGGCCCGGTTGACGCGTTGCGCGTGCGCGGCGGCGCTAGCCTTCGGAACCGCGGCGGCGCATGCCGATCAGTTCGGCATCCAGCTTGGCGCCGGTGTTGCGGATCATGACGTGAAGAAGCTCGATTTTGGTCTGGTCTGGGACCCGGGCTTGCAGTGGTGGCATATCGCGGGTTTCCATTTCACGGTGGTGGGCGAATTTCACGCCGCTTACTGGAAACTCGACGAACTCGCCGCCACGCAGCCGGTTATCTGGGAATTCGGCGTGACGCCGGTCTTCCGTTTCATCAAGGACTCGGGCTGGATCCGGCCATTTATCGAGGCCGGCGTGGGCGTACGCCTGCTCACGCACGTCGAACTTACGCCTGATCGCACGATGTCGTCCGCGTTCCAGTTCGCGGATATGGTGGGCGTGGGCGCTCAGTTCGGCGAGCACCAGAACTATCAGGTGGGATTGCGCTTCCAGCACATCTCCAACGCCGACATCAAGACGCCGAACCCCGGCCTGAACTTCAGCCAGGTCTACCTGCAGTACAACTTCTAGGCTGCGGCCCCCCGTCGCCCCCCGTTGCGCCTGTCTTGCCGATACCCCTGCTGCCGCGCAACCCGTTACACTCTCTGCTTATGATGCAGTGCACCACGCGCGCTGCATCACCGGTTTTCCATAGACGATGTACCGGCGTCGCAGATAAAGGAGTGAGGAGCAAGGCATGGCAATCGAAACGGTTGGGATCGTGGGAGCGGGCACCATGGGCAACGGCATCGCGCAGGCAGTGGCGGTGGCGGGCCTGAAAGCGGTGATGATCGACGTGACGGACGCGGCGCTGGAACGCGGCGTGGCGACGCTCACGCACAGCCTCGAGCGGCTCGTCTCGAAGGGCAAGCTCGATGCCGCCGTGCGCGACGCGGCGCTTGCGCGCATCGAAACCTCGACGGATTACGCGCAGCTGGCCAGCGCCGATCTCGTGATCGAGGCGGCCACCGAGAACGCCGATCTCAAGACCCGCATTCTCAAGCAGATCGAGGCCGCCGCGCGCCCGGATGCGATCATCGCCTCGAACACCTCGTCGATTTCGATCACGGCGCTGGCCACCACGCTGGCCGAGCCGTCGCGCTTCATTGGCATGCACTTCTTCAACCCGGTGCCGATGATGCCGCTCGTCGAAGTGATTCGCGGCCTGCAGACGCGCGCCGATGTGGCCGACGCCGTGCGCGAACTCGCGCAGCGCCTGGACAAGACGCCGATTGGCGTGAAGAACGCGCCGGGCTTCGTCGTCAACCGCATCCTCGTGCCGATGATCAACGAAGCCTTTTTCGTGCTGGCCGAAGGGGTGGCCAACGCCGAGGAAATCGACGCGGGCATGAAGCTCGGCGCCAATCATCCGATCGGGCCGCTGGCGCTGGCGGATCTGATCGGCCTCGACGTGTGCCTGTCCGTGATGGACGTGTTCCTGAAGGACTTCGGCGACTCGAAATATCGCGCCTGCCCGTTGCTGCGCGAGATGGTCTCGGCGGGGCATCTGGGCCGCAAGACTGGCCGCGGCGTCTATCAGTACGACAAGGTTTCCTGAGGCCTTCTCAAGCGCGCACGCCCACCTTGTACTGCGTGACCTGGCGGTAAGTGCTGCCAGGCCGCAAGACCGCGTCGTCGCAGTCGGGCGACGCCATATTGATCTGGTTCGGGAAGCCGCCCGCTTCGAGGCACAGGCCCGCGTGCTTCACGCACGGCGCGCCATGGCGTCCCGGCTGACCCTCCAGATAATTACCCGAATAGCACTGCAGGCCGCGCTGGTCGGTCGAGACGGTCAGCTCGCGCCCGCTGCCGGGCTCGTAGACGCTCGCTACCTGACGCAGCGTGAGCGGGCGTCCCGCCTGTTCGCCGCCGCGCAGCACATAGCAATGATCGAAGCCGCGCGCACGCACCAGTTGCGCATGCGGCCAGTCGAGCCGCGCGCCCAGCGGCGCGCCCTGGCGGAAATCGAAAGCGCTGCCCGAAACATCCACCATGCCGATGGGGATCATCCCTTCATCGACTTCCAGGAAAGCATCCGCGTCGATCGTCAGAATGTGGCCGCGCACGTCCGCGCCGGGCTCCCCGCTCAGGTTGAAATAGCCGTGGCTCGTGAGGTTGAGCGCGGTGGGCGCATCGGTGACGCCTTCGTAAGCGATCGTGAGCGTGCCGTCGTCGTCGAGCGCGTAACGCACCTGCACGCTCACATTGCCCGGAAACCCACCGTCGCCTTCGGGCGAGTCGAGGCGCATGAGCAGTGCGCCGCGATCCTCTTCGACCTGCCAGAGCGCGCGGTGAAAGCCATGCGCGCCGCCATGCAGCAGATTGCCGTTCTCGTTGCGATCGAGTGCGTGCTCGATGCCGTCGAGCGTGAAGCGCGCCCCGGCGATACGGTTGGCCCAGCGCCCGATCAGCCCGCCCATGTAGGTCGTCGCGTTCATATAGGCGGCGGGCGTGTCGTGGCCAAGCAGGATATCGGCGAGCCGCCCGGCGCGGTCGGGCGTGTGCCAGGACACTAGCGTCGCGCCAAGGTCGCTGATCGTCAGCTTCATGTCCTGCGCATTGCGCAGCGTGTAGAGCCGGCAGGCATCGCCGCCCGGCAGCGTGCCCCAGGATTCGACGCTAATCGGGCTCATGTGCAGTGGGTTGTTCATGTGGCTTGAGTAATAAATGTCGATGGTCGGGCGTCAGGTCGACGAAAGACGGGCGGGCGAGGGCGGCGCCACGCCGTCCTGATACTCGCGCGGCGTGCAGCCCAGTTCGCGCCGGAACACGGCGTACATGTATTGCAGCGAGGTGAAACCGCAGCGGATCGCGACTTCGGCGCTCGACGCGTCGCGGCTCGCGAGCATGGTCTTCGCCGCATCGAGCTTGTGGCGCAGGATTTCCTGGTGGACGGTGCATTGCAACTCGCGCCGGAAGTATTCCTCGAGCGACGAGCGCGACACGCCCACGTAATCGGCGACCTGTCCGGTCTTGATGCCCTGGCATGCGTACTGGCGGATGAAGTGGCGCGCACGCATGACGTGCGGGCTCGACAGCGGCTCGTGTTTCGTCGATGCCAGCACGTTGATGCCGACGGGCGGTACCAGAATCCGCCGACCCGGAAAGCGCGCGCCGCGCAGCATCTGATGCAACAGATGCGCGGCGGTCTTGCCCATTTCCTCGGTGCCCTGAATCACCGACGAAATCGGAATGCGCGTGAGGGTGCGCGTGAGCGGGTCATTGTCGATGCCGATGATCGCCACCTGCTCGGGCACCGCGATGCCATGCATCAGACAGGCCTGCAGCAGATGACGCGCGCGCGCGTCGGTCACGGCGATCACGCCGACGGGCTTGGGCAGCGCATGCAGCCATTCGCGCAATTGCTCGCTGGCCTGATTCCACGACGGCGCGCTGGTGGCCAGACCCCGAAATACCGGCGCTTCCATGCCTTCTTCGCGCGCGAGAGCCTCGAAGGCGAGTTCGCGTTCCTGCGCCCAGCGGTTCTCCTGGGCGATGGGCAGGCTGTACATCGCAAGATGCGGCAGGCCCGCGCCGATCAGATGCGTCCAGGCGAGCGACACCAGCTTGCGGTTGTCGGTGGCGATATAGGGCAAACCGGCGGGATATTGCCCGGCATCCTCGAACGACGAGCCGACAGCCACCACGGGCAGCGCCACGTTTTGCAGCGCAGCAGCGACGGCTGGATCGTCGAAGTCGGCGATGATGCCGTCGCCGTCGAAACGCTCGATGCCGTCAAGGCGGCAACGAAAATCTTCTTCGAGAAACAGATCCCAGGCCACGCGCGTCGAGCGCAGATAGTGGCCGATGCCAGCGATGATTTCGCGGTCGTAGACCTTGTTCGCGTTGAACAGCAACGCGATGCGATGCGCGGGATGCGGCGGCGAGGCAGCGGGAGGGGAAGCGGGAGAGGAAGCAGGGGCACGGTTCATGGCGTGGCGCGCGAATGTTTCCGCAGTGGGTTCGCGGTGTCGCCGCGATTGTCTCCATCCTGAATGCTGCACGCGCGATATCGAAATGCATATCGAAAAGCGATTGCGCGGCGGCTCCTTTTTTAAGCGTCTGGTTATTTTAGGCCCGCTGCGCGGCGTGCGCGCGAACAAAGCGGGCGACTGGCAGGAAACATTACGCGCCTCGCGCAATTTCGCAATTGCCGCTCGCCCGGCCAGGCGGGCAGTATGGCGTCACCTTGCCGGATGCGCGCCGCTGCGCCACATATCAAGCGCCGTTGCGCCGCAACATTAAATGGAGACGCCATGTCGTATTTCGAAGCCATTCCCGCGATTCGCTACGAAGGCCCGCAATCGGACAATCCGCTTGCGTACCACTACTACGACCGCACGAAAAAAGTGCTGGGCAAAACGCTGGAAGAGCATTTGCGTATCGCCGCGTGCTATTGGCATACCTTCGTGTGGCCGGGTAGCGATATTTTCGGTCAAGGCACGTTTCTGCGTCCCTGGCAGCAGCCCGGCGACGCCATGGAGCGCGCCCACCAGAAAGCCGACGCAGCCTTCGAATTCTTCACGAAGCTAGGCGTGCCGTACTACACCTTCCACGACACCGACGTCGCCCCGGAAGGCAAGGATCTTAAGGACTACAAGGAAAACTTCGCGCGCATGGTGGGTTACCTGGGCGAGAAGCAGCAGGCAAGCGGCATGAAGCTGCTGTGGGGCACCGCCAATCTGTTCTCGCATCCGCGTTATGCGGCCGGCGCGGCCACCAGTCCGAATCCCGAAGTGTTCGCCTATGCGGCGACCCAGGTGTGCAACGCGCTCGAAGCGACCCATAAGCTGGGCGGCGAAAACTACGTGTTGTGGGGCGGACGCGAAGGCTACGAAACGCTGCTCAATACCGACCTCGTGCACGAGCGCGAACAGTTCGCGCGCTTTCTTTCGATGGTGGTGGAGCACAAGGAGCGCATCGGCTTCAAGGGCACACTGCTGATCGAGCCGAAGCCGCAGGAGCCGACCAAGCACCAGTACGACTACGACGTGGCCACGGTGCACGGTTTCCTCACGCAATACGGACTGCAGAACGAAATCCGCGTGAATATCGAGGCTAATCACGCGACGCTCGCCGGGCATTCGTTCCATCATGAAATCGCCATGGCCTACGCGCTCAACGTGTTTGGCAGCGTCGACGCGAACCGTGGCGATCCGCAGAATGGCTGGGATACCGACCAGTTTCCGAACAGTGTCGAAGAACTCACGCTGGCCTTCTACGAGATCCTGCGTCACGGCGGCTTCACCACGGGCGGCATGAATTTCGACGCCAAGGTGCGCCGCCAGAGCAGCGCTCCGGAGGACCTGTTCTACGGCCACGTGGGTGCGATCGACGTGCTCGCCATTGCGCTGGAGCGCGCCGCCGTGCTGGTCGAAAACGACCGGCTCGAACAGTTCAAACGCCAGCGCTACGCGGGCTGGGATACGGAACTCGGGCGCAAGATTCTCTCGGGCGGCTACTCGCTATCGTCGCTCGCGACCGATGCCGCTGCACGCGGCTTCAATCCGCAGCATGCGAGCGGCCAGCAGGAGCGCCTCGAAGGGGTTGTGAATCAGGCGATTTACGGTCTGCGCTAGGCGCGGCCATGACGGCAGCCGGCGCGTCGTTCGCGCGCCGGCCTGCGAGCAGCGATGAGCAGCGCAAAGCAGCAAAAAAGTAGCAAGAAAAAAGGACGGAGACATGTTTATCGGTATCGACCTTGGCACGTCGGGCGTGAAGGCGGTGCTGCTCGATCGCGCGGGCGACGTGCTCGGCAGCGCGAGCGCGACCCTCACGGCGAGCCGCCCGCAGCCGCGCTGGTCCGAGCAGGCGCCGCAGGACTGGTGGCGCGCCACCCAGCGCGCGCTGCACGATCTGCTCGACACGGTGCGCCGCAACGGCATCGACACGAATGGCATCGAAGCGCTTGGCCTGACCGGACAGATGCACGGCGCGACACTGCTCGACGCAAAGGGCGAAGTGCTGCGGCCCGCGATCCTTTGGAATGACGGTCGTTCGGATACCGAATGTATTGAACTGGAGCGCGCCGCGCCTGAGCTTCACGCACTGGCGGGCAATCTGGCGATGCCGGGTTTCACTGCGCCCAAGCTGCTGTGGGTCAAGAAACACGAACCAGAGATTTTCTCGCGCATCGCGCATGTGCTGCTGCCGAAGGACTATTTGCGCTGGCTGCTGACGGGCGTGTTCGCGACCGATCCCTCTGACGCAGCGGGCACGCTATGGCTCGATGTGGCCAAACGCGACTACAGCGACGTGTTGCTATCCGCTTGCGGTCTCACGCGCGCACAGATGCCCGAAGTCTTCGAGGGCAACGAAGTCACCGGCAAGCTGAGCGCCGATATCGCGCGCGAGTTCGGTCTGCGCGAGATTCCAGTCGTGGCCGGCGGCGGCGATAACGCTGCGGGCGCAGTCGGTGTGGGCATTGTGCGGCCCGGCGATGCGATGCTTTCGCTCGGGACGTCGGGCGTCTATTTCGCGGTATCGGACGGCTTTCTGGCCAATCCGGATTCCGC
This sequence comes from Paraburkholderia sp., assembly GCF_035948235.1. GTDB lineage: Bacteria > Pseudomonadota > Gammaproteobacteria > Burkholderiales > Burkholderiaceae > Paraburkholderia. The sequence continues at coordinate 27,620 of NZ_DASZJJ010000307.1, read as the reverse complement.
CGTGCATAGCTTCTGCCATGCGTTGCCGCATACCTGGCATCTCATGTCGGTGATGCTCAACGCGGCCAGTTGCCTCGATTTCACCGCGCAGTTGACGGGCCACGAAAGCGTGGCTGCACTGCTCGCGGATGCGCAAGCCCACACGAATGCCGATCTCGACGCGCGTCGCCCCTGGTTCCTGCCTTATCTGAGCGGTGAGCGCACACCGCACAACAACGTCAACGCCAAGGGCGTGTTCTACGGCATGACGCCGCAGACTTCGCGCGCCGACCTGGCCAACGCCACACTTGAAGGCGTGGGTTTTGCGTTGCTCGACGGCATGGACGCGCTACACGCTGCGGGCCTCGTGCCCGAGACGATCACGGTGATCGGCGGCGGCTCGCGCAGCACCTACTGGACGCAGATGCTCGCCGATATCAGCGGACGCGCGCTCACGCTGCGTGCGGGCGGCGAGGTCGGCCCGGCGCTCGGCGCCGCGCGTCTCGCGCATCTGGCAGTCGACCCCGATGCTTCGCTTGAAACGGTGTGTCCGCAACCACCGGTGCTGGCGGTGCGCGAGCCCGATGCCGCGCGCCACGCCTGGTACCGCGAGGCACGGCGCCCGACTTTCGGGGCGCTTTATCGCGCGCTCGAACCGGTGTTTGCAGCAAGCGCCTGACGTCGCTCTATCGCAGCAACGTAACGCCGCAGACGTAATACCGCAGTCCAGCCGTACCGCGCCCGACACCGTGCCGCCACGCTGGCGCATGAGCAATCGTGCGCGCCGAATCACCGAAACACGCAGCAAAACCGTAACGCCATTCAATAACGCAACGACGCGCCGCCGCCGCGCAACGCACGGCCAGCGCGCGATAACACGAGGAGTGGAGACATGAAGTTCGCCAAACGTCGTTCGGTTCTGGGTTCGCTTATCTGCGGCGCCGTGCTCGCAAGCCTGTCGCTGGCCGCGCCGCTCGCCCATGCGAGCAAGGACCATCCGGAAATCGGTTTCTGTATCGACGATCTGCGCGTCGAGCGCTGGTCGCGTGACCGCGACTATTTCGTCGCCGCCGCCGAGAAAATGGGTGCGAAGGTCTCGGTGCAGTCGGCTGACGCCAGCGAGGAACGTCAGATTTCGCAGATCGAGAACCTCATTTCGCGCGGCGTCGATGTGATCGTGATCGTGCCGTTCAATTCGAAAACGCTCGGCAATGTGGTGGCCGAAGCGAAGAAGGCCGGCATCAAGGTCGTCTCGTACGACCGCCTGATTCTCGACGCCGATGTCGATGCCTATATCTCCTTCGACAACGAAAAGGTTGGCGAGCTGCAGGCGCAGGGCGTGTTCAATGCGCAGCCCAAGGGCAACTATTTCCTGTTGGGCGGCGCGCCCACGGACAACAACGCCAAGATGCTGCGTGAAGGACAACTGAAGGTTCTGAAACCGGCGATCGATCGCGGCGATATCAAGGTAGTTGGCCAGCAGTGGGTGCCGGAGTGGAGCGCTTCGACGGCGCTGCGCATCACGGAAGACGCGCTAACGGCGAACAACAACAAGATCGACGCGATCGTGGCCTCGAACGACGGTACGGCAGGCGGCGCAATCCAGGCGCTGGCCGCGCAGCATCTCGCGGGCAAGGTGCCGGTGTCGGGTCAGGACGCCGACCTCGCAGCGGTCAAGCGCGTGATGGCCGGCACGCAGACCATGACGGTCTACAAGCCGCTCAAGCTCATCGCGGGCGAGGCGGCAAAGCTGGCCGTCGATCTCGCGAAGGGCCAGAAGCCGGCCTTTAACTCACAGTACGACAACGGCAAGAAGAAGGTCGATACGGTGCTGCTGCAGCCCACGCTGCTCACGAAGAGCAACGCGGACATCGTCGTGAAGGACGGCTTCTATACGCAGGCGCAACTGGCAAGCCAGTAATCCCGGCGTCCCGCGGGTGATGCCATCGCGCGCGGGACGATGCGACGCAAAGAAACGAACAAGCAAAGAAGTCAACAACGCGGCAAATCAGGCGGGTTGAAAAGCGTATGAGCGAACCCTTGCTGACGATGCGCGGCATCGTCAAATCCTTCGCGGGCGTCAAGGCGCTCGACGGCATCGATCTCACTGTGCGCCCCGGCGAATGCGTCGGGCTTTGCGGAGAAAACGGCGCTGGCAAATCCACGTTAATGAAGGTGCTCTCGGGCGTCTATCCGCACGGGACCTGGAGCGGCGAAATCCGCTGGGAAGGCGCGCCGCTCGAAGCGCAAAGCGTGCGCGACACGGAGCGCGCAGGCATCGTCATCATCCATCAGGAACTGATGCTCGTGCCCGAGCTTTCGGTGGCCGAGAACATTTTTCTCGGCAACGAAATCACGCTGCCGGGTGGGCGCATGAACTACGCGGCGATGTACCAGCGCGCCGACGAATTGCTGCGCGAACTCAATATCGATGCGATCAACGTTGCCCAGCCGGTGATGAACTACGGCGGCGGTCATCAGCAATTGATCGAGATTGCCAAGGCGCTCAACAAGCGCGCAAAACTGCTGATTCTCGACGAGCCGTCGTCGTCGCTCACGGCAGCGGAGACGAAGATCCTGCTCGACATCGTGCGCGATCTGAAGCGGCGCGGCGTGGCCTGCGTCTACATTTCGCACAAGCTCGACGAGGTGGAAGCCGTGTGCGACACCGTCAGCGTGATTCGCGACGGCCGGCACGTGGCGACCGAACCGATGGCAACGCTCACGACCGATCGCATCATCGCAATGATGGTGGGGCGCGAGATCAAGAACCTGTTTCCGCGCGAGCCGCACGAGATTGGCGAAGTCGTGTTCGAGGCGCGCAACGTGACGTGCTACGACGTGACGAATCCGCGCCGCAAGCGCGTGAGCGATGTGTCGTTCGCAGTGCGACGTGGCGAGATTCTTGGCGTGGCCGGACTGGTGGGCGCGGGGCGCACGGAAACCATGCAGGCGATCTTTGGCGCCTACCCTGGCAACTGCACGGCAACGGTGCTGCTGGACGGTAAGCCCTTGAAGATACGCGCGCCGCTCGATGCAATCCGCGCCGGGATTGCGATGGTGCCGGAGGACCGCAAGCGCCACGGCATCGTGCCGCAACTGGGCGTGGGGCACAACATCACGCTGTCTGTGCTGGAGCGTTTCTCGAAACACGGGCGTATCGACACCGCAGCGGAACTCGACACGATCCGCACGGAAATGCAGCGCCTTTCGGTGCGCGCGGCCAACCCCATGCTTTCCATCGCGAGTCTTTCGGGCGGCAACCAGCAAAAAGCCGTGCTGACCAAGATGCTGCTCACCGAACCGAAGGTGCTGATCCTCGACGAACCCACGCGCGGTGTCGATGTCGGCGCGAAGTACGAAATCTACAAGCTCGTGTTCCAGCTCGCGAAGCGCGGCGTGGCGATCGTGATGGTGTCGTCCGAATTGCCGGAAGTGCTCGGCATCAGCGACCGCGTGCTTGTGATCGGCGAGGGCGAGGTGCGCGGCGACTTCGTCAACGAGGGTCTTACCCAGGAACATATCCTTGGCGCGGCGATTCAGAGCGCGCGCGCCCAAACTCTTTCAGCGAGTGCAGCATGACCCCCGACGTCACGACTCAAGGCGCGCGAGAAACGCAACTGGCAGGCGGCAACAGCCTCGGCCAGCGCTTCCAGCAACTGTTCGCGCGCTACAAGATCCTCGCCCTGTTGCTGGCCGTGGCCGCGATCTGGGTGTTCTTTTCGGTGCTGACGCATGGCGCCTTCGTCACGCCGCGCAATGTCTCTAACCTGCTGCGGCAGATGTCGATCACCGGCATGCTCGCTTGCGGGATGGTGTTCGTCATCATCGCGGGCGAGATCGATCTGTCGGTGGGCTCGCTGCTGGGTTTGCTGGGCGGCGTGGCGGCGATACTCGACGTCAATCGCCATTGGCCGATTGGCGTGACGGTGCCGGTGGTGCTGGCGCTCGGCGTGCTGGTCGGACTGTTCAATGGCTGGTGGTCGACGTATCGGCGCGTGCCGTCGTTCATCGTCGGGTTGGGCGGCATGCTGGCGTTTCGCGGCGTGTTGCTGGGCATCACGGGTGGCTCGACCATCGCACCTGTTTCGGATTCCTTTGTATTTATCGGGCAGGGTTATCTGCCGCGTATCGCCGGCGACGTGCTGGCCTTCGCGCTCTTCGCGCTGCTGGCGCTGCTCACGGTGCGCCAGCGCGCCAACCGCCGGCGCTATCAGTTGAGCGTCGTGCCGCTCTGGCAGGATGGCGTGAAGATCGTCGGCGCGGGGGCGATCGTGCTGGCCTTTGTGGTGATGCTCGACAGTTACGGCGGCATTCCCGTGCCAGTGCTGCTGTTGCTCGCGCTGCTCGGCATTTTTACGTGGATCGCCACGCAAACGGTGTTTGGTCGCCGCATCTACGCGGTGGGCTCCAATCTCGAAGCGACGCGTCTTTCGGGCGTCAACACGAACCGAGTCAAGCTGGCGATCTTCGCCCTGATGGGCCTGATGTGCGCAGTGGCGGGCATGGTCAATACCGCGCGGCTTGCGGCGGGTTCGCCGTCGGCGGGCACGATGGGCGAGCTCGATGCGATCGCGGCGTGCTTCATCGGCGGTACGTCGATGCGCGGCGGTTCGGGCACGGTCTATGGCGCGTTGATCGGTGCGCTCGTAATGGCGAGTCTCGACAACGGCATGTCGATGCTCGATGTCGATGCCTACTGGCAGATGATCGTGAAGGGCGGGATTCTCGTGCTCGCCGTGTGGGTCGATGTGGTGTCGGGATCGAACCGGCGCTAAAAAGCAAACGTCGCGGCATTTGTCTGACGTACAGGACTTCGTTATTGCAGCGTTTTCAGTTGTTCTCCTCGCGCCGTACCAGATGAAATGCCAGGCGCGCACTCCGGGCGGGATGCCAAATCCCGCCCGTTTTTTTGGCGCGCCGCAAGCGCAATTTCCGCACCCGCCGAGGCTTTGCACGCTCGGGACGTGACGTGCGGAATCCTGCCACAATCGATTTGTCGTGTGTCGCCGGCGTCATCTGCCGCTGTGTCTCGCATCATGCCGCCGACGGCTTTACCGCCCGCTGCGGCGCCGCACGTTTCGCGCAATCTGCGTAGTCGTCTCTCCAGGCCTCAATCGGCTTGCATCTGTGCGACGCGCTGCCGCCTGTCACTTTTCCCGCGCATCCCCACGATGCGCCGTGCCGCTCGCGTGCATGCCGCGCATGCCATGCAACGGCACCGAACTGGAGACGAGTCGACCATGCCTACTCTCTGCGAGATCTGCAATACGCGGCCCGCTGTCGCGCGCGTGACCGTGGTGCAAAACGGCCAGCGCAAATCGATGTCGATCTGCGATTACGACTACCGGCAACTGATGCGCCATCAGAGCATGATCAATCCTTTCGATTCGCTGCTCGGCGGCGTTGGAGGGGGCGGTCTGTCGCGCTTCTTCGGCGGCGATCATGACCACAGTGACGATGGCGATGAAGACGACGAAATGAGTTTCGCCGCCGAAGTGCCGCGCGAGTCCGTCGATGCAACCGATGCGTTCAGCGAGCAGACGCTCGAAATCCTGCAGCGCGCCGCCGAAAAAGCGCATGAACTGCAGCGCACAGAACTGGATACGGAGCACCTGCTATACGTGCTGGCCGACACCGACGTGTGCGCGGCGCTGCTCAAGGAATTGAAACTGTCGCCGCAGGACATCGTGGCCTATATCGATCAGCACGCGCAGAAGGGCACGGCTAACCCGGATGCGCCCATCGACAAAATGACGATTTCGCCTCGTCTGAAGAAAGCGTTTCAATTCGCTTTTCAGGCTTCGCGCGATCTGGGCCACTCCTATGTCGGTCCCGAACATTTGCTGATCGGTCTTGCCTCCGTGCCCGACAGCATTGCGGGTACGCTGCTCAAGAAATACGGCGTGACGCCCGAGGCGCTGCGCCAGAAGGTCGTGAAAGTGGTGGGCAAGGGCGCGGAAGACGGCCGCGTGGATGCGCCCACTGGCACGCCAACGCTCGACAAGTTCGGCCGCGATCTCACGGCCATGGCGCGTCAGGGCAAGCTCGATCCGGTGCTCGGTCGCGCGCAGGAAATCGAAAGCACGATCGAAGTGCTTGCGCGCCGCAAGAAGAACAATCCGGTGCTGATTGGCGAGCCGGGCGTGGGCAAGACGGCCATCGTCGAAGGACTGGCGCAGCGCATTGTCAACGGCGATGTGCCGGAAGTGCTGCGCGGCAAGCGTCTGGTCGAAGTGAATATCAACTCGATGGTGGCGGGTGCGAAATATCGCGGCGAATTTGAAGAGCGCGCCAAACAGTTGATCGACGAAGTGACCGCCAAGCATGACGAACTGATTCTCTTTATCGACGAACTGCATACGATCGTGGGTGCCGGGCAGGGCGGTGGCGAGGGCGGCCTCGATATCGCCAACGTGCTCAAGCCCGCGCTTGCGCGTGGCGAGTTGAGCCTGATTGGCGCGACGACGCTCAACGAGTATCAGAAGTACATCGAAAAAGACGCGGCGCTGGAGCGGCGCTTCCAGCCGGTGCTGGTGCCCGAGCCGACCGTCGAGCAAACCATCGTGATCCTGCGCGGTCTGCGCGACAAGCTGGAAGCGCACCATCAGGTCACCTTCGCCGACGACGCCTTCGTGGCGGCGGCGGAGCTATCGGACCGCTACATCACCTCGCGCTTTTTGCCCGACAAGGCGATCGATCTGATCGACCAGGCCGCCGCGCGCGTGCGCATCGGCGCGACCTCGCGACCGGCGGATATTCAGGAACTCGAAGCAGAGATTGTCCAGCTCAAGCGCGAGCAGGACTACGCTTCTTCGCGCAAGCGTTTCGACGAGGCCAAGGGCTTCGAGGAACGCATCAAAGAGAAACAGGCGAAGCTCGAAGAACTCACCGAAGCATGGCAGCGCAAGACCGGTTCCGAAACGCTGGAAGTGACGGTCGCTTCGATTGCGGAAGTCGTCTCGCGGCTCACGGGCATTCCGGTTGCCGATCTCACGCAGGAAGAGCGCCAGAAGCTGCTGAAGATGGAAGAAAAGTTGCGTGAACGCGTGGTTGGACAGAGCGACGCCGTGGTGGCGGTGAGCGATGCGGTGCGCCTTTCGCGCGCGGGTCTGGGCCAGGAGCATCGGCCGATTGCGACCTTCCTGTTCCTCGGACCGACGGGCGTGGGCAAGACGGAGCTGGCGAAGGCGCTCGCGGAAACCGTGTTCGGCGACGAGCAGGCCATCATCCGCATCGACATGAGCGAATACATGGAACGCCACGCTGTCGCGCGGCTGATTGGCGCGCCGCCCGGATATGTGGGCTACGACGAAGGCGGCCAGTTGACCGAGCGCGTGCGGCGGCGTCCGTACAGCGTGATCCTGCTCGACGAGATCGAAAAGGCGCACCCCGACGTCTATAACGTGCTGCTGCAGGTGTTCGACGATGGGCGGCTCACGGATGGCAAGGGACGTGTAGTCGATTTCAGCAACACGATCATCATCGCCACGAGCAATCTGGGCGCGTCGATCATCATGGAGAACCTCGAGCAGCCCGAGGACAAACGCAAGAGCGACAAGGAAGTGCGCGGGGAACTGATGAAGGTGCTCAAGGGCCACTTCCGGCCCGAGTTCCTCAATCGCATCGACGAGATTATCGTGTTCCATGCGCTGTCCAAGGACAACATCCGCAATATCGTGCAGATCCAGCTCGACCGCGTGACGCGCACGGCGGCGGCGCAAGACATCACGCTCAAGATGAGCGATGCGCTTGTCGAGCATCTGGTCGAGGCCGGTTATCAGCCTGAATTCGGCGCGCGTGAGTTGAAGCGGCAGATTCGCCAGGAGGTGGAAACGCGTCTGGCCAAGGAGATTCTGGGCGATGCGCTGCAATCGGGCGATACCGTCGAGATCGGCTATGACAAGGCGAACGACGAAGTCACCATCGACAAGACTGCCGTGCCGCCCGATATCCCCGAAGCGAAGCCAGCGAAGAAAGGCAAGGGCGCGAAGCCCGATGTGAAGGAGATCGCACCGGAAATCGCCGCCGACGATCTGGAAGGCGACCCGCCGCCTCCGCCGCCGTCGAAGAAGAACGGTAAGGGCTCGGGGAAGTCAAAGTCGGCTTGACGCGAGACTTTTACGGTAAGCGCAGCGCCATGATCGGCGCTGCGTTTTTTATTCGCGATTGATATGGAATCCGTATTAATCGTAAATCATGCGACATCCCACCACGCGGGCAGCAATGCACGCACGTCCGGCCTCGCGAAGCGGTCGTCTAGCAGATGCACCACGCCGCTGTCCGCCTCGCTGCGGATTACGCGGCCCGCGGCCTGCACGACCTTGCGCAGGCCGGGAATCAGATACGTGTAGTCGAAGCCAGCGCCATAGAGCGTTTCCATGCGCTCGCGCATCGCCTCGTTGACGGGGTTCACCTGCGGCATGCCCAGCGTCGCGATGAAGGTGCCGATCAGACGCGTGCCCGGCAGGTCGATGCCTTCGCCAAACGCGCCGCCAAGCACCGCAAAGCCGATCCCGCTACCGCCTTCCACAAAGCGCGCGACGAAGCCCTGTTGCTGCGCTTCGTCCATCGTGCGCGACTGCATCCAGGTGTCGATATGCGGATGACGCGCGACGAACACATCGGCGGCTTGCTGGAGATAGTCGTAGCTGCTGAAAAAGCACAGATAGTTGCCGGGCCGCGTGGTGTACTGGCGCGCGATACGCTCGACCAGGGCGTCGAGCGAACGCGCACGATCCTTGTAGCGCGTCGAGATATCGCGGGCGATCCGCACGTCGAGCTGTTCCGCACGAAACGGCGTGCCGATCTCCACTTGCACGGTGTTCGCGGGCAGGCCGAGCATATCGGTGTAATAGTGCGCGGGCGCAAGCGTGGCCGAGAAAAGCGTCACGCTGTGCGCGGCGGCTACGCGCGGGCGCAATGCATTGGCGGGCACAAGATTGCGGATGCACAGCGTCGAACGCGTGCGTTTCGCGTTCGATCCGTAAGCAGGCAAGGGTGTGACGTCGAAGATCGATTGTGCGTCGAAGCGCTCCGCAAGCCGCACGAAATGCAGGGCGTCGAAATAGAAACGTTCGAGTTCGGCGTCGCGCACGAGCGCGGGTTCCGCTAGATGGTCGCCGATAGCGGCGATCACATCGCCCAGCGCCGCAACGAGTCCGTCGGGCAGCGCATCGCTCGCGCGCCATGCCTCGGGCGCGAGCGCATTCTGCGTGTTCCAGTGCCGTGCCAGCCGCGTGAGGGCGCGCTTGACCGGTGCGCTGGCACTGCGCCGCACGGCATCGACGCGCGTTTGCACGAGTTCGGCGGAATACATCGCGCGGGCGCGCTCGGGCAGGTTGTGCGCTTCGTCGACGAGCAGGCTCATGCGCCACTGATTACGCGCGCCGAGCATGAACAGCATGGCGCTCACGTCGAAGTAATAGTTGTAGTCGCCGACGATCACGTCGCTCCAGCTCGCGAGTTCCTGGCCCAGATAGTACGGGCAGACTGCGTGCTCGCGCGCGACATCGCGCAGCGTGTCGCGCTTGAGATTCACGCGGGCGAGCGCGGCCTCGCGTGCGGCGGGCAAACGGTCGTAGAAGCCGCGCGCGAGCGGGCACGACTGGCCGTGGCACGCGAGTTCGGGATGCTCGCAGGCCTTGTCGCGCGCGACGAGTTCGAGCACGCGCAAAGGCAAGGGCGCGCGGTGCTTCGCGTGAGCGTCGGGCGGCGAGTGCGCGAGCGTGTCGAGTGCGTCGAGCGCGAGCTGACGCCCCGAACTCTTCGCGCTCAGGAACAGCACCTTGTCGATGCTGCCGCGCGCGCAGGCCTTCAACTGTGGAAACAGCGTGCCGATGGTCTTGCCGATGCCGGTGGGCGCCTGGGCCAGCAGACAGCGGCCCTGGGTGGCGGCGCGCCAGACGGCTTCGGCCAGATCGCGCTGGCCCTGGCGAAAGTTCGGATGTGGCAGACGCAGTTCGGCCAGCGCCGCGTCGCGCGCCGTGCGGTGTGCGCTTTCCTGTTCCGCCCACGCAACGAAACGCGCGCATTGCGCTTCGAATCCGGCGCGCAGTTGCTGCGCGCTGGCCTGCTCGACAAGTGCGGTTTCGCGCCCCGAGCCGATGTCGTAATACACGAGCGCGAGTTCGAGCGTGTCGAGGCCCAGCTTTTCACACATCAGCGCGCCATAGACGCGCAGTTGCGCCCAGTGCAGCGCACGCTGGTTTTCGCGCATCGCGTCGAGGTCGCCGCGATAGGTCTTGAACTCCTCCAGGCGGCGGCGCGCGGGATCGTAGCCGTCGGCGCGGCCGCGCACGGTGAGCGTGCCGAACGTGCCGCTCAAGGCGATTTCGGTCTCGAAGCCCGCGGGCCGCCTTGCGGCGATGGCGGCGTGGCCCGCGCGGCCTTCGCTCGCATCGGGCGAGGGTGTGAAGCGCAGGTCGAGATCGCCGCGTTTGGCGGTGAATTCGCAGAGCGTGCGGACCGCGACGGTGTAAGTCATGACGCCGCGAGCGCCTCGCGCGCTTCCCAGCGCGCCTGCAGTACCGTCACCGGCATGCCGTGCGCGGCGCAGTAAGCGAGCCAGCGGCGCTGGTTGTCCTGCAGCCTGTCGCCGGGGCCTTTCACTTCGATCAGTTCGTAGCGGCGCTCGCCTGGCCAGAAGCGCACGAGATCGGGCAGGCCCGAACGGTTCGCGGCGGGTTCGCGCAACAGGCGCTCGAACCACAGACGCAAATGCGCGGCAGGCAGGCAGTCGAGCGCCAGCGCAAGCAGCGCCTCGTCGATAGCGGCCCACGCGACGAAGGGCGACTGCGTGCCGTATTTATCGGCGAAACGCTGTTCGATGCTCGCGCGGTAGCGGCCCGTTTCGAGTTCGGCGAGGCAGGCGTCGAACAGCGCGCTGCGGCGCGTGACGAAATCGGCGGCGTGCAGGTCGGCGGGGCCGCGCTGGAACGGATGGAAGAACGCGCCAGGCAGCGGTGCGAACAGCGCCGGCCAGCACAGCAGGCCAAAGAGGCTCGTAATGAGTGTGTTCTCGACGTAGAACACGGGCGCGTCGGCGCTGGCGAGCGCGCGCCGTGCGGCTTCTTCCACGCGCAGATGCGCGTGCGCCGCGGGTAGCGTGAGTTCGATCTGCGTGTGTGTCTGCGCGCTCTGCGGTGTGGCGCGCTTGCGTGTCAGGCGCGCAAGGGTGCGCGCCGCGCGCTGCGCTTCTTCTTCGTTCGCCGGCGCGGCGGCGATGGTCCGGGCGAGGGCGCAGGCCTCGTCGCGGCGGCCCAGTTGCTCCAGTACGCGCACGCGGCGGTAGCGCGATTCGGGGTGGCCGCAGTCCAGATAGGCGCGCATCGCGAGCGCCGAGTCGCCCAGCCGCTCGGCCGCCTGGCCCGCCGCGTGGCGCACGCGGTCATGGCGCGCGCGCAGCCAGGCGTTGGCGTGGGTCTGCGGCGCGAGGGCGTCGAGCGTGTCGAGCGCCGCGGCGAGCGCGTCGGCATGCTGCTCCTCGGGGGCGAGATCGAAGGCTTCGCGGCAGTCGCGCAAGGCCAGATACGCGTCGATGTCCGCGCGCTGCTGGAACGCCCGCGACGCGCCGTCGAGCTGCACCGGTTCGTAGCGGTACACGCCCAGATCGGCCAGCACGAATTCGGACCAGTCCTGGCGCAGGTTGCCGAAGAACATCAGGCGCAGCCGTTCGCACAGCGGTGCGGCGGCGAAATCGAAAACTGTGTCTACCGTGGCCGGAAACCAGGTGTGCCAGCCGCGTGCGGGCAGGGCGGCGGCGTAAAGCGCGTCGACGGTTGCCGCGCGCGTGGCGGTGCGCAGGTTGAGCGCACGTAGCGCGGCGAACTCGTGCGCACCGGCTTCGGCCACGAGCCGCGCGGCGAGCGTCAGGAGTTCCGCCCGCGTGACCAGCGCGGCGAGCGCGTCGAATTCGAGCAGCGGCGTGCCGTCGAGCCAGCCCGCCTCGATCAGCGGCGCCGCCGCCACGCGCGGGCAGCCGATTTCGGCATAGTCGAGTTTGCTCGCGCGAAACTGCGGCCCTTTGCGCATCAGCATCCGCACGAACAGCGCACGCGAGGCGCGCGGCAGGGCGCCGAAGCCCTGCACGAAGCGCTGCTCGGCGGCATCGAAGAGGTCGGCGCAACGCGCGTCGAGCCAGCCGAGCGCGCGTTCGAAGTTCGCGAGGTAATAGAACGGATCGGGAGAGTCGGGGAGCACGCGCGGCACTGTACGGATATACAGCGGCGATGATAGCAGGCTCGTGTGCAAGCCTGGCCGCCCGGCGTGAACCGGACTCGGGCAGCCCGTGAGCTACAATTGCCGCAGCCTGAAAACCGAAACGCGCGCCACGCGCGAATACAGCGATTACAGCGACAAGAGCGATGAAGAAACGGAATGCCTGTCTCGTCGGCCTCGCGGCCGGCGCCACCCTGCTCGCGGGCTGCGTTGCGCAGTACCAGAACCCCAGCGCCTGCGAACAGGAGATGCGCACACGGCTCGCTCAGGCGTCGCTGGGCAATCTTTCGGTGACGCATACGGCGGCAGCGTATCGCGGCCAGCGCGTTGTGATCGAAGGGCAGCTCGAACGCGGCATGCTGCCGGTCGAGAGCACGGCGGCTTCCAGTGCGTCCGTCGCTTCGGCTGCTTCCGCCGCTTCCGCTGCAACTTCCGCTTCGGCTGCGACTGCTGCTTCGGCGGCGTCTGGCACAACGGCTACGGCGGGCAAGCAGCACGCCACGTTCGCGGCGGGCGCAACGGCTGCGAGCGCTCCGGCCAAGGCCGACGAACCGAAGCCCACCACGCCGATGGCGTTCATCGCCGCGAAGCTCGGCCTGCACAAGGCGGCGCCTCCGCAGACCGCCGCCGAATGCCTCTACGACCGCACCGGCGCGCTCACCTCGTTCCACTGGCTCGCGCCCGCGGCGCTGGCGAAGACCACGCCCGCCTCCGACGCGCACGCCGAATAAGCCCACTCGAAGCGCCCTCAGAACGCGTAGAACGGCCCCGCGCCTGCGGGCGTCGTCTGCGCCTGGATGGCGGTGTACACCCGACGTCCGAAGAAAAACGGCAGTCCCCAGCCGAATGCGCTGCCGTTATAGCCCGCCAGATTGTTGAAGGCCCAGTTGCCGGTGGCGAAGAGCGCCGTCGCATTCGCGACCGACAGCGACGTGTTCGCCGAGACGCCGTCCACGCCCTTGAGCGTTGCGCCCAGGCTCTGCGGCGAAGTCGGGCAGAACCACACGCCGCAGCGCGTGAGCGTCGGATTGGCGAAGAAGAAGCCGTTCGAACCGCTGTCGATATAACTCTGCGAATAGACCGTGCCGTCCGAGGTCGTGGTCGAGACGAAACCCGTCACCGAATTGCCCCGCAGCACGGTCGCGTTGCCCAGTGCGTTGTTGGCCTGTGAGCCGATGCCGAAGATCAGCGAGCCGCTCACGTTGCTCTGGCCCGTGGCGGGAATCGCGGGCAGGTCGATCACGACGCCGTTGTTGTCGGTCGCGAACGCCGCCACCGGGTTGCTGACCTGTTGCGCGAGCGGCTGCGCGCTCGCCGTGCAGTTGCCCGAAGGACAAGCGTAGTACCACGAACTGTTGGGCCCGTTCACGCAGGCCGCGCCGCAATCGGCGCCGAACGGTCCCACGCCGAGAATGCCGTTCGAGCGCAGCACCGTGCTGTTCAACATGGCGAGGCCGAAACCCTTGCATGCGCTCGGCGTGACCGGCAGCGAGGGGTCGGCGATCATCTGGATCGGCAGCGCGCTGGCTACTTCCCCCGCGAGCTTGACGTCGGCGCTGCGTACCGCGCCCCATGTGTAGCCGGAGCCGAAGGCGGCGCACGAACCGGCTGGATCGCTGCCGTTGCCCGCGTTGACGGCGGGCAGCGCGAAACCCGCCGGCAACGCCGAGGCGAGCAGGCGCAGCCCCTGCGAGCCGGTGTCGACCTGCACGTTGTTCACGGTCGCGCAGGTGCTCGTGCCGGGCACGCAGACGGTGACGCTCGCCATCAACATATTGCGTGTCGACGTGGGCGTCGAGGTGACGGCGATCGGCAGCACATTCGGCGTGGTGGACTGGGCCACGCTGCCGGTGGTCGAGGCGGGCGGGCTCGTTGTGGTTGAGCTTGCGCTTGAGCTGGAAGCGGCTGGTGTGCTGGCGGCCGGCGTACTGGCGGGCGCCCCCGTACCGGCAACGCCTGCGGCCGAACTGCCGCCACTGCTCCCTCCGCAGGCGCCAAGCGCCAGAGCGAGCGCGCCCGCGAGCAGGGCGAGGCGCGCGTTCATTGCAGGTCTCCTTCGGTTACGCCCGCCGGCAGCGCGGCCGGCAGCCACGCGCGGCCCACGTAGCTGCGCATCAGGCCGCCGGATTCGACGATGACGCTTGGCGTATCCACGCGCGCGGCGTGCAGACCGTCGCGCCCGGCAAGGTGCAGCGCGACTGCGCCGCCGTGGTAATCGCCTGCGTAACGGCCGAGCAGGGTGTCGAGGTTCGGCGCCGAGGGCCCTTGCCAGGTGTAGGCGAAGACCTGGCCGCTGGCCGTGACGGCGTATTCGCGCAGGCGCGTGCCGAACGCATCGACGGTCTGCGTCACGCGCACCGCACCGCCTGACCGATACTGCGTGGCGTTCGCGCCGTTTGCGGCACTGACTGCCGCGTGGGCCGGGACGATGTCGCCGAGCGCCGCGCCGGCGGGCAAGGCCACGGTAGCCAGGAATGAGGCGAGGCAGGCGAAGGCCGCGGCGCGGCCTGCCCGCTTGAGGCTGCTAGTTGTCATGACGCTCTCCGTGCTACGTTTTTCGAATTTTTATTTCGAATTTTGGGAAAAATTAGCACCGGGCCGTCGTGGCAAGTCGTACATGACAAAAATGTCGACGAGAACAAATATTCAGCGACTGCACCATTCTTGGCAAGCTATTGATAGATAACGATATTTATCAGATGTAAGCAGGTTGGAGAGAGTTTTTGGAATGTTGATGAAGGTTACGGAATGGGTGGTGAACTGCGTTTTGCATGCCTTCGGAAACGGTCGTACGCGCCTGCTCCTTACTTCGGCAACAGTCGGAAATGCGTCGGCTTAAGCCTGTTTTTGCACAGCGTGCCATCTCGCCGGTAAAATGGCTGGTTGATCCACGCACACACTGGCCGTGGCCGTAGCCGAAGGGATTACCCGAACATGAGTGATTTTCATCAACGTCTTGCCGCGCGCGCATTCGCGCTCCTGATGGCAGGCGGGCTGGTCGCCGGCTGCAGTTCGCCGACGCCGGGCAAGATCGATTACCGTAGCGATGCAAAGGCGAAGCAGTCGTCGCTGGCCGTTCCGCCGAACATGCTCGACGAAACCGCCGACCAGCGCTCGCTGCCCCCGCAGGGCGGCGAAACCTCGCTGTCCGCGCTCAAGCAGGTGCAGTCCACTGCGCCCGCCGCCGACGAAAACAGCGAAGTGCTGCCGCAGGTGCCGGGTATGCATATCCAGCGTGACGGCACGGAAAGCTGGCTCGTCATCGACAGCCGCACGCCCGCCGACGTCTGGGCGCAGGTGCGCCGCTTCTGGCAGGAGCAGGGCTTCCTGCTGGTGGTCGATCAGCGCGACAAGGGCCTGATGGAAACGGACTGGAACGAAACCCATCCGAAGATCAACGACGGTCTGATCCGTAACTCGCTCTCGTGGGCCACGGGCAACTCCTACGTCACGGCGGAGCGCAACAAGTACCGCACGCGTCTGGAAACGTCGCCCACCGGCGGCACCTATGTGTTCATCAGCCAGAAGGGCCTGAGCGAACAGCTCTCCGGCAACAACAACGAAACCAGCAAGTGGGTGCCCAAGCCCAACGATCCGGCGCTCGAACAGGAATACCTCAAGCGCCTGATGGTTACGCTCGCGCGCGCCAAGCCCGGTGTGCCGGACGCACAGGTCGCAGCAGAAGCCGACGCCAAGGCCAACGCCAAAACGGCCACTGGCGCGAACGGCGCTCCGTCGAAGGCCGATCCGGCTGCCGCCGCGATCGCCGCACAGAACGCCGCAGCGGTGGGTCAAAGCGCGGCGGCGACGGGTTCTGCGAAGAGCGCAACGACGGGTAACGTCCCCGGCGGTCAATACACCTCGACCGAGCTGACGCTGGGCGAGCCGTATGACCGCGCATGGCTGCGCGTGGGTCTCGCGCTCGATCGCGCCAACTTCACGGTGGACGATCGCGATCGCTCGAAGGGCATCTACTACGTGCGCTACGTCGATCCGCAGGACATGACCTCGGCCGAGCAAGGCTTCTGGAACCAGATTTTCCATGGCCGCAAGGAAAAGGTCGCGAAGCAGTACAAGCTCAACGTGCGTGCCGTGACCGAGAATCAGACCCGCGTCTCGGTGCTGGACGACAGCGGCCAGGTCGATTCGTCGCGTCCCGCGCGCGAAATCATGGGCCTTGTGGTTGAAGAGCTGCACTAAGTGGCACCGAGCCTGCGCTAACGCCCTGGGCGTTGCCCATAAAAAACCCGCCTTGCGCAAGCAGGCGGGTTTTTTCGTTATGAAGCCAGCGCGCTCAATGCGGTGGAATCATCCACGTAAAGACGTTCTGTTGCAGCCACACCAGAATGCCAAGCAGCACCGTCATCAGGATCGAGTGCTTGAAGGTGCGTGCGAATACATGACCTTCCTGGCCCTTGAGTTCGGTGGTCGCGACGCCCGTGGCGATGTTCTGCGGCGAGATCATCTTGCCCATCACACCGCCCGACGAATTGGTCGCGGCCATCAGCACCGGGTTGAGGTTGAGCTGCTGCGCGGCCACCACCTGCAGATTGCCGAATAGCGCATTGCCCGAAGTATCGCTGCCCGACAGGAACACGGCGACCCAGCCCAGGAACGCCGACACCAGCGGAAACAACGCGCCTACCGACGCCACGCCCAGGCCCAGCGTATAGGTGAGCCCGGAGTAGTTCATCAGG
Source organism: Paraburkholderia sp. (assembly GCF_035948235.1). GTDB lineage: Bacteria > Pseudomonadota > Gammaproteobacteria > Burkholderiales > Burkholderiaceae > Paraburkholderia. The sequence goes on along the minus strand of NZ_DASZJJ010000307.1, from coordinate 10,725 downwards.
AAGGCGAGGCCGACGATGGTCGCCACGGTCAGGATGGCGATGCGTGTCTGTACCCAGGTATCCACGATAGCGCCGCCGAAGTCGGCGGGTTTCAGGCGCACCACGAAGGCCGTGATGATGGCCGCGACCAGGATCGCCGTGCCGGTCGCGAGCGGCTGGAAGTCCCACACCGCGCCATAGGGCGTCTTGTAGAGCGTGATGAACACGGCCTTGTTCAGACCGGGCCACGGCACCTTGACGTCGCCGATCGCAAAGACTTTGGCGACGGTCCAGATGATCACGACCGCTGCGACGATGATCCACGGATACCAGCCCTGCGCGCCCGTCACGCTGCCGCGGACTTCCTTGGCGCGATCGACGCGGATTTCGAAGCGCGTATCGGGAGCGGGCTTCCAGACGCGCAGGAACAGGATCGTGAGGATCAGCGACACGAGCGACGACAGCACGTCGGTCAGACTGTAGTTGACGTAGTTCGAGGTGACGAACTGCGTAACCGCGAAGCTGCCGCCCGAGACCAGCAGCACCGGCCAGATGCGCAGCATGCCGCCCACGCCCGCGTAGATGGCGATCACATAGAAGGGCAGCAGCAGCGCGAAGAACGGCAACTGCCGGCCGACCATCTGGCCGAGCACATCGGCGGGCAGGTGCGTGACCGCGCCGAGAACCGTGATCGGTACGCCCAGCGCGCCGAACGCCACCGGCGCCGTGTTGAAGATCAGCGTGAAGGTGAGCGCTTCGAGTGTCGGAAAGCCCAGCATGATGAGTAGCGAACTCGTGATGGCGATCGGCGTGCCGAAGCCGGAAATCCCTTCGAACAGGGCGCCGAATGAAAAACCCACCACGACCAGCACGATGCGCCGGTCGTTCGGCAGATTGTCGAGCAGCCACATGCGAAACGCCGCGAAGCGTCCCGATCTCAGCGCGATGTTGTAGAGCAGGATGGCCGTGACGACGATCCACATGACCGGCCAGAGCGCGAACACCACGCCGTTGAGCACCGCACTCACCGCCAGGTTGACCGGGAACTGCCAACCCGCGATGGCGACGATCAGGCCCACGACGAGCCCGGCGAGCGAAGCCTGCCACGCGGGCCGGCGCGCCCAGCCCAGCATGAGCAGCACCACGACAATCGGCAAAACGGCGACAAGAAACGACAGGAGCAGCGAATTGCCGATGGGAGTCAACAGCTGATGGAACATGACGTCTCCTTTCTGCTGGTTCGTATCGGCGCGCGCATGGGCGAAGGCGCAAGGCGCAGGCGCGCGCGGCATGCCGTGTACGGCGTCGGCGATGCAGACGGTAAAGCGAACGTCCGGGCGAAAAACAAGGCAGGCAACGCGCTGGCCGGTGGGACGCAGCGCGCAGAGGAGGGCTTATTCAGTAAGGCAGTGTTTCAATCCCCGATGCCCACTTGCAGGATAGAAAATGGTGCGCAAGCGTCAAGGAGGGAAAGTACGGTCGTGCGGCGATCGATGGAGGTTTTCGTTCGCCTAGTGCCAGTGGCCGCCGCCGCCGTGACCCCAACCGCCGCCATGGCCCCAGCCACCCCAGCCACCGTGACCCCAGTAGCCGCCGTGCCCCCAGTATCCGCCGCCCCAGTAGCCCACGCTGAACGAGACGGCCGGTGCGCCCCAGCCCCATCCGCCATAACCGTAGTAGGCGGGATACGAGTGGTACCCGGGCCAGTTGTAGTAGGCCGGGTAAGCGGGATAAACCGGCCAGGCGGGCACCCCGACGGCAACGGGCGGGTTGGGGTAAAGCGGCCCGGGGTATTGCGTATCGGCGACGGCGGCCGGTGCGGCGTTGGTTCGCTGGATTGTCTGCGCAGTGGTCGAACCTGCAACGCCCACGGCAGTTTCCTGCTGGGTGCTGGCGGCGGGCATCGTGCCGTAGTAATACGGGTAGGGCGAGTAGCCGTAGGGCGTGTAGTAATAGCAGCCCGACAGCGCGAGTAGCGCGCCGCCTGCGCACAATGAGGCGATAGCCTTAAGCGGCGCGCGCGGAACGCGAGCGGTGGCAAGAGCAGACGCAACTGCGCGCCGGGCAAACATCGGGAACGGGGATTTCATGGCGACTCCAGGCGGATACTTCAGGCTAGCACGCCTGGCTTATCTCGCCATGGCCCGCGTGATCCGTCTATGTTGCATTTTTTTACGCGCGTCAGAACGCAAAAGCGGCGCACGCCCTCGCAGGAGCGTGCGCCGCTTATCCTCTCTGAATCCGGTATCGCCGGACGAACCGCCTGTCGTGTCGTGGTTTTACTTGCCGACCTGATTGCCGATGATGCCGCCGACCGCGGCCCCACCGACGGTCGAGAGCGCGCTGCCGCCGATCACGGCGCCCGCCGCGCCGCCCACGCCCGCGCCGATGGCGGTGTCACGGTCGCGTCTGGACATGTTGTCGCAAGCCGCCAGGCTGCCAAGCATGGTGACGAGCGTGGCAACAGTGAGGAGGGTACGGGCACGTGTGAAGGATTTCATGATCGACTCCAGCTTGTATGAGATGTGCGATGCAGAACGACCCGCATAAATCAGGCCCGATCTGCACCTCCAGTACACCCATCGTAGCCAGCCGACCCGTATCCGGGTATGTGCGCTTGTCAGCGAGTTGTCGGAGTCGTTAGAAAGTGTTTCGGCGTGCCGAAACTGGTCCACTGCGCCACACGCGTGATGTTTCATCGTGCAGCGCAGCGAAACGATGACCGACGCTTACTGACGCTGATAAATCTCCGCGCCTTGCTTGATGAACTCGACGGCCTTCACTTCCATGCCTTTTTTCAGGGCCTCGTCGTCGCTCACGCCTTGTTTGGCCGCGAACTCGCGCACGTCCTGCGTGATCTTCATCGAGCAGAAGTGCGGGCCGCACATCGAGCAGAAATGCGCGACCTTGGCCGAGTCCTTCGGCAGCGTTTCGTCGTGGAATTCGCGAGCCTTGTCCGGGTCGAGACCGATGTTGAACTGATCCTCCCACCGGAACTCGAATCGCGCCTTCGACAACGCGTTGTCACGCACCTGCGCGCCCGGGTGACCCTTGGCCAGATCGGCCGCGTGCGCCGCGAGCTTGTAAGTGATGATGCCTTCCTTCACGTCGTCCTTGTTCGGCAGGCCCAGGTGTTCCTTCGGCGTGACGTAGCAGAGCATCGCCGTACCGAACCAGCCGATCATCGCCGCGCCAATGCCCGAGGTGATGTGATCGTAGCCCGGCGCGATATCGGTCGTGAGCGGTCCGAGCGTGTAGAACGGCGCTTCGTCGCACCATTCCAGCTGCAGGTCCATGTTCTCCTTGATGAGCTGCATCGGCACGTGGCCCGGGCCTTCGATCATCACCTGCACGTCGTGCTTCCACGCGATCTGCGTGAGCTCGCCCAGCGTCTTGAGTTCGCCGAGCTGCGCTTCGTCGTTGGCATCGTAGATCGAGCCAGGACGCAGACCGTCGCCCAGCGAGAAGCTCACGTCGTATTCCTTCATGATTTCGCAGATCTCTTCGAAATGCTCATAAATGAAGGACTCCTTGTGATGGGCGAGGCACCACTTGGCCATGATCGAGCCACCGCGCGAGACGATGCCCGTCATGCGGTTCGCGGTGAGCGGCACGTATTGCAGGCGCACGCCCGCGTGGATCGTGAAGTAATCGACGCCTTGCTCGGCCTGCTCGATCAGCGTGTCGCGGAACATTTCCCACGTGAGGTCTTCAGCCTTGCCGTTGACCTTTTCGAGCGCCTGGTAGATCGGCACCGTGCCGATCGGCACCGGCGAATTGCGGATGATCCACTCGCGCGTTTCGTGAATGTGCTTGCCGGTCGAGAGATCCATGACCGTGTCGCCGCCCCAGCGGATCGCCCACGTCATCTTGTCGACTTCCTCGCCGATCGACGAGGTGACCGCCGAATTGCCGATGTTCGCGTTGATCTTCACGAGGAAGTTGCGGCCGATGATCATCGGTTCGCTTTCCGGGTGGTTGATGTTGGCGGGAATGATGGCGCGGCCGCGCGCGACTTCTTCGCGCACGAATTCCGGCGTGATTTCCTTGAGCGCGTTGGCGCCGAAGGCCGCGGCGCCAAACGCCTGGCCCGGATGCTGGCGGCCCATCATGGCGGCGAGCTTCGCGCCGTTCGGGCCGCTTTGCTTGAGGCTTTCGAGGTATTCGGCGCGGCGCTGGTTCTCGCGGATCGCGATGTATTCCATTTCGGGCGTGATGATGCCCTGACGCGCGTAGTGCATCTGCGTGACGTTTTTGCCGGTCTTGGCGCGGCGCGGCGTGCGGTGCAGGCCGGGGAAGCGCAGTTCGGCCGTGGCCGCATCGGCGGCGCGCTCGCGGCTGAATTCGGAGGAGAGACCCGGCAGCGCTTCGGTGTCGTCGCGCTTTTCGATCCACGCCTGGCGCACGGCGGGCAGGCCCGCGCGAATGTCGATTTTCGCTTCCGGATCGGTGTACGGACCCGACGTGTCGTAGACGTAGATCGGCGGATTCTTCTCGCCGCCGAAGCCCGTGGGCGTGTCCGCCTGCGTGATTTCGCGCATCGGCACGCGGATGTCGGGCTGCGAACCGGTCACGTAAATCTTGCGGGAATTGGGCAGCGGCGCGATCGCGGCTTCGTCGACGTGCGCGTTGGCGGAAATGAACTTGGGATTGGCGTTCATGCGTCTCTCTCCAGGGCGTGCAAAGTGGGAACAACGGCTTCGCAGGAGACGAGACGGAACGTGGACGGACCTCGCAATGAGGAGTGCTGCGTGTGATGCTACGAAGTCCGGACGCTTCCCTGCGCTGGCATTATCCAGATCAGGTTCAAAGGGTATTTCTCACCCGCGCGATACGCTGCCTGAACATTCGTGTGAAGAGTTCGAAGCGGCGCATAACGCAGGACCCCCGCGTAAGCAGGCCAAACGATACACCGCGCTGCGACACTCTGGCAAGTGCCTTTGTGCGCGGGTTGTGCCAAACAAAAGCGCGATTCGCGCGCGCGACCCATATAGGAGATCGCGCGATTTTTCGGTGAAAACCGGGGAGAAAAAATCGTACGCGAAGGAGAAAAAGACGCGGGCAAGCGCGCCGTTTGCGTTAGAGCGCGAAGTCGTCGGCGGCTTCGGGCTGGAACAGGATGCCGGTGATCTTGAGCGTTTCGATCTCGCCGCTGGGCGGCGTGAAGCGCACTTTGTCACCGCGTTTTGCGCCCAGCAGCGCGAGACCCGCGGGCGAAAAAACGTTCAGGCGACCAGCGTCGACGCTCGCGTTCGCGGGGTACACGACCGTCCAGGTCACGGGCTCGCCGGTGCGCTCGCTGGTGAGCGTGACCTGCGAATTCATGGTGACGACATTGGCGGCGACTTCGCGCGCATCGACGATCTCGGCGCGTTCGAGCAGTTCGTCGAGCATCAGTTGGCGGGCGGGCGCGGCGCCCGGTTCGGCGGCGCATTTTTCGAGACGAGCGAGATCGAGCTCGGTCAGATAGCGGATTTTCTTCGACATGAGGTTCTCCTTGCGATCCAGATAAAAGAGGCCAGGGGCGGCCTCAAACGGGGACGTGGGATCGGCCCGGAGCCCGACTGAACGGCTCCGGAGCAGGAGAGCGGTTCAGTGCGGACGCCGGGCTAAGGCGAGCGGATTCGGCTGGCCGGCAAGGCGTCGTGGCGTGCACGCGCGCGCCGCTACCCCGCGCATGGGGCGCGGTGGCAGTGAGGCGGGGGACGCGGGCAATGAGTACACGGCGATGTAATAAATTCGAAAGATTTTCACATCCTAGCACGGTCTCAATAAGCGCGACCGGCTTGAACCAAAGCGTCACGTTTTTTACCTGATGCGACACGTTGGCGCCCTGATTTTTCGGACCGTTGCGCGCACGCAGCGCGCCGGCGCATAAAGCACGCTCGCGGTCTCCGTAACGAATCGCCTTGTTGCATAATGCGTGGCGCCCGTCCCGGGTATTTCGGGCAGCTTGCGGACCGCTTGCATTTTCATACGCTGGCGTCTCGCGCTGCTCTGGTGCGCTCACGCTCGCGTCTCTTCTTTTTCGCCGCCTCCATCATGCCGTCGCGCTTTATTCGTCCCGTCCCTCGTCTGGCGGGGCGTTCGCGGTTCGCCCTCCGTTTCAACCTCGACCCTCTGGCGGTGCAATGAAGACGCCACCCCGTTTGCCTTCCGGTTCGTCGCTCAGCCCCTATGTGCTCGGTCTGCTGCGCACAGTCGGCGCGCTTGGCGCGCAGGCGTGGCGTTTCGCGCGCGGCGTGCGCCTGCCGCAGTCGCGCAGCGGTCGCGTGGCGCTGTCACTGGCGGTCGTCTACTTCGTCTGGGGCTCGACCTACCTCGGCGTGCACGTCGCGCTCGAGTCATTTCCGCCGCTGCTGCTTTCCGGCCTGCGCAATCTGCTGGCGGGCATCGGCCTGTTCGTGTTCGCGATGCGACGGCGTCCCGTGATGCCGACGCTCACGCAGGTGCGCAACGCCGGGGTGGTCGGCACGATGCTCGTGGGGCTGTCGAGCGGCATGCTCGCCTACGGCATGCGTACCGTTGGCACCGGCACCGCCGCGGTGATGGTCGCGACCGTGCCGCTCTTTGCGACGCTGATCGCGGCGGCGGCCGGCCGACGCATCGCGAAAGGCGAATGGGCAGCGGTCGGGCTGGGTCTGATCGGCATCGCGATCCTGAGCCACGGCGGCGGCGCGAGCGGCACGGCGGGCGGCTGTCTGGCGATTCTGGGCGGCGCGCTATTCTGGGCGATCGGCGCGCATCTGGCCGGCAGGCTCCAATTGCCGGCCGATCTGTTCATCGCGACGGCGTTGCAGATCGGGTTGGGCGGCGCGATTTCCACGCTGGTCGCGCTGGTCACAGGCGAGCGCATGGGCGTGCTGCATTTCCTGCCCTTTGTTGCCTTCGCGTATTTGATGCTGATCGGCACGATGGCGGCGTATGTCGCCTACGGTTATCTGATCCGCAATACCAGTCCGCTCGTGGCGAGTAGCTGCATGTATGTGAATCCGGTGGTCGCCGTGGCGCTGGGCGCGCTCACGCTGGGCGAACCGATTACGCAGGCGACGGTCATCGCGACCGTTTTGATCCTTGGAAGTGTTGGTTTGTCGTTCGTGTTTGACGACAGAAAGCGCGCGTCCTGATCAATGGAATTAGTTCGGATCGCGAAATAATTTCGGGCCGCATTTCAAGCTCTATCTAGCGAAATGCCACGCAAACAGGCGCCGCCCGAAAGGGCGGCGCCGCATGCGAAAACCACGTCAGCCGGGTCGCTTACTTAGGTCGCTTACTTAGCCTGTTCGGCGGAGTTCGTGATGGCGTGACCGCCCGCGGACATATCCTGACCAGCGCCCGCGACAGTGTTGCAGGCGGCCAGAGCCGCGGCCGACGCGGCAACGAGAAGCAAGGCAATCAGGCGTTTCATAGGGTTTTCTCCACCGATTAAAAGGAAAACCCTCTACAGCACGTGGCGTGCCTGCCCTCGCCAAAACCCCGCCAGATTTCTCAAGTCCTCTTCAGGACCACCTCTTGCGCTACGCATGGCGCAGACGAAAAAGCGCAGACACGCTTCATTACGCGTCGTTTGTGCAACCCCCCACAAGGAGGATTACGCCATGCTTCATTACGCCATCGTGTTTTTCGTGATCGCCCTCATTGCCGCCGTGTTCGGCTTTACCGGGATCGCCGCAGGGGCGGCGGAAATCGCGAAGATCCTTTTCTATCTCTTCCTTGTGGTGTTCGTCGTCACCTTGCTGCTAGGCGTTTTGCGCGGCTAGCCGCGCACGCCCAACTATTCCCATCCCCACAGTCCGAAGGAGAGTCAGATGTCCAAGTCACACGCTGCGTTTGAGTTCGACCTGAAGCGCGTGCGCGAGGAAGCGCGCCGCAATCTGGATCAGGGTTCCGTCACACCGAGCTACAGCGCCAACCGCGAAACCGTGCTCAAGCTGCTTAACGATTCGCTCGCTACCGAACTGGTCTGCGTCCTGCGCTACAAGCGGCATTACTTCATGGCGAAGGGCATCGAATCGGAGGCGGTGGCGACGGAATTCCTCGAACACGCCAACGAGGAACAACAGCACGCGGACATGCTCGCCGCGCGCATCGTGCAACTGGGCGGCGAGCCGGATTTCGCGCCCCAGCACCTGAGCGAACGCTCGCATTCGGAATACAAGGAGGGCAAGGATCTGAAAGACATGATCCGCGAAAACCTCATCGCCGAACGCATTGCGATCGAGAGTTATCGCGCGATCATTCAGTATCTGGGCGATAACGACACCACCACGCGACGCATCTTCGAAGAGATTCTCGCGGTGGAGGAAGAGCACGCCGACGATATGACCGATTTGCTCGAACGTTGATGCAGTCGTCCCGAGTCGCGCGGATCAGAGCGCCTGCGCGCTCGCGTCCAGACGCTCGCGCGTGGCGAAGTGAATCCACGCCGCGAGCGCGCTGAAACACAGCCCCGCCACACATACGCCGATCCAGCCGAACGCGTGCCAGGTGGCCGCGCCCACGGCCGATCCGGTCGCGCCGCCGATGAAGTAGCACACCATGAACACGGTATTCACGCGGCTGCGCGCTTCGGGGCGCAGCGCGTAGATACGCGACTGGTTCGAGATCTGCGCGGCCTGCACGCCCACGTCGAGCACCACCACGCCAATCACGAGGCCGATCGGGCTCTTGCCCGAGAACGCAAAAATCACGAACGCGAGTGCGATCAGCGCAATCGACAACGTGATGACCGCGCGCGGCCCGCGCTTGTCGGCGGAGCGGCCAGCCCACGGCGCTGCCAGCGCACCCGCCGCGCCAACGATGCCAAACAGTCCCGCCACCTGAGGACCGAGATGGAACGGCTCGCCCGCGAGCAGCAGCGTGAGCACCGGCCAGAACAGGCTGAACGCGGCGAACAGACATGCGCCGGTCGCCGACGCTTCGCGCAAGCCGCGCAATTCCACCGCCAGATGCCACATCGAGCCGAGCAGCTTGCCGTAGCCGAGCGTCGAGGTCGGCTGGCTCTTCGGCAGCTTCTTGATGATGACGACCGCGAGCGCTAGCAGCGCGACAATCGACGCGCCGAATACCGCACGCCAGCCGAAGTACTGACCCACGAAGCCCGCCGCCGTCCGCGCGAGCAGGATACCGAGCAGCAGCCCGCTCATCACGGTGCCGACCGCATGGCCGCGCGCTTCGGGCGGCGCGAGTTCGGCGGAAAACGGCACGGCTTGCTGGGCAATAGTCGACAGAATGCCGATGGCCAGACTCGCGCCGATCAGCACGGGCAGGGAGGGCGCAAAGGTGGCGGCGAGCAGCGCGATGCACAGCAGGCCGATCTGCATGAGGATGATGCGGCGGCGGTCGAAGCGGTCGCCGAGCGGCGCGAGCAGCAGCATGCCCGCGGCGTAGCCGAGCTGGGTCGAGGCGGGCACCGCGCCAATCCACGCCGCGCCGTCCGGGAAGGTCTTGCGGAAATCGTCGAGCAGCGGCTGGTTGTAGTAGATGTTCGCGACCGAGATGCCCGCGATGGTCGCGAGCAGAAGCAACAGGCCGCGCAGCGACTGGCTGTCGCCAGTGGATGCGGAATCGGGTGTGGTGGACATGGGCACGAGGGCACGAGCGCGGGCGAGGCCCGCCGGGACGGAAAACGGCCCGGGCTGGCGTTGGCCGGTCCGGGCGTGCCGATCATACCGGAGCGCGTGCGATCGTGCTGGCGGCGCTCCGGCGCCCGACTCCGGGCCTGGATCGTCAGGCGATCAGTTCGCCCGACGGCTCGTGGAACGGATAAGGACCGTCGGCGTCGTCGACATAGGCGTGATGGGTCACGATGCCGCGCGCCGGGTCGTAATGGTGCAGCGCGAACGCGGGTGGTTCCAGCGTGAAGGTCGACGGCGCGTGCGGTGCGAGATCGAGCGTGACCTGATGCGCGGGCGCTGGCACGGCGCTCGCGATGGTGCCGCCGAAGCGCACGAAGATCGGCCGGTGCACATGGCCGCACAGCACGCGCTCGACGTTTGGATGACGCGCGATTAGCGCTTCGAGCGCGCGCGCGGCGGTGTCGTCCAGCCGTATCGCGTCCATATGGGCGATGCCGCAATCGAAGGGCGGATGATGGAGCGCGACGATTACGGGCCGGCCGCACGCCGCCTCCAGTTGCTGGTCGAGCCATTCGAGCCGCACGGCGCACAGCGTGCCCGCGCTCTGGCCCGGCGTCATCGAATCGAGCGCGATCAGGCGCAGCGGCCCGAGATCGGCAGCGTACTGCACGAATTCGCCGCCCGATTTGAGTTCGGCGCGCTCGGGAAAGACTTCACGCAGGCCCTCGCGGCCGTCGTGGTTGCCGATCAGCAGCCAGTACGGGATTTCCAGCGGCGCGAGCAGCGTTTTGAGGTGGTGGTATTCGTCGGCGTGGCCGCGATCGACCAGATCGCCGGTGACGATCACGGCGTCGGGGCGCGGCGAGAGCGCATTCAGGCGCGCGACGGTGCGCACGAGACGCGCCGCCGTATCGACGCGCCGATACGCCAGCGCGCCCAGTTCCTTGATGTGCAGATCGCTGATTTGCGCGAGCAGCATGGGTGGCCTCGGTTATCTGGGTGAGTGGTTTTAATTGTAAAAATTACGCGAGCGCGATAAGCGCTTCCGGCGGGACTGCAATGCCGACCTGGGTGCCGCGCGCCAGCTCGATGCGGCCGGCGACATCGACGAACAACGCATCGGGCGCCGCGCCGCCGATGGTGAGCCGCGTGCGTTCGCCGAGGAAGG
>NZ_DASZJJ010000306.1:0-2484 GCF_035948235.1 Paraburkholderia sp. | reverse complement strand
CAGCCGTCGCACTGGAGATGTCCGCGCGAAGACTTCGCTCGGCATCCCGGCGAGCGCGCAGCGTTTCGAAGCCCAGCGCCCAGAAGATTGACGCGCAGGTGTGAATGGCGAAGCCGGTGAGCGTATAGCGCACGCTCGCTCGTTGTACGCGCAGGGCCTTGCGTGGCCAGAGCGAGAGCGTCACGGCGTTCATCGGTGCGGCTGCACTGGCGCCTTCGAGCCCGGCCCGCTGCGCGGCCATGGCCGCCGACGCCAGTGCCGCTGCGCTGCCTGACACCAGTGCGTTCCGCAGAGCGGCACGGTAATCGCAATCATCGAGAAGGCTCTTCATATTCGTTCGCCTGTATGGTTTGCTGTTGGGCGCCGCGCAGAAGCCACTCTAGTACGGCGACTTTATTGATGGATCGCCTTGCGCAACCGCGTGACCTCTGCCGGCGCGACTGGCGCGGCATGGTTGCCCCAAGCGCCGCGGATGAAGCTCGCGACCTGGGCGATTTCGCTATCCGTGAACTGAGTGCGAAAGCCGGGCATCTTGCGTGGCTCCCCGCCGCTTGCCGTCGACGGGCTTGAACTGCCTTCGATGATGAGGCGCAGCGCGCTGGTCGCGTCCGCCGACAACGCCAGTGCGCTGCCCGCGAGCGGTGGTGCCTTGTCCGTCGTGCCACGTCCATCGGCGCCGTGGCACTTTGCACAGAACGCCAGATAAATGCCTGCGCCAGGGCGCTCGGGCAGGCCGTTCTCGAGCGACGCCTGGGTGGCGGTGCGCGCGGCATCGGTATCGGCGTAGTCGCCGCTTGACGCCCGCGCAGGCAGTGACTTGAGATACGTGGCGATGGCGCGGAGATCGTCGTCGGGCAGGAACTGCGTGCTGGCCCCGATGACGGGTGCCATCGCGCCGAACGCATAGGCGCGCGCATTATGGCCGTTGCGCAGGAAGGCGGCGATATCGTCGGCGCTCCAGCGGCCCAGGCCGCTGCCCGTGTCACCGGTCAGATTGGGGGCGTACCAGTGATCGGCGACGCCGCCCGTGAGATAAAGTGGACTGTGCTCGTCGTAGCCCATTTCGTTGTAGGCCGGCCCGCGTGGTGTGTGGCACGCCCCGCAATGGCCAAGCCCCTGAACCAGCCATGCGCCGCGGTTCCACTGGGCGTCGCGGGCAGGGTCCGGCTCGAATCGGCCGTGCCGTGCGAACAGGATGCGCCAGAACAGCAACACCCAGCGCTGGTTGAATGGGAAAGGCAGGCGCGTTGGCGGCGTGGCGTTCGCGACCGGTGCGACGCCGTACATGAAGTATTGGTAAAGCGCGTCGATATCGCGCCTGTCGAGAGAGGCAAATGACGGATAAGGCATGGCAGGATAGAGCCGCTTACCGCCCGGCGCTAGGCCTTGCTGCAAGGCCGCGGCAAACTGATCGGGCGTGTAGCGTCCGATGCCGTGAACGGTGTCGGGCGTAATGTTGCTCGCGTAGATCGGGCCGAACGGCGAATTCACAGGCTGACCGCCCGCGAACGGCTCATGCCGGGCGGAGTCGTGGCACGAGGCGCAATCGCCGGCTTTGGCGAGCTGCTCTCCATGCGCAATCAGCGCGGCGTCGGGAAGTGGTTTGGTGGAGGTGGCGTTGACCTTGTCGCCGCGCTTTTCGCAGGCGCCGAGCATGACGAGCAGGCACACGCCTGTCACCACCAGCCGTTTCGTGCGCCGCGTGTTCATCGCAGCGACTCGCAGATGCGCTGTAACGGCAGCGCGACCAACACCGACATCGTAAAAACCAGCCCCAGCGTAAAAGCGATCGAAACCGCCAGGCCGCACCACGCGACAAAGTGGAACGTCTCGCGTCGCCGCGGCCCGAGCATCGCAGTTTCTCGCCACGCCCGCCGCGCGGCCATCACGCCGGTGAGCGCCAGCGCGCACGCGGCGGCGGAGGCCAGCGCGAGCAGCCAGTGCGCGGCGCTCCACGACAGGGCATTGCGTTGCGCGACACCGCCCGCGCAGGCGATCGCGACGAGCCCCGTGCAGATCAGCACGTGCGCGGCCCATACGAGCGGCACTCCAAGTAGTCCGAACCACACGGCGGCGTGCTGGGCACGCGTTGGACCCAACGAGGAACCGGAGGCAGGCGCGGTTTTCATCCTCGCCCCCTTATCCAGTACGGCGACAGATAAAGCACGCCGAAGATGAACAGCCACACGACATCGACGAAATGCCAGTACAGGCCGCCGATATTGAGCGCAGCGTCGCGCCGTCCGTCGAAGTAGCCGCGCGCGATCCACACGGCGAGCCACGACAGCATGACGACGCCCGCGATCACGTGCGCCATGTGAAAACCCGTGATCGTGAAGTAGAGCGATCCGTAGAGATTGGACGACAGGCCATAAGGGCGCTCGTGCCATTCCTTGAACTGAATGCCCACGAACGCCGCTCCAAGCGCAATGGCTGCCGCCATCGCCCAGAACGCGGGCACGGTACGCGTGCGCCGCACCAGCG
>NZ_DASZJJ010000305.1:0-15114 GCF_035948235.1 Paraburkholderia sp. | reverse complement strand
CGCCGCGCGCCTTGCGGTAGCTAACGGTGCCAATGCGGGTGCCAACGCGGGTGCCAAAACGGGCCCCAACGCGGGCATCAATGCGCGCCCACAAAGCCCGGCGCGCAGCCACGCGCGCCGCAACAAAGCCACGGCGAGCCTCGCCGCCCGGGAGACTTCCGACGCATGAGCGCCTTCCGTCTTGATCGACATCGTGTTGTGAGGCGCGTGCTTGCGCCCGCGCTGGTCTTGCTGTCGCTGGCGGCAGCGGGCGCCGCGCACGCGGCGCAGCCCGCCGGCACCGACTGGACCCTCGACCGCCTGATGTCCACGCTCGCGCAGCACAAGTCGGGACGCGCCGCCTTCACCGAAACGAAGTACCTGTCGATCGCGACGCAGCCCGTCGAATCGTCGGGCGAGCTGTCCTTCGTCGCGCCCGACCATCTGGAAAAAAACACGCTCAAGCCCAAGCCCGAGCATCTGGTCGTCGACGGCGACATGCTCACCGTCGATCGCAACAACCACAAATACACGCTCGCGCTGGCGCGCTATCCGGAACTGGGCGCGTTCATCGAAAGCATTCGCGCGACGCTCACCGGCAACCGCCTGGCGCTGGAGCAGACCTACCAGGTCGCGCTGACCGGCAGCGGCGACGACTGGACGCTCACGCTCACGCCGCGCGATTCGCAGATGCGCAAGACGGTCAGCTCGATCACGCTCGAAGGCACGCGCGACCTGTTGCGCAGCGTCGCGATCCAGCAAGCGGGCGGCGATCATTCGCTGATGCAGTTGCGGCCGATCACGGCGAGCGCGGCATCGGCGTCAGTGTCCGCGTCGAACTGAGCGGCGCACGTTTGGTCCCGCGCGCCGCCCGATTCCCATGAACGCCCCGCTCAAACCCGAACCTGCTAGCGCCCAGGGCTTTATCGCCCGCGCCCTGCACAGGTTGCAGCGCCACGCCGTACTCGTCTGGCTGCTGTTTCTGCTCGCCTGTGCGGGCGCGATTGCACGCGCGCACTTCAGCACCGATCTGTCCGCCTTTCTGCCGCGCGCACCCAGCGCCGGCCAGCGCGTACTGGTCGATCAGTTGCGCGACGGCGTCGTCTCGCGGCTGATCCTGGTCGGCATCGAAGGCGGCGACGACGCCACGCGCGCGCAGCTTTCGCGCGAAGTCGCCGCGACGCTGCGCGCGGATCCGCAATTCGCGGCAGTCCATAACGGCGAAGCCGTCAACGACGCACGCGACCAGCAGTTCGTGTTCGCGCACCGCTACGCGCTCAGCCCTGCCGTCACGCCGCAGCGCTTCACCACGGCGGGCCTGCATGCCGCGCTCGGCGACAGTCTCGATCTGCTGAGTTCCTCGGCGGGCCTCGTTGCGAAGGATCTGCTGCCGCACGACCCGACCGGCGAAGTCGCCGCGCTCGTCGGCCAGCTCGACGGCGCGGCGCAACCGGCCACGCGCGGCGGCGTCTGGGCCTCGCGCGACGGCACGCGCGCCGTGCTGGTCGCGCAGACCGCCGCCGCAGGCTCCGACACCGACGCCCAGGCCCATGCTGTCGATGCGATCCAGCGCGCGTTCGGCACGGCCACGCGCGCGCTGCCGCAGGCGTCCGGCTACCGCATCGAAATGAGCGGCCCCGGCGTGTTCTCGGTGCAGACGCGCGACGCGATCCGCCATGACGTCGAGCGTATTTCGGCGCTCAGCCTCGTCTTGATCGTCGCGCTGCTGCTGGCGCTCTATCGTTCGCCGCGCACGCTGGTGCTGGGCCTGCTGCCGGTGCTGTCCGGTGTGGCGGCAGGTATCGCGGCGGTGAGTCTTGCGTTCGGCACGGTGCAGGGAATCACGCTTGGCTTCGGCACCACGCTGATCGGCGAGGCTGTCGATTACTCGATCTATCTGTTCGTGCAGTCCGCGCAAACGCCTGCCGGCGCGCGCCGGGAAGATACGCTGCGCGCCTGGGTCGCCGCTTACTGGCCGACCATCCGGCTTGGCGTGCTGACTTCCGTGTGCGGTTTCGCGTCGATGCTGTTTTCGGGCTTCCCGGGTCTTGTGCAACTGGGCGCGTATTCGATTGCGGGCCTCGTGACGGCGGCGCTCGTCACGCGCTTCGTGCTGCCGCGCCTGCAGGGCGGCCCGGTCGCCATGCGCGACGTCACGCGCCTCGCTGGCTGGCTTGCGCGCGCAGCGCTTGCCGCGCCGCGTCTGCGCTGGCCGCTCGCGGCGCTGGCGCTGGCCGCCATCGCGGTCCTCGCGCTGCATCGCGACGCGCTGTGGAGCCACGAACTCTCCGCGCTGAGTCCGGTCCCGGCCGCCAGCCAGGCGCTCGACGCGCGCCTGCGCGCCGACGTCGGTGCGCCCGACGTGCGCTATCTGGTCGAGATCCCCGCCGCCAGCGAACAGGCCGCGCTCGAAGGCGCGGAAAAGATCGGCGCGCAGTTGCAGCCGCTGGTCGAGCGCGGCGTGCTCGCGGGCTTCGAAAGCCCCGCGCGCTATCTGCCGAGCGCGGCCACGCAGCGCGCGCGCCTCGCCAGCCTGCCCGACAACGCCACACTCGCCGCACGCATGCGCGACGCACTCACCGATCAGCCGATCACGCTCAAGCCCAACGCCTTCGCCCCCTTCCTCGCCGATGTCGCGACGGCGCGCGCAGCCGCGCCGATCACGCGCGCCGATCTACGCGGCACCTCGATGGCGCTGGCCGTGGACGCGCTGCTCACGCCGCGCGCGGGCGGCGGCTGGAACGCGATGCTCGCGCTGCGCGCGCCGGACGGCGCGACGAAGGCCGATACGTCGAGTCTGAACGCCGCGCCGATCCGCGCCGCCGTTGCACAGGCGGGCGTGCCCGGCGCACTCTTCGTCGATCTGAAAACCGAGGCCGACCGCCTCTACGCCAACTACGTGCGCGAGGACATCCGCCTGTCGCTCGCGGGTTTCGCGGCGATTGCGGTGCTGCTGGCCTTCGCACTGCGCTCGGCCAGGCGCGCCGCGCGCGCGCTTGCACCGCTCGTCGCCGCCGTGCTGGTGGTAGCGGCAGGCTTCGCGCTCGCGGGCGTGCCGCTCACGATCCTGCATCTGGTGGGCATGCTGCTGATCGTGGCGGTCGGGTCGAATTACGCGCTGTTCTTCTGCAAGCACGATGACGGCACACAGCACGCCACCCAGCACGCCATCGCACCGGGCACGCTGGTTTCGCTGCTGGTCGCCAATCTCGCGACGGTGGCGGGCTTCGGCCTGCTCGCGCTGTCGCATGTGCCGCTGCTCGAAACCTTCGGCCTCACGGTCGGGCCGGGTGCGATGCTCGCGCTCGCCTTTGCCGCGATCCTGGCGCCGCAGGCTGCACATGCCGCAACCGCACCTGCGGCGGCAGTCGGCGCGCGCCTGAACGCCCGCGAGGAGAAGCGCGCATGAACGCCCCGACGCCACTCCACGCCACCTGTGCGCCGCGCCGCTGGAAACCCGCGCCGCTCATCACCGGCAGCGCGGCGCTGCATGTGGGCGCGGCGGCGGCCATGCTGATCCAGCCGGCCACATGGCCGTGGGCGACCGGCAGCGTGATCGCCTCGCATCTGCTGCTGACTGCCGCGGGACTCTGGCCGAAGAGCGCCTTGCTCGGCCCTAACTGGACGCGCCTGCCGCAGGCGCAGAATCCAGACGAGCGCCACATCGCCCTGACCATCGACGACGGCCCGGACCCCGACGTCACACCACGCGTGCTCGACTTGCTGGACGAACACGGCGCGCGCGCGAGTTTCTTCTGCATCGGCGAGCGGGCGCTGCGGCATCCGCAGATCGTCGAGCAGATCGTCGCGCGCGGCCATACCGTCGAAAACCACAGCCAGCGCCATCGCCATACGTTTTCCCTGTCTGCGCCCGGCGCGCTGCGAGGCGAGATCGAGGCCGCGCAGCGCACGCTCACGCAGATCAGCGGCACACGACCGCTGTTCTTTCGCGCACCCGCGGGCCTGCGCAATCCGTTTCTCGAACCGGTGCTGTGCGATCTGGGCCTGCATCTGGCGAGCTGGACGCGGCGCGGCTTCGACACGCGCGAGCGCGACGCGGGCAAGGTCGCGCAACGCCTGATTCACGGCCTCGCACCTCGCGACATCCTGCTGGTCCACGACGGCCACGCGGCGCGCGGCGCGGATGGCGAGCCTGTGGTGCTGAGCGCGCTGCCCGCCTTGCTGCGCGCCGCCGCGCAGGCGCAACTGCGCTGGACCACGCTGCGCGACGCGCTCGGAGAAACAACGCTCGAAGCGACCCACAAACACGCCGAAATCCCCGCCCGGAAGGCAGTTGACGGCGCCCCGTTTGATAAAATTCGATCCTAACCCTGACGCTCACCCAACGACCTTCGTGAACCCAATCCTGCTCTCGCACACCACCGCCACCAGTTGCCTCGGGCGCGGTCTCGACGCGATGCTCGCCGCCCTGCGCGGCCAGCGCGGGGGCCTCGCGCCCTGCGATTTCGAGCGCGCCGACCTCGACACCTGGATCGGCAAGGTCGAGGGCGTCGACGACGTGACGATGCGCGCCGACCTCCAGGACTACGCCTGCCGCAACAACCGTCTCGCGCAACTCGGTCTGGAACAGGACGGTTTCGCCGCGCATGTCGCGCAAGCGGTGGCGCGCTACGGCGCGGATCGCGTCGGCGTCTTTATCGGCACCAGCACGAGCGGCATCCTCGAAACCGAGCAGGCGTATCGCACGCGCGACCCGCAAAGCGGCGCGCTGGCGCCGGGCTTTCATTACGCCGAAACCCACAATCCGTATTCCGTGGCCGCCTTCGTGCGCGCGTACTGCGGCTTGCGCGGACCGGCGACGGCGATTTCGTCGGCGTGCTCCTCGGGGGCCAAGGTGTTCGGATCGGCGCGGCGCATGATCGAGGCCGGTTTGATCGACGCGGCCGTGGTGGGCGGCGTCGATTCGCTGTGCCTCACCACCCTGTACGGCTTCAACTCGCTCGAATTGCTGTCGCGCCAGCCGTGCCGTCCGTTCGACGTGGCGCGCGACGGCATTTCGATCGGCGAGGCGGCGGCGTTCGCGTTGCTGGAGCGCCTGCCCGCCGATGAAACGCCGGGGGACGATGCCGTGTTGCTGCTCGGCGTGGGCGAATCGAGCGACGCGCATCATATGTCGTCGCCGCATCCGGAAGGACTGGGCGCGCGCGCGGCGATCGGGCAGGCGCTTGCCACCGCGGGCCTCGCTCCCGCCGACATCGGCTATATCAACCTGCACGGCACCGCCACGCCCAGCAACGACGCCGCCGAAAGCCGCGCGCTCGCCGCGCTGTTCGACGCCACGCCGTGCAGCTCGACCAAGGGCGCGACCGGCCACACGCTGGGCGCGGCGGGCGCACTGGAGGCCGTGGCCGCCGCGCTCGCGCTGCGCCACCGCTTCATTCCGGCGGGCGTGAACACGACGCAGCCCGACCCGGAACTCGCCGCGAACTACGTGCTGCAAAGCCGCGATGCCGAAATCGACGCCGTGCTGAGCAATTCGTTCGGCTTTGGCGGGACCAATTGCAGCCTCGTTTTCGGGCGTGCCCGAGCCATTGGGAAGACCGCGCGATGAAACTGCACGCCTGCATCGAAAGCATCGGCCTGATCGGCCCCGGCCTGCCCGACTGGCCGCACGCCGCCGACGTGCTCGCGGGCCGCGCGCCCTACGCGAGCGCGCGCACCGTCCTGCCGCCGCCCGCCTCCCTGCCTTCCGCCGAACGCCGCCGCACTGGCCCTGTCGTGCGCACCGCGCTGGCCGTGGGCCACGAAGCCGTGGCCGCCAGCGGGCGCGACGCCACCACGCTCGCGACCGTGTTCGCGGCCTCGGGCGCCGACGGCCAGAACTGCCACGCGATCTGCGAAACGCTCGCGGGCGACGACCGCCAGCTCTCGCCCACGCGCTTTCACAATTCCGTGCACAACGCGCCGGCAGGCTACTGGAGCATCGCGGCAGGCGCGCGGGCCACCTCGAATGTGCTCTGCGCGTACGACGGCAGCTTTGCGGCCGGCTTGCTGGAAAGCCTCTGCCAGGTCGCCGTGGACGGCGTGCCGAACCTGCTGATCGCCTACGACACCGACTATCCCGAACCGCTGCACGCGGTGCGCCCCGTCCCCGACGCATTCGGCGTGGCGCTGGTGCTGGCGCCGCTGGCCGATGGGCACGCCGATAGCCGCGCAGATAAACCGGCCCTCGCGCATATCGAAGCGCAGCTCACGGACGCGCCCGCCACGACGCTCGCCTCGCCCGAGTTCGAAGCGCTGCGCGCGGGCAATCCGGCGGCGCGCGGGCTGGCGCTGCTCGAAGCGATTGCGGCGCGGCGCACGGCGAGCGTGGTGATCGACTATCTGCCGCAAACGCGCGTGCGCATCGACCTGAGCTTTCCGCCCACGCCGACGGAGTCCGCGCCGTGAGCGCCGCGCGCCTGAACGCCGTGCCGCTCGATCACGCGTGGATCGCGGCGCACATTCCGCACAGCGGCGCGATGTGCCTGCTCGACGGCGTCGAAGCCTGGGACGACACACGCATTCGCTGCACGGCGACGAGCCACCGCGACCCGCACAATCCGCTGCGCGCGCGCGGGAAGCTCGCTTCGGCCTGCGGCATTGAATACGCGGCGCAGGCGATGGCCGTGCACGGCGCGCTGGTCGGCCAGGGCGCCGACGAAAACGCCCCGCCGCGCGTGGGCTTTCTCGCCAGCGTGCGCGGCGTCGAAGCCCATGTCGCCCGCCTCGACACATTCGCCGGGCCGCTCGCAATCGAAGCCGAACGCCTGAGCGGCGACGGCATTAGCGTGCTCTACGCCTTCACTGTGCGCTGCGGCGCGCAGACGCTGCTCTCGGGCCGCGCCGCCGTGATGCTCGACGCCTCGGCGCGGCTGCCCGGCGTCGGCTCCGCCAACAACAAGGGAGAATCAATATGAAAAATCGTCCGCTTAATCGGGGCGCAGTGGCTACGCTCGCTGCGCTGCTGCTCGGCTTCGCCAGCTCGGCCGCCTATGCCGATCTGCATGAAGTGAAAGAGGACATCAAGCACGACTCGAAAGAGGCCGCCCATAAAACCGGCGAGGCGGCGCGCGATTTCGGCCATGCGACCGCGAATGCGGCGAGGACCGTGGGCCACGGCATCGCGCATACCTCGCGCGAGGGCTATGAGGCGACCAAGCGCGCCACCAAACGCGTGTTCCATAAGGACGACTCGCGCGAAGAAACCCGCGAAGAAACGCATCGCGACGATGCGTAAGTAATCGGCTGTCGGCCCAGTCATCGCCGCGACCACCCGCGCAAACTCTCCCCGATCGGCCCGCCACGCCGCGATTTAGCGGTTTGGCGGCCCCGAATCCCTCCGCCGAACGGTACAAACAGGCCCAAACAGGCTCAAACGGGCCAATTTGCCCGTCTCGCGCTCACAACAAGGCAAAATACGGGTTTTCGCGCCCCTGCTGGCTCCTATTTTTCCTGCCGGTTTGGCCCTTGCCCTTAGCAGACGCCGCCTGAGGACGTATCATCCGGGCCTCGACGCGCGGCCGGCCGGACCGCTTTGCCCGGCAGCACCGCGCGCGCGCCCACTGGAGTTGTTTTGATGACCGAACCCAAAATTTCATTCGCAGGCCGCCTTTCGCTCGCCTTCGGATCGTTTTTCGCCATTCTCGGCAATGCCGAACTGGCCGCCGGCGTGCGCCGCCTGCGCAACGGCGAGACCTTTGATGCGCCTGTTTCCGCCCCCGTTTCTGCCCCCGCGCCCATCGTGACGCCCGCCCCGGTGGCGGCCCACGTTGCGCCCGCGCCGGTCGCGCCCGCCGCCAGCGCCATCGAGGAAGCCAGCCCGCAGTCGGCCATGCAGCTGCTCGGCCTGCTCCAGCGCAACGCGCGCTTTGTCGATTTCGTCGAAGAAGACATCGCGGGCTACGCGGACGCCGAGATCGGCGCGGCCGCACGCCTCGTCCACGAAGGCTGCCGCGCGACGCTGCGCGAGCATTTCACGATCCGCCCGGTGCGCACCGAAGCCGAAGGCAGCCGCGTCACCATCGCCGCAGGCTTCGACGCCACGGCGATCCGCCTGACCGGCAACGTGGTCGGCGCCGCGCCCTTCAACGGCACAGTCAGCCACCGCGGCTGGCGCGTCGAGGACGTGAAACTGCCCAAGCTCGTCAAATCGCATGACGCAAAAATCATCGCACCGGCCGAGGTGGAACTGTGAGCGACGCCCGTTATTCCATCGGCATCGATCTGGGCACGACCCATTGCGCACTGTCGTATGTCGATCTGACCATCAGTGATGGCGAGAAAGCCGTCCAGGACGTGCTGCCGATTACGCAGCTGACCGCGCCCGGCGCGATCGAATCGCCCGAGCTGCTGCCCTCGTTCCTCTATCTGCCCAACGCGGGCGAACTCACGCCGGGCGACCTGACGCTGCCGTGGACCGCCACGCGCGAATACGCCGTGGGCGAGATGGCGCGCAGCCGCGGCGCGGGCACGCCGATCCGCCTCGTGTCGAGCGCGAAGAGCTGGCTGTGCCACCCTGGCGTCGATCGCCGCGCGGCGATCCTGCCGAACGACGCGCCGCCCGAAGTCGCGCGCGTGTCGCCGCTCGAAGCGTCGATCCGCTACCTCACGCACCTGCGCGAGGCGTGGGACCAGGCCGTGCCGGACGCGCCGTTCAGCGAACAGGACGTCACCGTGACGATCCCGGCCTCGTTCGATCCGGCCGCGCGCGAATTGACCGCCGAAGCCGCGCAGGCCGCCGGTTACACGCGCATGACGCTGCTGGAAGAGCCGCAGGCCGCGCTCTATAGCTGGATCCAGAAGAGCGGCGGCGGCTGGCGCAAGGACGTGAAGGTCGGCGACATCATCCTCGTGGTGGACGTGGGCGGCGGTACGACCGACCTCTCGCTGATCGCCGTGGTCGAGCGCGAAGGCAATCTCGAATTGCATCGCGTAGCCGTCGGCGAGCACATCCTGCTCGGCGGCGACAATATGGATCTGGCGCTCGCCCACGTGGTCGCGCGCAAGCTCGCGGCGCAGGGCACCCAGGCCGATCCGTGGCAATTGCGCGCGCTCACCTACGCGTGCCGCTCGGCCAAGGAAACGCTGCTCACCGACGCGAGCGTGGACACCGTGCCGCTGGTGGTGCCCAGCCGCGGCTCGAAGCTGATCGGCGGTTCGATCCGCACCGAACTCACGCGCGCCGAACTCACGCAGATCATCCTCGAAGGCTTTTTCCCGCAGGTGGACGCCGCCGCGCGTCCGGCCGTGCGCACCCGCGTGGGCCTCACGCAACTCGGTCTGCCCTATGCGCAGGACGCGGGCGTGACGCGCCATCTCGCGGCCTTCCTTGGCCGCCAGGTTGCGGCGCTCGCGGAAGTCGAAGGCTTCGGCGCGCCCGGCGAAGGCGCGAGCTTCCTGCACCCCACGGCCGTGCTGTTCAACGGCGGCGTGTTCAAGTCGGAACTGCTCGCGGGCCGCGTGCTCGACATCGTCAACGGCTGGCTGGCCGCCGAAGGCGCACCGGCCGCACGCCTGTTGGGCGGCGCGGATCTGGACCTCGCGGTCGCGCGCGGCGCGGCGTACTACGGCTACGTCAAGCGCGGCCGTGGCGTGCGCATTCGCGGCGGCACGGCGCGCGCGTACTACGTGGCGGTCGAATCGGCCATGCCCGCGGTGCCGGGGCTGGAGCCGCCGGTGTCGGCGCTGTGTGTGGCGCCGTTCGGCATGGAAGAAGGCACGGACGCACCGCTGCCCGCGCAGGAGTTTGGTCTGGTGGTGGGCGAGCCGGTGCATTTCCGCTTCTTCGGGTCGTCGGTGCGCCGCCAGGATCAGGTCGGCACGCTGCTCGACTACTGGTCGGCGGACGAGCTGCAGGAACTGGAAGAGATCCAGGCCACGCTGCCGACCGAAGGCCGCACGCCCGGCGAAGTCGTGCCGGTCAAGCTGCACGCGCGCGTGACCGAAGCAGGCACGCTGGAACTCGAAGCCGTGCCGTCCGGCAGCCACGAGCGCTGGAAGGTCGAGTTCGACGTGCGCGGCGGCGCGAGCGCCTGACGCACGCGCAGCGCATCAATCCGGGCGCAGCCAGGCGTGACAGCCAGGGCCGCGCCCGTCTCACCGCCAACCGAGTCAGAGCATTTGAGCGCGATGAAGTCATACGTCGTCGGTATCGACCTGGGGACGAGCAACACGGTCGTGGCCTACGCCGAAGCGGGCGGCGACGAAATCCGCGTTTTCGATGTCGAGCAGCTCACGGCGCCCGGCGAAGTGGGCGCCCAGCCGCTGCTGCCGTCGGCGCGCTATCACCCGGCGGCTGGGGAATTGCCAGCGGGCGCGCTGCAACTGCCGTGGTCCACGCCGCAAGCGGCTAAAGAAGCCGATGTGGCTGTGGTTGGCCGTCTTGCGCGCACGCTCGGCGCACAGGTGCCGGGGCGTCTGGTCGCCAGTGCGAAAAGCTGGCTCTCGCATGCGTCGGTGGACCGGCTCGCGCCGATCTTGCCCTGGGGCGCGCCCGATGACGTCGGCAAGGTCTCGCCGGTCGACGCCAGCGCGAGCTATCTCGCGCATGTGCGTGCCGCCTGGAATCACCGTTTCCCGCATGCGCCGCTCGAACAGCAGGACGTGGTGCTCACGGTGCCCGCCTCGTTCGACGACGGCGCGCGCGCGCTCACGCTCGAAGCCGCACACCGCGCGCAACTGCCCAGACTGCGCCTGCTCGAAGAACCGCAGGCCGCGTTCTACGACTGGCTGTTTCATCATCGCGAATCGTTGCAGGCCGAACTCGCGCGCACGCGTCTCGTGCTCGTGTGCGACGTGGGCGGCGGCACCACCGACCTCACGCTCATCCAGGTGCAGGTCGATGAAAACGGCGAGCCGCGCCTGACGCGCATCGGCGTGGGCAACCACCTGATGCTCGGCGGCGACAACATGGATCTCGCGCTCGCGCATCTGGCTGAAAGCCGGCTGGCGGGAACGGCGGGGCAAAGCGGCAGGCTTTCGGCGGCCAGTCTTTCGCAACTGGTCGAGCGCTGCCGCGTCGCGAAGGAACAACTACTCGATGAAAACGCGCCCGAAGCGGTCGGCGTGACGCTGCTCGGCGCGGGTTCGAAGCTGATCGGCGGCGCGCGCACCACGCAGCTCACGCGCGAGGAAGCGGCGCGCATCGTCGTGGACGGCTTTTTTCCGAAAAGCGACGCGAGCGATCTGCCGCGCCGCTCACGCGCGGCCATCGTCGAATTCGGCCTGCCCTACGCCGCCGATCCGGCGATCACGCGGCATATCGCGGCCTTTCTGCAACGCTTCGCGACGCATTCGCGCGAGGCGCTGGGTCTGCCTTCGGGCGAAGCGTCAGAAGCGCTGCCCGTGCCCGATACGCTGCTGCTCAACGGCGGCGTGTTCAATGCGCCCGCGCTGGCGGAGCGACTGCGCGACACGCTGGGCGCCTGGCGCGACGCGCCGCTCACGGTGCTGCAAAACGATCATCCCGATGTGGCCGTCGCGCGCGGCGCGGTTGCCTTCGCGCTCGCGCGCAAGGGCCGCGCACCGCGCATCGGCGGCGGCTCGCCGCGCAGCTATTTTCTCGTGCTCGACGACGGCAAAAACAGCAGTGGCGAAGCCGCGCCACGCGGCATCTGCCTGCTGCCGCGCGGCACCGAAGAAGGCCACGAAGTGCGCCTCGACGATCGCACCTTCGCGCTGCAACTCGGCCAGCCGGTGCAGTTCCATCTGGTCTCGACCGTCGCCGATACGCGCTGGAAAGCCGGGGAAATAGCCGATCTGTCGAGCAACCAGGCGGCCGATTTCATCCGCTTGCCGCCGCTGGCCACTGTCGTCTCGACAAACCAAAGCAAGCACGGCGGGCGCGAGCGCCCCGTCAAACTCACCGCGCAACTGACCGAGATCGGCACGCTGGAGGTGCGCTGCATCGCCACCGACGATCCCGCGCAGCAATGGCTGCTCGAATTCCAGTTGCGCCGCGACGATCACGCGCGTCCGGACGCCGGTGCGCGTGTGCGCCATCCCGCGCTCGACGAAGCCATCGCGCTGATCGACCGCGTGTTCGGCGCGAAGTCCACCAAGGTCGATCCGAAGGAAGTCAAACGCCTGCGCGCGCAACTCGAACACACGCTTGGGGCCCGCCAGAACTGGGACAGCCCGCTGCTGCGCGAACTGTTCGGCGCGCTTTGGGACCGCGCGGCGCGACGCCGTCGCTCGGTCGATCACGAGCGCCTCTGGCTCAACCTCGCGGGTTATTGCGTGCGGCCGGGCTTCGGCTATCCGCTCGACGAATGGCGCGTCGAGCAGTTGTGGACGCTATTCGACGACGGCATCCAGCATGTCAACGACAGTCAGGTCTGGTCCGAGTGGTGGACGCTGTGGCGTCGCGCGGCAGGCGGCCTGAATGCCGAAGCGCAGGAGCAGGTGCTTGCGGCCATGCGCTGGCTGGAAGACGCGGCGCGCGCGAAACACCATAAGCTGCCCTTCGACCCGTCGAAGCTGGGCAACGCAGATATGACCCGGCTCTACGCGTCGCTGGAGCAGATCGACGCGGCCAGCAAGATCGAAATCGGCGCGCAACTGCTTGAGCGCCTGCAAAAGCCTGCGGAAAATCACCAGAGCTGGTGGGCGGTGGGCCGTATCGGCGCGCGTCTGCCCTTCTATGGCAGCGCGCACGGCGTGGTGCCGCCGGAGGTGGCGGCGCAATGGCTCGACGCGATTCTCGCGCTCGACTGGAAGAAGGTCGAACCGGCGATGTTCGCCGCCGCCCAGATCGCGCGCATGACCGGCGACCGCTCGCGCGATATCGCGCCGGAACTGCGGGAAACGGTGCTTAAACGGCTGGAGAGCGCGAACGCGCCGCACACGTGGATCGAGATGGTGCGCGAAGTCGTGGAACTCGATACCGCCGATACGGGCCGCGTGTTCGGCGAGGCCTTGCCGGCTGGGTTGAAGTTGATGGGCACTTGAAACTCCCACAAGCAAAAACGCGCTCCGGTTTGCACTGGAGCGCGTTTTTCATCGATTCAGCAAGCCCGTGTCACATAAGCGTCAATTCCCCGCCTGAACCTCGACCGCCGGCACCGCTTTCACCACTTGCACCGTAGCCGGCTGCGCCATCAGCGCCTCCTGCGGCAGCGCCCATTCCAGCCAGCGCGTGCGATGCGCGACCACCAGACCAAACGCCACTGCGGCCAGCGCGCCGAAGGTCGCAAAGCCCATCTGATAGCTGCCCGTGCTTTCCTTCGCAATGCCCATGATGACCGGCAGATAGAACCCGCCGATGCCGCCCGCCGCGCCCACGATGCCCGACATCAGGCCCGTGCGGCCCTGCCAGCGGCGCGGCACGAGCTGGAACGTCGCGCCGTTGCCCAGACCGAAACACACATAGGTAAGCGCGAGCAGCGCGATACCGGCTGCGAACGGCGGCATCCACGCGGCGAAGGCGAAGTCGCACAGCGAGATTGCCGCGAGCAGCAGCACGAGCGCACGCACGCCGGAGATGCGGTCGGCGATCAGCCCGCCAATCGGGCGCACCATCGCGCCAGTGAGCGCCAGCAGCGACATGATCACGCCCGCTTCGAGCTTGGGCACCTGATAAAGCGACACCAGCAGCGTCGTCACATACGACGACATGCCGACAAAGCCGCCAAACGTGATGCTGTACACGAGCATCACGACCCACGTGTCGCCTTCGGCGAGCACGCCGCGATAGTGACGCGGCAGCACCGCGATCGCCAGCAACGCGCCCATCAGCGGCAGCAGCAGCACGCCGGTCTTGCCCGCGCCGAACACACCTTCATGCACGGCCAGCACGAGTGCAATCAGCCCAGCCAGCGTGATGAAAAACGCGCGCAAGGCCTTCGGCACGCTGCCCGACTTCTGACCGAGATCGCGCGCCCAGAAGCACACGGCCAAGGCCGCAATGCCGAGCAGCGGCAGCGCCGCGCCCGTCGCGTGCGCCCAGCCGATGTTGTTGGCGAGGCCCGGGAACAGGAAACCGTCGAGCACCGCGCCGATGTTGCCCGCTGCGGCGAGTCCCAGCACGAGACCCTGCACCTTCGGCGGATAGTTGCTGCCCGCCATCGGCAAGGCCACCGCGAAGCTCGCGCCGCCCACGCCCAGCAGCACGCCCAGCACCAGCAGCAGGGTGTACGACGGCGCGCCCGGCATCAGCAGCAGTACAACAGCCGGAATCGCCGAGAGCGCAATCCCCATCAGCGCGACCTTGCGGCCATCGCAGGCCTGATAGAGATTGCCCAGCGTCACGCGCAAAATGGCTGCGCCCAGCACCGGCACGGCCACCAGCAGGCCGAGTTCGGCCGGCGACATGTGGATGTCCTTCTGGATGAACGGCGCGAGCGGGCCGAACATCACCCAGACCGTGAAGCCGGTGTCGAAATACAGGAAACACGCCAGCAGCGCGCGCCAGTTGCCGCTCTTCAGCGAACTCAAAAGATCTTTCACGAGGCACTCCCCAGGTAATGGACTCGATGGACCCGAGTGCGCAGATCGCGCTACGCACCCTGTCCGTTTAACTTCGCACTCCGATTTAATGAGCGAACCTTGTTTCGAACCGGCTGGTCGTCGGACGATAAACACGCACGACAAACACGCGCCACAAACAAAAAAGCGTCCCGAAGCGCATCCGCATGGAACCTGCTCGCTCCATGGGAAACACGCTTCGGGACGCCGTTGCCCCGCCTTGCCTGGTTCGATCGTTCCGCTTGCTGGCGAAACGATGTCAATTCGTCGAGACCGTCATTGGCCTCGCTGCTCTCTAAGCAATAGCTATGCCACGCGTCGCACAAACTCGCAGCATGAAGCCGAAAGTCCTTGAAATACAGGCCTCGCGCACACGGCCCCGTTTTTGCAAGGGCAAAAAGAAGGGGCGCATGCGTGTGCATGCGCCCCACCATTCATGTGCGACCCGTGTCAGCGTCTGGTGCACCGCAGCGATGCTTCGCACCAGACGCGGGCGCGTTGGAAGCGAATCAGAAGCGGTGACGCAGACCCACGCCCACCACCGTCTGCTGATTGCCCGACGCCGTCGACTGGCCACTGATATCCGCAGTCAGGCCCGAGCCGTCGGCAGAAATATGCTGCCAGCTCACCTGGGTGTAGACGTCGGTGCGCTTCGAGAAGAAGTAATCC
>NZ_DASZJJ010000304.1:0-9380 GCF_035948235.1 Paraburkholderia sp. | reverse complement strand
GACGATGTCGCGGGTTTCGACGCGGCCTTCTTCGGCATTTCGCCGCGCGAGGCGACGCAGATGGACCCGCAGCAGCGTCTGCTGCTCGAACTCACCTGGGAAGCGTTCGAGGACGCCGGCGTGCATCCCGAGGCGCTACGCGGCAGCGATTGCGCAGTTTATGTCGGCGTCGCCAGCACGGACTACGGCAACCGCAATATGGACGATCTGAACACGGTCGATCCGTATTCGGCCACGGGCAACACGCTTTCCATCGCGTCGAACCGCATTTCGTGGGTCTACGATCTGCGCGGGCCGAGCATGTCGATCGATACGGCGTGTTCGTCGTCGCTCGTCGCGCTGCATCAGGCCGTGAAGGCGCTGCAAACCGGCGACGCCAGCATGGCACTCGCGGGCGGCGTCAATCTGCTGATGCACCCATACGGTTTCGTCGGTTTCTCGAAGGCGTCGATGCTGTCGCCGCGTGGGCGTTGCCGCGCGTTCGACGCCACCGGCGACGGCTATGTGCGCGCCGAAGGCGGCGCGGTCGTGGTGCTGAAAACGCTTGAGCGCGCGCTCGCGGACGGCGACACGATTCACGCGGTCATCGCGGGCAGCGGCGTCAATTCGGACGGTTTCACGCAAGGCGGCATCAGCGTGCCGGGTACGCCCACGCAGGCGGCGCTGCTGCGCGAGGTCTACGCACGCGCCCAGATCGACCCGCGTACCGTCGACTATCTGGAAGCGCACGGAACAGGCACGGCGGTGGGCGATCCGATCGAAACTCGTGCGCTCGCCGATGTCGTCGGCGCGGGCCGCGATGCCGACAAGCCGCTCCTGATCGGTTCGGTCAAGACCAATATCGGCCACCTGGAAACGGGGTCGGGCATGGCGGGGCTGCTCAAAGCGGTGTTGTGCCTGAAGCATCGTGCGGTGCCGCGTTCGCTCCACTTCGAAAAGCCGAACCCCAATATCGATTTCGCTGGCGGTCATCTGCGCGTGGTCGAGCGCATGACGCCGATTGGCGCGCATGGCCGTGATCTGGTGGTCGGCGTCAACTCGTTTGGTTTTGGCGGCACCAATGCGCACGTCGTGCTGACCGAGGCGCCGGCGCAACAAGTCGAAGTCACTTACGCAGCACAAACGCAAGGCTTCGCACCGCTCGTCCTGACCGCGCGTTCAGAGCGCTCGCTGGCGACGCTCGCCGCCCGCTATCTGGAGCGTCTCGATGCAGGTGATGTATGGGACGTGCTCGCAAACGCAGCCGCTCATCGCCGTCAATGGCTGGAGCATCGCGCGATAATTGCGCCCGCAACGTTCGACGAAGCGCATGCTGCGCTCACCGCGTTGGCGTATCCCGACGATACCGCCGCGCAAGGCGAGATCGCGCCCGCCGCGCTCGTCCACGCGCAAGTAGTCGCGGACGACGCGCCCATCGCGCTGGTCTTCTCGGGCAATGGCTCGCAGTGGGCGAGCATGGGCAAGCAACTACTTGCAGAAGACGCCGTGTTCCGCGCGGCGGTAGAAGAAGTCGACGCGCTTTGGTGCGCCGACGGCAGCGCGTCGCTCCACGCGATGCTCGCAGCCGGTGCCGATGCAGAGACGCTCGCCGCCACCGAACACGCGCAGCCGCTGCTGTTCGCGATCCAGGTCGGCATCGTGCGTGTGATCGAAGCGCACGGCGTAGCCTATGACGCGTGCGTGGGCCACAGCGTTGGCGAAGTCGCCGCAGCCTGGGCTTCTGGCGCACTGACGCTCGCCGACGCCGTGCAGGTCGTCAAGATCCGCAGCCGCGCCCAGGCGCTTACGCGCGGCACGGGCCGCATGGCTGCCGCGGGCATCGGCGAGGCCGAAGCGCGCGAAATGATCCTCCAGCAGGGCCTGACCGGCGATATCGAAGTCGCCGGTATCAACAGCGCGCAGTCGGTCACGTTGGCCGGTTCGCTTGCAGGCCTCGATGTGATCGGCACGGCTCTCAAGGCAACGGGCCGTTTCTTCCAGTTGCTCGATCTGGACTACGCGTTCCATAGCCGCCACATGAACGGCATCGAAGCGCCGGTGCGCGAGGGGCTGGCCGATATCGCGCCGCGCACCGCCACGCATCGCTATGTTTCGACCGTGACGGGCGCACCGCTCGACGGCACGTCGCTCGACGCCCAGTACTGGTGGCGCAATATCCGCGAGCCGGTCCGCTTTGGCGATGCCATCGCGCATCTGGTGGGCGAGGGCGTGCGTCTGTTCGTCGAGGTCGGCCCGCACTCGATCCTGCGCACCTACGTGAAGCAGACGCTCGCGGCGCTCAAGGAAACCGGCGCGCCGCTGCCGACGCTCAAGCGTCAGCACGATAGCGCCGCCACGCTCCATCGCGCGGTGCTCGCCGCCGTGGCGCATGGCGCGCGCGTGGACCGCGAGCGTCTCGTGCCTTTCAACTCAAGCGCGGCGCAGGCAACGCTGCCGCACTATCCGTGGCAACACGAACACTACTGGCTCGTGCCGACGATCGAAGGCTACGGCCTCGCGAATCGCCACCGCGAGCATCCGTTGCTGGGTTATCGCCTGCACGAGCACGCTTTCGGGTGGGAAAACCAGATCGATCCGGCGCGTCTGCCGTATCTGGCCGATCACGTCGTCGACGGCGGCGTGACGTACCCAGCAGCCGGTTTCGTTGAAATGGCGCTGGCGGCCGCACGCGTGTTCTTTGCGACCGAGACCTGCGCACTCGAAAACGTCGAGATTCGTCAGCCCGTGGTGTTCCAGGCGAATCACGCGAAGCTGTTCCGT
This sequence comes from Paraburkholderia sp., assembly GCF_035948235.1. Taxonomy (GTDB): domain Bacteria; phylum Pseudomonadota; class Gammaproteobacteria; order Burkholderiales; family Burkholderiaceae; genus Paraburkholderia. Next base: position 6,620 of record NZ_DASZJJ010000304.1, on the reverse strand, counting down.
CTCGTCATCGACGTGCGCACGGCGGCGTTCACGATCGAGACGCGCGAGCGCATGAGCGACGACGCCTGGTCGGTCAACGTGGTGGGCCGCCTGCTCGCGAGCGGCAACACGCTCGACGCCGGCAGCACGGTCGATCCGCATCTGCTCCAGGCGCTCTCGGCGCAACTGGCCGTCGATGCGCCCACGCTCTACGCCGCAACCGAGTCGATCGGCCTGACCTACGGCCCGGTGTTCCGCCGCGTGCAATGCGTGCGCGCTTCGGGCGAGGCCGTGCTGGCCGAACTGGCCGCGCCGCAACTTGCCGACGATGCCGATCTCGCGCGCTACAACCTGCATCCGGCGCTGCTCGATGCGGGCTTCCATCCGCTTTTCGCATTGACGGGCGCCAATAAGGGCGATCGCGCCGCGTGGCTGCCGGTGCAGTTTGGCCGCATCGACTACTTGCGCGGCGACACGATCCGCCAGGTGCTGGCCGTGGTCGAGCGCCGCAGTCCGCATTCGGTGGTGGTGTCGTTCCATTTCCTCGACGGCGCCGCGCGCGTGGTCGCGCGTCTCGCGCAATGCCGCTTCCGCCGCGTCGATCTCCAGGCGCGCCGACACGCTGCACCGTCGCGCTATACGTATCACCTCGAAGCGCGTCCGCTCGCGGGCGGCTTCGACGCTTCGGCGCTGCCGGCTCCCGAAGCGCTGCTCGAAGAGGCGCAGCGCGTGCTCGCCAACCACGGCGGGCAGGACGCGCAAAAGCGCCGCGCGATGCACCTGACCGAAGTGCTGCCGCTCATCGACGTGCTCGCAAGCGGCTACGCCTTGCGTGCGTTCGAAAAGATCGGCGCGTTCCGCACGCCGGGCCTCGCGTTTGGCCCGCTGCCGGAGCTGTCCGCGCGTGTGGCCGCGATGCTGGTCGAGGACGGTCTCGCGCGTCGCGAGGGCGATCTGCTCGTACGCGAGCCCGAAGCCTGCGAGGCGCTGCCGCCCGTCGACGAACTCTGGCACAGCCTGCTCGAACAATCGCCTGCGCACGTCGCGGAACTGACGCTGCTTGCCCATTGCGGCGCGGCGCTCCCGGCGCTGCTCTCAGGCGAGATGGCGCCAGAAAAACTGATGTCGCCGACCAGCAAGAGTCTCGTCGAGCACTTCTTCGAAGCCTCGCCGACGTGGTCGCATGTGCGTGCGCTGATCGGCGCGTTCGCCTCGCGTGCGGTGGCGGGATGGTCGTCGTCGCGCCGTCTGCGCGTGCTGGAAATCGGCCGCGCCGATGTGGACGTGCCGCGTCCGCTCGAAGTCGCGTTGCCGGCTGGGCGTTGCGATTACGCGATCGCCTGCACGGCGCCGCAACAGGCGGCGCTCGCGGCTGAAGGCGGGCACAACGCGCGTCTCGTCACGCTGGTCGCGGGCGAGCGTAACGAACGTCTCGCACTCCAGAGCGACGACGACGCACCGTACGACATGATCATCGCCAACTGCCTGCTGGCAGGGCAGCGCGATCCGCTCGCGGCGCTGACTGCGCTGCGCGGCTGGCTCGCGCCGGGCGCGTTCATCGCGCTGGCCGAGCCGCGTCGGGGCCGTTTCGCCGATATCGTGTTCGGCCCGGTACGCGCCGAAGCGGTGGCATCGCACAGCGCCGCCGAACTCGTGCGCCTGCTGGAAGCGGCAGGTTTTGTCGATGTCGTGTCGTTCGCGGAGCAGGGCTACGAGATTGAGGGCACGCCTGCGTTGATCGTTGCGCGCGCACCGATGCGCGTGACGACGGGCGTGCTGGAAGCCGCGCCGGTTGCCGTTGAGCCGACCAAGGCGCCGTGGCTGCTCGTTCATGCCGATGAAGACGCCCGCGTCACCGGCCTCGCACAAGCGCTACGCGCACACGGCGGCGACGTCGAACTCATTGCTCAGTTGGAAGTCGCGACGGCGCTGCATGCTGTGAGCGCCGCCCACGATGGCGCGCCGCTGCATCTCGTGTTCGTCGCCCCCGACGCCGTCTTGCCCGCCGACGCCGATGGCGCCGCACTCATGCAGGCGCAGCGCGCAACCTCGATTGCACTCGCGGGTCTAGTGCGTGAGTTGGGCGCATCGGCGTTGCCGGTGCAATTGAGCATCGTCACGCAGGATGGCGCACCGTTCGCTGACGCAGACCCTATCGCGCAGGCACCGCGCCGCGCCGAGCAGGCCACGCTCTGGGGCCTCGGCCGCGTGCTGGCGAACGAGCATCCCGAACTGGGCTGCCGCCTGATCGACGTGTCGGCATCCTGTGAGAACGCGTTCGAGTTGCTTGCACAGGAACTGCTGGCAGCCGATGTCGAAGAAGAAGTGCTGCTGAGCGCGCATGGCCGCTTCGTGCCGCGCATGCTCGACGCCGCGCAGGCGCAACGCCGCAGCGCGACCAATGGTGAAAGCGCACAAGGCTCGGTGCTCGCCTTCGATACCCCAGGATCGTTGCGTAACCTCGAATGGTTCGCGCAAACCTCGCGCGCGCTCGACGCCGACGAAGTCGAAATCGAGCCGGTCGCAACCGGCCTGAATTTCCGCGACGTCATGTACGCGATGGGTCTGCTCTCCGACGAAGCCGTCGAAACCGGCTTCGCGGGCGCGACCGTCGGCATGGAGCTTTCGGGCCGCGTGACACGCGTGGGCGCGAGCGTGACCAACTTCAAGTCCGGCGACGCCGTGCTCGGCTTCGCACCGGCCTCGTTCGCTACGCGTGTCGTCACGCGTGCGGGCGCGGTTACGCACAAGCCGGCGTCGATGACATTCGAGGAAGCCGCAACGGTCCCGACCACCTTCTTCACGGCCTGGTACGCGCTCGTCGAACTGGCGCGCGTGCGCGAGGGCGAGCGCGTGCTGGTGCACGGCGGCGCGGGCGGTGTGGGTATCGCGGCGATCCAGCTTGCACGTCTGCTGGGCGCGGAGGTCTATGCCACCGCAGGCAGCCGCGAGAAGCGCGAATTCGTGCGCCTGCTGGGCGTGGACCGCGTGTTCGATTCGCGCAGCCTCGCGTTCGCCGATCAGGTGCGCGACGCTACGGGCGGCGCGGGTGTCGACGTCGTCCTCAACTCGCTCGCGGGCGAGGCGATGGTGCGCAGTATCGACACGCTGCGTCCGTTCGGCCGCTTCCTCGAACTGGGCAAGCGCGACTTCTACGAAAACAGCCGTATCGGGCTGAGGCCGTTCCGCAACAACATCAGCTATTTCGGCATCGACGCCGATCAGCTCATGGGCGTGCTGCCCGAGCTGACGACGCGTCTGTTCGAAGCCGTCATGCAGCGTTTCGCGGATGGCGTGCTGCACCCGCTGCCCTACCGTCTGTTCCCGGCGGCGCGCGTGGAAGAGGCGTTCCGTTACATGCAGCAGGCGCGTCAGATCGGCAAGGTGCTGGTTGGCTATCCGGCGGGCACGCCTGCGCCTACGCGCGGTGTGGCGCATGGATCGAAGCAGGCGGGCGCGCTGCGCTGCGACGCTAGCGGTGCGTATCTCGTGATCGGCGGCACGGGCGGTCTGGGCTTTGCGACGGCGCGCTGGATGGTGGCGCGCGGCGCGCGTCACGTGACGCTCGCGAGCCGCAGCGGCACGCTCAACGACGCGGCGCGCGCGGAAGTTGCGCGCTGGCACGAGGAATCCGGCGTTCAGACGCATGTGGTGTCGTGCGACGTGACGAACGCCGCTGCGGTGCAGGCGCTGGTTGCGCAGATCGCCGCGCGCGGCACGCCGCTCAAGGGCGTGCTGCATTCGGCGATGCATATCGACGATGGCCTCGTGCGTAACCTCGACGATGCGCGTTTCGAAGCCGTGCTCGCACCGAAGCTTGCGGGCGCATGGAACTTGCATCGCGCGACGCTTAAGTGCGCGCTCGACTTCTTCATCGTCTATTCGTCGGCGACGACGGCGCTCGGCAATCCGGGCCAGTCGAGCTACGTGGCGGCGAACAGCTTCCTCGAAGCGCTGGTGGAGACGCGCCGTGCGGCCAAGCTGCCGGGCACCTTCATGGCGTGGGGCCCGCTCGACGACGTCGGCTTCCTCGCGCGCAACGAAAAGACCCGCGAGGCGCTGCAATCGCGTATCGGCGGTGCGTCGATCTCGTCGGACGAGGCGCTGGTCGCGCTCGAACGCGTGCTGATCGCAGGCACGGCGGGCGAGGCGGTCGTGCGTCTCGACTGGCAGGCGCTCTCGCGCGGCATGCCTGCCGCCGGCGCGCGCCGTTACGCCGCGCTGCGTACGCGCAATGCGAACGAACCGGCGAGCGATGGCAGTCAGCCGGTGCGCTCGCGCGTCGCGGCGCTGCCGCACGCCGAGGCGCTCGCGCTCGTCGAAGAGACGCTGCGCACGCAGATCGCGCGCATCCTGCATCTCGCGCCGGAGAAGGTGGAGCTTGAGCGTTCGGTGCTCGACATGGGTATGGACTCGCTGATGGGGATGGAACTCGGTCTCGCGGTCGAAGAAGCGTTCGAGGTCAAGCTCTCGGTGATGGCGATTGCGGAGGGCGCGACAGTGCGCACGCTCGCGGCGCGCATCGTCGAGTTGATCGAAGCCTATGCGGAGTCGGCGGATTCGCCGCTCGAAGCCCAGGCCGATGCGCAGAACGCTGCGCAAGCCGAAACGGCGGCAGCGCTTGCACGCAAGCACGCCATCGACGTCAGTGCCGAAACCGAAGCCGCCACGCCTGCCGTAGCGGGCGAGCGCACCGAGGAACTGGTCGAATGAGGGCGCCCGAAGGCTGGCGCGCCACCCAGGGCACGCTCGCGCACGAGCTGACGCTCACAGGCCACGGTCTGCACACGGGACGGCGCGTGAATGTGCGTATTCTGCCCGTGGCCGATGCAACGCCCGCGCATGGCATCGTGTTCCGTCGCGTGGAGGCGGGCCGCGAAGTCGCCACGCTGCGCGCCGACCCGGCGTTGCGCGAGGCGCAGCCGCTATGCACGATGCTGCGTGCGCGCGACGGCGTGCAAAAAGGCGAGGGCGTACGTACTGTCGAGCATCTGCTCGCCTCGCTGCTCGTATGCGGCATCGACCACGCTATCGTGGAACTGGACGCGGAAGAAGTGCCGATCCTCGACGGCAGCGCTGCGCCCTGGATCGAGGCGATCCGCGCCTGCGGGCGCATGGCGCTCGCTCAGCCGCAGCGCTTTGTCCGCGTGACGAAGCCGGTGGTGGTGAGCGATGGCGAAGGCTCGCAGCGCCGCGAAATGCGCATTGAGCCATGCGAGCGCTATGAAGTGCGCGTGCGCAACGACCTCAAGGGTTTTGGCGACATGCTGTGGGAAGGCGCGATCACGCCTGAAGTCTTCGCGCGCGAAATCGCGCCGTCACGCTCGTATGGGCGCGTGAAGTGGGCGCTGCCCGCCATCGCCGCGGGTTATGTGAAGCGCACGCCAATCCTGCGCGGTGCGCGGCTGTCGTGCACGGCCTCGATCGTGGGCAATCGCGTGATCGGCGGCATGCGTCTGCCCGATGAGTTCGTGCGCCATCGCGTGCTCGACCTCGTCGGCGATCTCGCGCTGGCCGGTGCGCCGCTGCTCGCACGCGTGAGCGCGCTGCGCCCGAGCCATGAAATGAACTGGCGGCTTTTGTCCGCGCTGCTCGCCGAGCGCGACGCGTGGACATGGGCCGAGTGCGACGCCTGAAAACGCACATACAAACGAACCAACAAGGAATCGCGCGCAGATGGGCGTAGGTGAAAAGATCCGGCAGCAACTAGCCGCCGCGGCGCTCAAGCGTCAACTGGAACGCGTTTCGAACGCGTCGACGCAGCCTTTGGATGTGCCGCAAACGGTGCCGGGCGCGGGCGGTGCATCGTTCGACGCGCGCGCGCGCTTCGAGGCCATGCCGCTCTTTCAGCAGGTCAAACTGATGAAGGAGATGGGCGAGACGCTGCGCGTGCAGTCGCCGTTCTTCCGCGTGCATGAAGGCATAGCGGGCGCGACCACGACGATCGGCGGGCGCGAATACATCAACTACGCGAACTACAACTACTTGGGCCTTGCCTCTGATCCGGCTGTGATGACGGCGGCGCAGGATGCGATCACGCGTTACGGCACGTCGGTTTCCGCAAGCCGCATGGTGGCGGGCGAGCGGCCCGTGCAGCGCGACCTGGAGCGCGCACTTGCCGACTTCTACGAGACCGACGATTGCGTTGCCTTCGTGAGCGGCCATGCGACTAACGTCACGGTGATCGGCGCATTGTTTGGTCACGGCGATCTGATCGTGCACGACGCTCTCGCGCACAACAGCATCGTGCAGGGCGCGCAGTTGAGCGGTGCGAAGCGTCTGGCGTTCGCGCACAACGACTGGCAGGAACTCGACAGCCTGCTCGCGCGCGTGCGCCACGAGTACCGCAACGTGCTGGTGGTGATCGAAGGCCTCTACAGCATGGACGGCGACTATCCGGAGCTCGAACGTTTCGCGGAGATCCGCCGCCGTCATGGCGTGTTCCTGATGGTCGACGAGGCGCATTCGCTCGGCGTGCTTGGCGAAACGGGACGCGGCATTCGTGAGCACGCAGGCGTCGCGCCGGAAGACATCGATCTCTGGATGGGCACGATGAGCAAGTCTCTGGCCAGCTGCGGCGGCTTTATCGCCGGCTGTCAGCCGCTCGTCGATATGCTGCGCCATCTCGCGCCGGGCTTTCT
>NZ_DASZJJ010000303.1:0-5950 GCF_035948235.1 Paraburkholderia sp. | reverse complement strand
CTACCTGGTTGATCGCCTGCCGACGCTGGAAGTGCTGGACGATGTGATGTACAAGGCGATCGCTGTCGGCTTTACCTTCTTCACCATCGCCACCATCCTCGGCGCGTTGTGGGCGGCAGAGGCCTGGGGCGGCTACTGGAGCTGGGACCCGAAGGAAACCTGGGCGCTGATCGTCTGGCTCAACTACGCGGCCTGGCTGCATATGCGGCTGATGAAGGGGCTGCGCGGCGGCGTGGCGGCGTGGTGGGCGCTCACGGGCCTGCTCGTCACGACCTTCGCCTTCCTGGGCGTAAATATGTTCCTGTCGGGTCTGCATAGTTACGGCAAGCTGTAACCGAATCCGACCTCGGAACGAATTAACCGCCGGATGCCTCGCGCACCGGCGGTTTTTTTCATTCTGGCGGGAAGGATTCCGGATTGCGTGCGTTAGCGCTGATAGAGGTCTTTGCAGGTCTTTGGAACGTGGATCGACGGGAGTACGGGATATGTGGATCAAGCGCAGCAGCAGGATCATCCTCAACGGCGACGACATCGCCGCGCACGAGATCACGCCGCAAAAAGTGTTCGAACAGCGTCGGCGCTTCATGAAGGCGACAGGTGCGCTCGCGCTTGGCGGTGTGGGGGCGGGGATGGGGTTGTTCGATCCGCGCGACGCTTTCGCCGAATACGCGTCGCCGGACCCGAAGGCCATCAAGCTCGCCGCCAGAACCAACGCGAAGTTCGTCGCGCTCGACAAGGCCACGCCGTTCAAGGACGTGACGACCTATAACAACTTCTACGAGTTCGGCACCGACAAGGGCGATCCGGCGCAAAACGCCCACACGCTGCGCCCGCGCCCGTGGAAGGTGAGCGTGGAAGGCGAGATCAAGAACCCCAAGGTCTACGATATCGACGACATCCTCAAGCTCGCGCCGCTTGAAGAGCGCGTGTACCGCCACCGCTGCGTGGAAGGCTGGTCGATGGTGATTCCGTGGGTCGGCATTTCGCTGTCCGAGCTGATCAAGCGCGCGCAGCCCACCGGCAACGCGAAATACGTGCAGTTCATCACGCTCGCCGACCGCTCGCAGATGCCGGGTCTGGCCGAGCCGATCCTCGACTGGCCGTATTCCGAAGGGCTGCGCATGGACGAGGCGATGAATCCGCTCACGCTGCTCACGGTCGGGCTGTACGGCCAGGTACTGCCGAACCAGAACGGCGCGCCCGTGCGCATGGTGCTGCCGTGGAAATACGGCTTCAAGAGCGCGAAGTCGCTGGTCAAGATCCGCTTCGTGGAGAAGCAGCCGCCGACCAGCTGGAACACCTACGCGTCGAACGAATACGGCTTTTTCTCGAACGTGAACCCGAACGTCGATCACCCGCGCTGGAGCCAGGCGACCGAGCGGCGTATCGGCGAGGACGGTTTTTTCACGCCCAAGCGCAAGACGCTGATGTTCAACGGTTACGGCGATCTGGTGGCGTCGATGTATCAGGGCATGGATCTGCGCAAGAACTTCTGACGGAATCGGATGATGGAATCGACGACCACAGCAGAGCGTCGCGCCAAAAGCGTGCAGCAGGCGAACACGAGGAGCGCAACGACGGGCCCGCGCTGGCTGCGCTGGGCGAAAGTCGCGGTGTTCGTCGCGGCGTGGTATCCGCTCGCGCGCATCGTGTTCTTCGGCGTGACCGACCGGCTGGGCGCGAACCCGATCGAATTCATCACGCGCTCGACGGGGCTGTGGACGCTCGTGTTTCTTTGCATCACGCTGGCGGTTACGCCGTTGCGGCGGCTCACCGGCTGGAACGCGCTGCTGCGCTTTCGGCGCATGCTGGGCCTCTACGCGTTCTTCTACGCGGCGCTGCATTTCACCACTTACATCTGGTTCGACAAATGGTTCGACGTGGCCGCGATGCTCAAGGACATCGGCAAGCGGCCCTTCATCACGGTGGGTTTTGCGGCCTTCGTGCTGCTGATTCCGCTGGCCGCAACTTCGACCAAAGCGATGGTGCGCAAGCTCGGCCGCCGCTGGCAGAGCCTGCATCGCCTGATCTACGCGATCGGCGTGCTCGCAATCCTGCACTTCTGGTGGATGAAGGCGGGCAAACACGATCTGGTTCTGCCGAAGATCTATGGCGCGATCATGCTGGCGCTGCTCGGCTGGCGGCTAGTCGTCTGGCTGACGGCGCGCGTCAGGACGCGCAGTGTGTAGGAAAGCGCGCCGGCAATAAAAAAGCGACGCACGGGGCGTCGCTTTTTTATTGGTGAGAACTCAAGCTCAATCCGGCAGCAGATGCTCGCCTGCGAAAAGCTGCTGCACGGTCTCGCGCTCGCGCGCCACATGCACGCGCGTGCCGTCGACCAGCAGTTCGGCTGCACGCGGACGCGTGTTGTAGTTCGAGCTCATCGTGAAACCGTAAGCGCCCGCCGAGCGGATCGCCAGCACGTCGCCGGCTTCCAGCGCAAGCGTGCGGTCGCGGCCCAGCCAGTCGCCGCTCTCGCACACCGGGCCGACGATGTCGTACGCGTGCGCCTCGCCCGCGCGCGGCGTGACCGGTTCGATGGCGTGATAGGCCTCGTACATCGCGGGGCGCGCGAGATCGTTCATCGCCGCATCGACGATGGCGAAGTTCTTTTCCGCGCCCGGCTTCAGGAATTCGACCGTGGTGAGCAGGATGCCCGCGTTGCCGACCAGCGAGCGGCCCGGCTCGAACCAGACCTCGCGCGACTTGCCGGTCTTCGCGCCATGCGCGTCGATGCGATCGAGCACCGTGCGCACAAACGCGCCGATATCGGGCGGCGTTTCGTCGTCATAACGGATGCCGAGACCGCCGCCCACGTCGATATGATGGATCGCGATACCGTCCGTCTCGATCTGGTCGACCAGTTCGAGCACCTTGTCGATGGCGTCCAGATACGGCGCGACTTCGGTGATCTGCGAGCCGATATGGCAGTCGATGCCAACGACCTGCAGATTGGGCATGGCCGCCGCCGCGCGGTAGGTCGCGCGCGCGTCTTCAAAGGCGATGCCGAACTTGTTCGACTTCAGGCCCGTGGAGATGTAGGGGTGCGTCTTCGCGTCGACGTCCGGGTTCACGCGCAGCGACACCGGCGCTTTCTTGCCGAGTGCGCCCGCCACTGCGTTCAGGCGGTCGAGTTCGGGAATCGATTCGACGTTGAAGCACTTCACGCCCGCGTCCAGCGCGGTTTTCATTTCGTCGGCATGCTTGCCCACGCCCGAGAACACCGTGTTGGCGGCTTTGCCGCCTGCGGCCAGCACGCGCGCAAGCTCGCCGCCCGAGACGATGTCGAAGCCCGCGCCTTCGCGCGCGAACACGTTGAGCACGGCGAGATTGCTGTTCGCCTTGACCGCGACGTGCACCGAGGCGCGGCGGCCCGAGCAGGCGTCCGCGTAGGCGTGCCACGTTGCGGTGAGCGCGGCGCGCGAGTAGACGTAGAGCGGCGTGCCGTGCTGCGCGGCGAGATCGGCGGCGGATACGCCTTCGACGAAGAGCGTGCCGTCGACGCGGTGGAAAGCGGGCTGAGTCATGCGGAGAATCGGTTGCGGGTGATGGACTGCTTGCTGGACGGGCGGCTTACTGCGCCGGTGCGGCAGCGGAAGCCGGTTGCGCAGCCGAGGCCGACGCGGGGGCGGAATTCAGTTCGGTGTCCGGCGACAGCGAAAGCGGCGTGCCCGAGGTGTCGGGAATCGAGCCGGCTTCGGCGTCCGAGCCTGCGCGCGCTTGATCGGCGGGCTGCGTCTCGAAGTTCGGCTTCTGCGGCATCGGCGGCACGGTCGGCATGTAAAGCGGGCCTTTCTGGCCGCAACCGGTGAGCGACACTGCGCCAAGCGCGAAAGCGGCTAGAATCGCGGCGGACGTCGAAACGCGGGATGCCCGTGCGCGCATCCGGGAATTGACACGCATAATTGTCCCTGAATGATTAACTGGTGGAGTTTAGCATGGCAGATAGTGACTACCTGAGCCGCGCGGAGGCCGTGCTGGCGGCGGTGGAACGCGCTGTGGACGAGGCCGATGCCGACATCGAACTCGAACGTAGCGGCAATGTTCTGACGCTCGAATTCGAGAACCGCACGAAGATCATCGTCAACCTGCAGCCGCCGATGAAGGAAATCTGGATCGCTGCGAAAGCGGGCGGATTCCACTACCGCTTCATCGACGGGCAGTGGCTCGACACGCGCACCGGCACCGAGTTTTTCTCGGCGCTCACCGCCTACTCGACCGAGCAGGCCGGCGAGCCGGTGAAATTCGTGCCGTGATGTCGTAGCGACGTTTCAGACGCGCGAATGAAAAACGGGCACCTTCGGGTGCCCGTTTTGCTTTCCGGCGTTTGGCCCGCTGAGCGCTTCAATGCCCGCGGAACAGGTTCATGATGTCCTCTTTTTCCTTGGCGTTGACCTGCTGGGGTTCCGTTGCCGCGCCCGTATCGGCGGCGTCGCCACCCGAGGCCGAACTGCCGCCCGCTGCCGCCTGTAGCGCCGCCTGGCTGATGCCCACGGTCGAGACGAAACCGTGTCCTGGCGTGGTATCGGCGTAATACAACTCGTCGCCGAGCGTGACGATGCCGTCGGGCATCGGCATCTTGTACTCGGGCACGCCGTTGAGCGCCTTCTGCATGTAGTCGATCCACACGGGCAGGGCGAGACCGCCGCCGGTTTCCTTGTCGCCCAGGCTGCGCGGATTGTCGTAGCCGATCCACGCAATCGCCGTGAGCGTGTGCTGATAGCCCGCGAACCACGCGTCGCGCGAATCGTTGGTCGTGCCCGTTTTGCCGCCGAGATCCGTGCGCTTGAGGGCGTTGGACTTCGCGCCCGTGCCGCGCTGCGCGACGCTCTGCAACAGGCTGTTCATGATGTACGCGTTGCGCGGATCGATCGCGCGCGGCGCGTTCTGTTCGGCCACGAGCGGCTGCGCCTGTGCGACCACCATGCCGCGCTGGTCGGTGACTTCGGCGATCAGATACGGATTGACGCGATAGCCGCCGTTGGCGAACACCGCATAGCCGCCTGCCATCTGCAGCGGCGTGACGAGGCCAGCGCCCAGCGCCATCGGCAGATAGGCCGGGTGGCGATCGGCGTCGAAACCGAAGTGCGTGATGTACTGCTGTGCGTACTTCGTGCCGATGTGGTTGAGGATGCGGATCGACACGAGGTTCTTCGACTTCATGAGCGCGGTGCGCATGCTCATCGGGCCGTCGAAGCCGCCGCCGTAGTTCTTCGGCTCCCACGCCTGGCCGCCGGTTTCCGCGGCGCTGAAGAAGAGCGGCGCGTCATTGATGACGGTGGCCGGTCCCAGACCCTTGTCGAGCGACGCCGAATAGATGAACGGCTTGAAGCTCGAACCCGGCTGGCGCCACGCCTGGGTGACGTGGTTGAACTTGTTCTTGTTGAAGTCGAAGCCGCCCACCAGCGCGCGGATCGCGCCGTCCTGCGGCACGACCGAAACAAACGCGCCTTCGATCTGCGGCAACTGCGTGATCGACCATTCGCCGGCGTTGTTGCGCGCCACGCGGATGATCGCGCCGGGGCGGATCTTCTGGCTCGGCTGCGCGCGCGCGCTCAGGTTGTATTGCGCGAAGCGCAGGCCGTCGCCGACGATGCTGGCGGTGTTGCCGTCCATGAAGGTCGCCTTGACTTCCCTGGGGTTGGCAGCCGTGACCACGGCTGCCACCAGCTCGCCGTTATCCGGGTGTTCGAGGAGGGCGTCGTCGATGGCCTGTTCGCGGTCGTCGGCGTCGCTGGGCAGGTCGATGAAGGCTTCGGGGCCGCGATAACCGTGACGGCGCTCATAGTCCATCAGCCCCTTGCGCAGCGCGCGGTAGGCGACGTCCTGATCGGCGGAATCGATCGTCGTGACCACGTTCAGACCACGCGTGTAGGCCTCTTCGTGGTACTGCGCGTACATCATCTGACGCACCATTTCCGCCACGTATTCGGCGTGCACGCTGAATTCC